>CP079108.1:3345000-3705159 GCA_019285715.1 Sphingosinicellaceae bacterium
GTCGAGCTGGAGCAGCGGCTCGCCGCCCGTGCACACGACCAGCGGCCGCCCGCCGCCGGGCCACTCCCCGGCAATCGTGTCGGCAAGCCGCGCGGCATCGACGTAGCGCCCCCCGAGGGTGCCATCGAGGCCGACGAAATCGGTGTCGCAGAACTTGCAGATTGCGACCGCACGACCGCTTTCCAGCCCAGACCACAGGTTGCAGCCGGCGAACCGGCAAAACACCGCGGCGCGCCCGCTATGGCGCCCTTCCCCTTGCAAGGTCAGGAATATCTCTTTGACAGCGTAACTCATGCGGGCACGAATCAAGTCGGCGGAACGCGGAGCGCCGTCGGCAGCGTGCCGGTGTCGTGGCGCGCCTCGGTGCCGGTGTCGGTGCGAGCGGCGGACAGATAGCCGCCGACGACGAACACGGCACCACCGACGATGTTGCCGAAGGTGACCAGCACCAGGTTCCGCACCACGCCCGCGAGCGCGATCGCGGGGTGCGGGTCGAGCAGGCCGAGCGCCAGCGCCGTCATGTTGGCGACTGAGTGCTCGAACCCGGCCGCGACGAAGGCGAGCAGCGCCCACGCCAGCACGATGCACTTGGCGGCGTCGCCCGACACCCGGCTGGCGGTCCAGATTGCAAGGCAGACCAGCCAGTTGCACAGGATCGCCCGGGCGATCAGCGCGACGGCATCGGCCTCGACTTTATGGGTTACGTAGGTGTTGAGGTAAGTGCCGCCGTCGGCGAGGACCGCGCCGCCGCCGCCCGCGATGAACACGCCCGCGAGGACCAGCGCGCCCGCGAGGTTACCGATCCAGACGACGACCATCAACGACAACGCCTCTGACAACGTCACGCTGCGCCGCGCCAGGCCGAAGCCGGTGTACATGACGTAGCCGGTGAACAGTTCCGCGCCGGCGAATACCGTCAGGATCAGGCCGATGCCGAACACCCCGCCGAGTACCAGTGGTCGCGCGCCCGGCGGCATGCCAGCCGCACAGCTCAGCGCCAGAATCATGGCGATACCGATATAGGCACCTGCCATCATCGCCCCGACGAAGAAACCGGCCGGCGCTCGCTCGAGCGACTCGGCCTTGTCGCGAGCGACCTCGGCAAAATGGACGATGGTCGGCTCGTACATGCTCAGGTCCCCGCTGCGGTGCTGCCGTAGATACCCTCGCGCCCGATGACGGTGTCGGCATCGTTCGCCGGGCCGGCTCGGAGCAGGCGTACCGGAACCGACTTGTACGATGGGGTCAGGCTCTCGGGATCACAATGTTCGAGCGCGATCAGCGGCTGCGTCTCGGGATAGTAAGATGCGCAGCAGCCATCGGGCACGTTGTAGCTGACCAGCGTCAGCTTCTGGACGACGCGGTCGGGACGGGCGTGTTCGAGCGCGGTGGCGACATCGACGACATCGCCCTCGGCCAGCCCCAGACGGGCCATGTCGCGATCGTTGATGAACAGTACGTCACGCCGTCCGAACACCCCGCGATAGCGGTCATCCAGGCCATAGATCGTGGTGTTGTACTGGTCGTGGCTGCGGATCGTCGTCAACCGCAGCACATCGGGCTCGGCGGTCGCCGCGTCCTCCTCGAGTCCCGAGAAGACGATGAAATTGGCCTTGCCAGTCGGCGTTTTCCAGATTCGCTGCTGCGCGGAATTGGGCAACTGGAAGCCGCCCGGGATCTTGATGCGGTCGTTGAAGGCCTCGAAATCGGGAATTACAGCTTCGATCTTGTCGCGGATCAGCGCGTAATCGCCGGTCAGCGCTTCCCAGTCGACGCCGCCCTTGGCCCCCAGCGTCGCGCGGGCGATGCCGGCAATGATGGCAATCTCCGACATCACGGTCGCAGCCGGTGCCTCGAGGAATCCGCTCGAGGCGTGAACCATCGACATCGAATCCTCGACGGTTATCGACTGCCGCCCGGTCGCCTGCATGTCGAGTTCGGTCCTGCCGAGGCACGGCAGGATGTAATTGTGCCGGCCGAGGAGCAGGTGCGTGCGGTTGAGCTTGGTCGTGATGTGGACCGCGAGATCGAGCTGGCGGAAGGCTTCGGCGCAGGCCTGAGGGTCGGAGGACGCGATCGCCAGGTTGCCGCCGAGACAGACGATCGCCTTCGACTTGCCGGCGCGCATCGCCGCGATTGCGTCGACAACTGAATGCCCTGGCTCCTGCGGCGGCTCGAACCCAAAAACCTCCCGCATCTTGTCGAGGAAGGGCTTGGCCGGGCGCTCGGTGATGCCGACGGTGCGGTCACCCTGGACGTTGGAGTGGCCCCGGAGCGGCGAGATGCCCGCCCCCTGGCGACCGATATTGCCCTTGAGCAGCAGCAGGTTGGCGATCTGCTGGACGTTGGCGGTACCGGTCTTGTGCTGGGTTATGCCCATTCCATAGCAGACGATCGTTGCCTGCGCCCTGGCATAGACCTCGGCAACGCTCTCCAGTTCGGCGCGGGTCAGCCCGCAGGCGCGTTCGATCGCATCCCAACGGCTCGTCGCGAGGTCGGCGGCGAAAGCCTCGAAGCCCGCCGTATGCCCGGCGATGAACTGGTGATCGAGCACCGGCGCGAAGTCTGCAGCCTTGGCCGCATCGTCCATCGCCACCAGCGCCTTGCAGATGCCCTTGAGCGCTGCCGCATCGCCGCCGACCTTGACCTGGAGATAGGTCGTCGCGATCGGCGTCGACCCAAAGGTCGCCATCTCGATCGGCGATTGCGGTGCCTCGAAGCGCTCCAGCGCGCGCTCCTTCAGCGGGTTGAGGACGATGATCGTGGCACCGCGCTTCGACGCATCGCGCAGCGAGGTCATCATGCGCGGATGGTTGGTACCCGGGTTGTGGCCCATCGACAGGATGAAGTCGGCATGATCGAAATCCTCGAGCGTCACCGTCGCCTTGCCGATGCCGATCGACTTGGGCAGGCCGACCGAGGTCGCCTCGTGGCACATGTTCGAGCAGTCGGGGAAGTTGTTGGTGCCGTAGATTCGCGCGAACAGCTGGTACATGAACGCCGCCTCGTTCGACGCGCGGCCCGACGTGTAGAACTCGGCCTCGTTCGGGCTCGCCAGCGCGTTCAGTCGGGCCGCGATGCCAACGAACGCCTCCGCCCATTCGACCGGCTCATAGTGGTCGGTGTCGGGGTTGTAGCGCAGCGGATGGGTCACCCGCCCCTGCCCCTCGAGCCAGTGGTCGGGCTGCGTCCACAGCTCGGCGACACTGTGCTCGGCGAAGAAGTCGGGCGCGACCCGCTTGGCGGTCGACTCCCACGCCACCGCCTTGGCGCCGTTTTCGCAGAACTCGAAGGCGGAAGTATGCTTGGGGTCGGGCCAGGCGCACCCGGGACAGTCGAAGCCGTCGGGCTGGTTCTGCTTGAGCAGCGCCTTGCCACCGGCAACCACCACCTGCTGGCGCTTCAGCACTTCGGCCACGGCCTTCAGCGCGCCCCAGCCGCCCGCGGGTGCGTTGTAGTCGACAATGCCGTTGGGTCGCTTGGTACTCATCGAGACGCCTTTACAAGGTTCATACGCCAACCGTGCCGCCGTAGCCATGAACGGATATTATACACATGGGTAGTCGACGAATTGCCGCCACCGGTCGGCAGCATCTGCCGCGCGCTTCACGTCACGAAAGGATTGTTGCATTGGGGGTCACCGCGACGCTGCGGTATGGAGCCTCGATGAACGCCCCCTACCCGCCGGCTGACGAGGGCGTCGCGCTTGCGCTTCCGACCACGCTTGCGACTTCGAGAACACCCGTGAACCCGTCACACCCGGCCGGTGGCTAGCCAGCGCCCCAGTGTCGACGAGGCACTGGCCCTGATCCACGCTGCAGCGACGCGCCTCGGCAGCGAACGCCGTCCGCTTGCTGCCGCACTCAACCATCGCCTCGCCGAGCCGGTCCACGCCCGGCTCTCGGTACCGCGCTTCGTCGCCTCGGCAATGGACGGATTCGCGCTCGCGAGCGCCGCGACCGAGGCCGCGCGACCCGACCGGCCGATCGAACTGGCAATCGGGTCCGACGCGTCCGCCGGACACTGGCCGTCGCCACTCGAACCCGGGACGGCGGTGCCGATCTCGACGGGAGCGCCGCTGCCGGCCGGAGCCGACACCATCGTCATCCGCGAGCACGCCCGCGTTGTCGGCAAGCGCCTGCTGGTCGACGCGCCGCTGGTGCGGTGGAACAACGTCCGGGCAACCGGCGAGGACGTCCAGGCCGGTACCGTGCTGCTGCCCGCCGGTGCGCGAGTCGGCGTCGACGCGGTCGGCGTCCTGGCTTCCGCCGGCATCGGCGAGGTCCCGGTCGTCCGTCGCCCGCGCCTGCTGTTGTTCACGACGGGCAACGAGATCGCCGCCACGTCCGCCGCGCTGGCCGATCCGGCCCTGATCCCGGACAGCAACGGCCCGATGACGGTCGCCTTCGCCGCGACGCTCGGCCTGTCGATCGATTATGCCGGTCCGGTCACGGACGACCTGCCGGCGCTCGTCACGATGCTGGCCCGCGCCCGCGACGGCGACGCCGACATCGTGCTGTCGACCGGTGGCGTCTCGGGCGGACGTTTCGACCTGGTGGCGCAGGCGCTGGCCGAAGTCGGCGCTGGCAAGGGCTTCCACGGGGTCCAGATGCGGCCCGGCAAGCCATTGCTGTTCGCCACGCTCGGCTCCGGCCGACTGTATTTCGGCCTGCCGGGCACACCGGTCGCGGCGCTGGTCGCGCTGCGCTTTTTCGTGCTCGCCGCGATCCGCGCCATGGCCGGTCTCGATCCCGAAGCCGGTCAACCGATCGAGGATGGCCCACCCGCTCGCCCCGGCACGACATTGTTCCTGCGCGATGCCGCCGACGGGCGCCAACTCGACCAGCGGCCGCATGTGCTGTCGAGCATTCTTCGCGCCGACCGCTGGCTGCGCGTCGACGACGCCGGCACCCGGGCTTATCCCAAGGAGCCGCCGTCACTATAGTGTAGGGAGCCGGCTCCTGTGCGGTAACATCACTTTATGACGAGACAACCCAACGATCCCACAGCCGAGAGCGTGCCGCTGTGGCGCAGCGATACGCGCGTCAGCTGGACCGCGACGGGCGCCGAGACCGCCGACCGTGCGCTCGCCGTCGAGACACCGGTCGCGCTGGTCATCGATGCAACGACGGTGGCCGTCATGATGGCGACGCCGGGCGATCTCGACGACCTGGTCACGGGTTTTGCCCTGACGGAACAGCTGATCGCCTCCGTCGCCGATATCGCGGATGTCGAAATCGTCGTGCAGCCCGACGGGATCGAGGCCCGGCTGTGGCTCGTGGCCGGGCGGGGCACCGCGAGCGCCGAGCGCCGCCGCGCCATCGTCGGACCGACCGGCTGCGGACTGTGCGGCATCGAAAGCCTGGCACAGGCGGTCGTCGTGCCGCCGCTGGTCACGGCCGCGGGGCCGCAGCCGACTCCCGCCGAGATTCTCGGCGCAATGACGGCGCTGTCGGCTGCCCAGCCGCTCAGCGCGACCACCCGCGCCAGCCACGCGGCGGCGCTGTGGCGACGTGGCCAACCCCTGCTGGTGCGCGAGGATGTCGGCCGCCACAACGCGCTCGACAAGCTGGTCGGGGCCGCGGCACGGGCCGGCATTGCCGCGGACGATGCCATGCTGCTGCTGACCAGCCGGGTGTCGGTCGAGATGGTCCAGAAGGCGGCGCGCCTCGGGGTCCCGGTTATCGTCGCGGTCTCGGCACCGACAAGCCTGGCGCTCGACTGCGCACGACAGGCCGGCATAACCTTGGTCGCCGTCGCGCGGCACGATGGTTTCCAACTGTTCAACCGGGGGGATCGGCTGGCGGCGCTGAACGCCGAAAGCCCTGCGGATGGCGCGATGCCACCGCGCGTGCTCGGTGCCGTGCTGGCCGGCGGGCGGTCCCGGCGGTTCGGCAGCGACAAGGCGGTGTCGCTCCTGCACGGCCAACGGCTGATCGATCTTGCCGTCGAAAGCCTGGCCCCCCATGTCGCCGCGGTCGTCGTCTGCGGTCGCCGGATCGACGGCTACGACTGCCTCGACGACCGCCCGGCCGCCGACCTAGGCCCACTCGGTGGCCTCGCCGCTGCCCTGCATCACGCCCGCGCCAATGGCTTCGACGGGGTGCTGACGACGGGGTGCGACATGCCGGCCTTCCCCGAAGCCACGGCGCGCTCGCTGATCGGCGCGACGCCGGCCATCGTCGCCGGCCAGCAGCTCGCGGCCTACTGGCCAACCGGTCTGGCGGACGCGCTCGACGACTATCTGGCGAGCAGCGAAAATCGTTCAATTCGGGATTGGGCGGACAGCCAAGGGCCCCGGGTCGTCCACGCGGCGGTACCGATACCGAATATCAACACGCCGGCCGACCTCGCGAACCTGACCGCGTCGACCACCGCCATGCATGCGACAGATGTCGCACCCGGGGGTGCCTAAAGTTGTTTTGAGGGGGCGTTCCCAAGGCTTTCAGGGCCTTGGGAATAGTCTGGTGCCAGGAAAGGAGAGGCAACCGCGCTCGCCAACCCATTGAAAACACACACTTAGAGAAGGACAGATGTTACGCTTGCGATGTTCTGGTGTAACACCTAGCTGTCGACAGCGATAGGTATAGACAGGGCCTCATCTGGTTTCACCTCCATCCACCCCTCCCTATCCTGAACTTACTCACACGATGCCAAGGTCCACACAGCGGGGAGCGAATGCATGTTGGCCACTGAACGTATGGAGTTACTCGAAAGGATTGGTGTCGAACTCCAATCTCGTTACACCTTCAGTGACATTGATGGCTTCTTTAGTGCTCTTAGCATCAACACTCAAGACTTCACATATGGCCAGAGTAAACGCGTCTATGTCAAAGACGTACTTCGTTATGCCTCTGAACCCCTACTGCTACGCGTCGCTGATGAGCTTGGGCTGGCTAGACTTGGTGGTGGCAAGACATACACACCGCGCCCACCGGCTAACTGGGAAGGTACGAGGCGGTTTCGCGTTTTCGTTTCACACATCAGTAAGAACAGGACGACGGCCACGGCTCTTAAGCAAAGCCTTGCCTTCTTCGCTATCGCCGGTTTTGTCGCTCATGAAGATGTCGTTCCCACGCTTCAATGGCAAGACGAAATTGAAAGGGCTTTAAGCACTATGGATGCCTTCGTCGCGATACACACATCGGGCTTTCGCGAGTCGACGTGGTGTCAGCAGGAAGTTGGCTTTGCGGTCGGTCGCGGCGTTAAGATCATATCGCTCAAGATGGGAGAGGACCCGACTGGGTTTCTTGGAAGACATCAAGCGCTTGCTTGCCGTAATCAAACGGCACAGACGGTTGCTCAGAAGGTCAACACCATACTGCTAGAGGACGCCGTCACGCACGATAAGCTTAAGGCCGCGCAAGACGAGTTATCGGCGCAGGTGCCGTTTTAGCTAGTAGTACAGCTCCACACTTCCTTCGAGCGGCGGGGCTACCAACAACAACCGCCAAGGGCTTTAGCCCTGTTTCTTGAATACGTGGGTGGCGTTGGTGTGGATGGGACCTTGACGTACGGGCGATGGGACCTAAAGACGTAGGGGCCTTGGCTCGGACCCGCTGGCGTGTCGCTCGGTGCCGCCGCGCTCACTGCTGTTGCTGAGGCTATCCTTCTCCCTCTCCCCACCCCCATATGGCCTACGTGGCCTCGCGACTCGCAAACAAAGGCATAAGTTGGCGATGGGTTGGAGGGGTTTGGGCGGGGATTGGAGGCAATGGCTAGCGGTGCCTAGTTTGAACATGCAATTAAGCCTGTTAATCTATCGAAATAGAAAGACTTAGAGAGTTGAGGGCGTCATGTTTGCGCGTACTGCACGTCACATTCATTGCGGTCCCTTGGAAGAACTAGCCCCGCTTGCAGTGCCCGGAGGCGACGTCTCCACGGCCCGCCCAAAGTGTCTCTCGAACAAGTCGCCTCGCCAGCCTTCAAGCCATTCGTCGCGTTCGGCGCTGCCAGTCGGGTGGGGGCACGTCACGGCATCATCGCCCCTTAAGCGAGCGTTGTACCCTGCCCAAAAAGCTGCTTCTACCATACGCAAAGGGCTCGATGCTGTACGGTAAGAGACTTAGTCTGGGGATCGTCTCATTGCGGTCCGCAAGCGTACATTCACGACAGGTCAACGCTGCCTTCGAGAGCCGGACCACCAACAACAACAGCGGAGGGCTTTAGCCCTGTTTCTTGAAGACGGGGTGTCGGTGACGTAGATGGTACCTTGCCGCAGGGGCGATGGGACCCAAAGCTTTCGGGTGCCTTGGTTCGCAGCCGCTAACGCGTCACTCGGTGCCGCCGCGCTCCCCGCTGTTACCGAGGTTATCCTCCTCCCCATCTCCATCTAACATGTTCGACGCCGCCTCGCGACTTGGGACCAAGGGGATTAGATGGCCAGTGGAGCGGAGTGCGGTTGCGAGCGCGGATTATGCTCGCTCCCGCGCCGCCCGCAGTCTCTTGATATAGTCCACTACGGCTTGAGGCTCATACGGTCTGGCGAGGTGAGGCCCTGTCTCACAAAGCTCCGCAGCCTCTTTTGCTGCCTTGTCGATGCTGCCCGCCAACCTAACTTCCAAAGCAGGATGGATCTTGCGAACCCAGTTGGCAAGCTCGAATGCGGATCGGCTGCCAATAGCTGCAACGTCGCAGAGGATAACGTCGATAGACATTGATAGCGAGTCAAGCGCCGTCATCGCTTCGTCGGTATTACCAGCTTCAACAACATCATAGCCACAGTGTCTCAAGTAGTGCGCGATGGCATGACGAGATACAATGTCCCCATCAACCACCAAGATCGACGATGACACTTCTTGTGTTTGCGAGAGACTACCCATTAGACCTCGGGTAAGAGAGTGTTGATAGCCCTCTCTACCTGAGCTATTGTGTAAGGTTTCTGTAGAAACAGTGTCGAGGTTTCGTAACTATAAGGTACGTTTATGAGGTGACCAGATGCCATGACGACCGGTAAGCTAGGATGAGCTTCTTGAACATATGCGAGAAGACCTAGTCCGTCTATCTTGCCTGGCATCCTTACGTCGCTAAACAATATGTCAACAGGAACGCCCGACTCTAGGATAGCAACCGCTTCATCACCGTTCAGTGCCTCAAGCACATTGTAGCCTTCATCCCGCAAGAAGTCGGCCACCCAATAACGAATAAGGAACTCATCTTCTACTACGAGAATGGTTTTCTCAATGCCAACCGGCGAGCATTCCTTCTCAATCTTCGTCAAGACATTATCCAGCTACATTACGCATAAGCAACGAACAAACGTGTGAACAAGCTAGCTGTTCCCAATGGCGTGTGGCCGCACATTCGTACCTTTGCGATGCTAAGTGTTCAACTGCCGACACACCTAGTCCGTTTTCTTGCGGAGTCTGTACGTTATCGTCCCGCGTGACGTGATCGGACCCTACACGATCTGCTCAGGCCTAATCCCGTTAAGGCCGGGACTACCAACAACAACAGCGAATGGCTTTAGCCCTGTTTGTTGAAGACGGGGGTGGAGGTAGCGTGGATGGTACCTTGCCACTAGGGCGATGGTACCCAAAGCCCTTGAGCACCTTCGCTCGGACGCCCCCCGTTCCCCCCGCTGCCGACGACGCTGCCTGCTTGGCGATCAGTCACCACCACCACTCCAAAGCGACGTTGCAGATTATTGACGAAGGCTGCTGCGGATGTCATTACATTCTTGTCTACGGTCGTAGACTGAAGTGTAACGGGATTGCCTGCTATGACGAAGTACGTTGCCTACTGCCGGGTCAGCACCACCAAGCAGGGGCACTCTGGCTTGGGTCTAGAGGCGCAAGAGGCGGCGATCAGTGCGTACCTCAAGCCCGGTGACGTGGTGATCACCCCCACCTTCGTTGAGGTCGAGAGTGGCAAGCGTAACGAGCGGCCTGAGCTTGCCAAGGCCCTGAGCTATGCGAAGCTGACCGGGTCAACGCTGCTTGTCAGTAAGCTTGACCGGCTATCGCGTAATACCAGCTTCCTCCTCACACTCATAGATGGCGGTGTCGAGGTTGCGTTCTGCGATCTCCCTACGGTCGGTGGGGCCTCAGGACGCTACCTGCTTACCTGCATGGTTGCTGTAGCGGAGCTTGAGGCTGGCTTGACCTCTGAGCGCACCAAGGCCGCCCTGAAGGCAGCGAAGGCCCGTGGCAAGGTCCTGGGTGGCTATCGGGCCGCCGCGCCTAAGGTAGACCCCTCGCTTGGTCGAGCTGCGAGGTCAGCCAAGGCCGCGGCGTTCGCCGGTCGTATCCGGGTGGTGGTCGAGGAGCTTCAGGCGCTTGGGGTGTCGGGGCTTGCGGCAACCGCTCGAAGCTTGAATGAGCGTGGTATCCCTACGCCCCGTGGGGGCCTGTGGACCGCAACGCAGGTGACGCGGGTCCTCGGCTAAGCACTCCATAACGGTTCTAGTTGTTACATCGGAGCACGTAGGTGCCGAGGGCTTGGCAGTAAACATATCCGGCAGGAGGTTGGCCAATTGGTTCGGCCCTAGGTGCCACGTAACCTTGCGATTGCTGACGTGTGCGGTTGGTCTGGTCCTGCATCTGGGAAGACCATCCTTGAAGCTGACTCGTGAGAGAGTCTACCTGCTGTGACTGCTGTGCCTGATAGGCTTGATATGCTTGGATCTGTTGAGGCGACATTTGGCTAAAGTCCGGTGCTGTCGCGCATCCCCCCACTGAAAGTGCAGACAAGGCGATCACGCACACGGTTGCGAACTTCATCAGCAATTACCCCCAAAAACGTATCGAGCTCACTACGGCAGCGTCGGCACACTGGCAACTCCGTTACGTCTAGGAAACGGTGGAGAGCGTCCGGTGTCGGCGGGGCTGACCGATGAGGGCGTCCCTAGCGGCTACAGGCTTCACTCACGTGGGAAGGAGAGCCGTACGCATCCGGTGAGGGCCGCAGGGTCGCTGCGACACGCTCAGGCGGCTTGAGCGAGCGGCACGTCTGAGGTGTCGGGTCGCCAGTTCCACGGGAGCAGTTCGGCGAGGCGCTGCTGTGGGAGGTCGGCGATGCGGGCGAGGACATCGGCGAGCCACGCTTGCGGGTCGATATCGTTGAGCTTGGCGGTGACGATGAGCGAGTACATGAACGCAGCGCGCTGTCCGCCGCGGTCGGAGCCGGCGAACAGCCACGACTTCCTGCCGAGGGCGACACCGCGCAAGGCTCGTTCGGCGGCATTGTTGGTCAGGCAGATCCGTCCATCGGCAAGGAACCGGGTGAACGCGGGCCAGTCCTTGAGCATGTAGTTGATCGCCACCGCGACCGGATTATGCCGGGCAAGCGTCGCACGCTGCTGGCGCAGCCAGTGTTCGAGCTCGGTTACGATGGGCGTGACGAGTTCCTGACGCACGGCGAGCCGCCCTTCGGCGGTCTTGCCGCAGATCGCGCGTTCGATGTCGAAGATACGGTCGATCCGCGCCACCGCCTCGAGCGCCAATGGCGAGATCACCGGGGCAATGTCGGGCTTGCGCTTCACCTGGGTGGCGACGTCGGCGAGAACGAAGAACTTGCGCCGTGCGTGTGCCCAGCACAGCGCGCGGGTGACCTGCCCGGCTGAGCGCCCCGGCTTGAACAGCTCGTTGTACCCGGCATAGGCGTCGGCCTGCAGGATGCCGTTATAGTGGGCCAGATGATCACGCGGATGCTCACCGCGCCGGTCGCGCGAGTAGTGGAACAGCGCTGCTGGAGGGGCTGGGCCACCGAATGGCCGGTCATCGCGGATATAGGTCCAGATGCGACCGATGTCGGTCTTGACCTTGGCCAGCACGGGCACCGTGGTATCGTCGCCGTGCAGGCGCTCGGCGGCGAGGACGTGGGCCTCGATCAACCGATGCAGTGGTTTAAGCGCGGCGGTGCAGGCGCCGACCTGGTCGGCCAGCGTCGACAGGCTGAGATCGACACCTTCATGCGCATAACGGTCGCGTTGCCGGTTTAACGGCTGGTGCTGCCCGAACTTCTCGAACAACAGCATCGCCAGCATACTTGCGCCGAACAGCCCCCGCGGGTGACGTGGAACGGTGCCGGCGGCTGGCTGACGCGCTCGCAGGCCCGGCAGGCGAAGCGCTCGCGCACCGTCTGGATGACCTTCCACCGGCGCGGGATCACCTCAAGGGTCTCGGTGACATCCTCGCCGAGCTTCGACAGGCGGTCCGAGCCGCAGCCGGCGCAGCAGGTCGGGCTCGGGATCACGACACGCTCGCGCGGCAGGTGCGCGGGCAGCGGTTGCCGCGACGGTAGGGCGCGGACGAACGCGGTGACGGTCGTGGTCTTCGCGGCAGCACGTGCGGCGGCGGCTTCGTCGGCAGCGGCGGTCGCCTCGGCCTCCTCGAACACCAGCTCCATCTGGTCGATCAATCGCCGGCTGCGCTCCGAACGCTGGCCGAACCGGTCGCGCTTGAGCATCGCGATCTGGAGCGCCTGAAGGGCGATGCGGGCCTCAAGGTCGGAGTTGATCGCGCGAGCGTTGGCGGCGTCGGCCCGGGCGACGGCGGCATCGCTTCGTGCCTCGTCAAGCGCCTGTCGGAGCGCAATAATATCGGCGGGAGACAACGCTTCCATCGCCCCACAACCTAGCAAAATCGCGAGGAACCGTGAAGCGTTTTGGCGTCGTCTGGCTTGGGAAAGACCCTATCCCGCAGCGCTTGGCCGCCATGTATGCTGCGGGTTACGCCAGTCGATGCCCTCCAACATGCACGCCATCTGCGACGCCGAGATCGCGACGACACCGTCGGTCGCGGAAGGCCAGACGAAGCGACCGCGGTCGAGCCGCTTCGCATAAAGCGACGTGCCGAGGCCGTCGTGCCACAGGATCTTCACTAGGCCACCGGTGCGTCCGCGGAAGATGTACAGGTCGCCCGCGTGCGGGTCGCGGCGCAGCCCCTGCTGCACCTGCAGCGCCAGCCCGTGCATGCCTTTACGCATATCGGTGTGACCGGTTGCGAGCCAGATCCGGACGCCACCCGGGACCGGGATCACCGCGCCAGCGACCGCAACACCGCCGTTACCAGCTTTGCCGGCGCGTCCGCCGCGATCCGCACGACCGAGCCACCGATCTCGACCAGCATCGCCGGCGGCGGTGATGATGCTGGCGCGACATCGCGGGGGTCGGCGCTGACAACGACCGGCGCAAAGCCCGCGCCCGCGTGGCCAGCGCCGTACAGGTCGCGACGCCACCGATAGATCTGGCTCGGTCGGACATCCGCGGCCCGCGCCACCTCAGCGACAATCGCGTCGGGCGCAAACGCCGCATCGATCAAGGCCCGCTTCTGCTCGTCGCTCCACTGGCGACGACGCTCGACACCCGAATATACCGTGACCTGGCCCATCGCACCGTCGCTAACACTGGTGCAAACACCGTCGCTTGCACCAGTGCTACGTCACCGCAGCCGTCAAATCACTCAAGGCGGCCCTCACCGGAAGCGTACGGAGAGCCTTGGAAGCCGCTCGCTCAGGATGCTGCCGCTGTGGTCGCGTGGCGTCGTGTGAAGGCAACCGGCATCCGTGACGTGGCGGCGGCATCCTTGGCTTGAGCATCGCGGTGACCGCGCGGACTACACATCTAGTGTGTCGTCGATCTCACAGTCGTCATCATCGATGGTGGAGATAGGAGTGTCGATGCCGTCAGCCATAAAGGCTAACATTTGCTTGATCCGTTCACGTGAAGCGGCCTCCTCCACCTCCCAGTACAACCGCTTGATGTGGGTGAGAGCCGTATTCACCGCATCAATCTTGTCTCCGTCGTGAGTGGCCTCATCATCAAAGCGTGTGTCACGGTTGATCGGTCGGTCGGGGTCGCGCTTGAACGCTTTCGCCCAGTACTCCTCCATCCAAACCTTGACGGTGTTAGCCGACAGACGCTGTCCCAATGATGAAGACAACTCGTCGGCTATTGTCCGGCGCGGCTTGATGCGGCCATCCTCGCGCAGGTGCAGCTTAGCCTTCATGTACATCGCGAAGATAGGTTTGCGATCGGCGGAGGTAAGCGGGAGGCCATTGCTAGCGTTAGCGTCGATAGCCCACGCTCGTGCAACGGATGCACTCATCTTCGCTACAACAGCCTTAATGGTCTCACGTCCTATGTAACGTGCGGCAGCGAGCCGATGGTAGCCATCTACGACGTGCATCTTGCCGCGTACGTTAGCGATCTTGATGGGGGGGAAGCTGGCACCATTCTCCATCTCCAACGCGTAGCGAAGCACCTGTTCGTAGTTCTCATCTCTCAGCTTGTAGCCCCTGTCGTGTAGGTGGTCGTCTACTCGGACGGTCGTAGGTTGCCATGTGACTTCGGGCTTAGGGATCATCTCGCACTCGCCTCACATGTAACCGTGAGTGAGAAGCAACAATTAGCCCCTATATATCAACGTGTTACAGTGAGGGTTTAGCTGATATTGGTCAAAATGACCACATAGGTAGAGACTGCATTGCTCTAGACATCCTCGAACCTCGTCTAAACCGTTGCAAACAAACAGATTTCCTGAATTCCAAGTGCAATAGTCGTTACGCGGTTTACGATTGAACATCCCCGGGGGGTTGCCTGTTGGTAAGAAGGCCTATGTTCCAATCCACCCCCGGCACCGGACGCCATCGCTGCGCGATCTGATAGGTTAGGCAGGGGGGCCGGTCACGTCGAACGATGGTCGTTTGGCAAGCTCGGCTGCCAGCGCCGACAGGGGATAGTGCCCGTACTTCTCACCCTCTGACTTGGCAGCGTGGCCTTGGATTACGTCGCGGGCGCTCGGGTCCATCCCCACCAGTCGTGCCGTCGTCTTGAACAGGTGTCTCCATCCATGGTTTGGACTTACCGCAGGATCATTGACACCCAGTCGGCGCACCCACGCTGCAATGTGTTCTCCTACCTTCTTGGATTGCCGGTTATCGACATCAGGTTTGCGCTGGCGAGACGGGTCATAGAACAGTCGACCCTCACCCTTGGCCGCGACCATCTTCAGGAAGCCTTGTTCGATCAACTGACGGTGAAGCGGCACAACCCTCGCGGTACCATCCTTTACGGTGCCCGCTTCGGGGGTGATCCTGATACACCAGATGTCTCCCTCTTGACGCACATCCTCCGCGCGGAGCTGACTTAGCTCATTCACCCGCGCACCCGTATGAGCACATAGCCACGGAACCCAACGCTGGGCCAACTTGCGCTCGACCGATAACTTCGGGTCCGGCGGGTCGAGAGCGGCACGTAGGATCGTCATTGCCTCCAACTCCGTAAAGCCGCGGTCGCGAAGCTTAAGCCGCTTGGGTACTCGGACTCGAACGGCTGTCGCGACGTTGGCCGTGATCAGTTCATTCTCCTCCCCCCATCCCAGCACTGTTTTAATCGCGGCGAGATACCCATCGTTCACTGTGCTCGCCGCAAGGATGTTCCCCCTAGTGTTCGGTTCTGACAGGAGCTTCTTTGTCCACTGCCGCACATCGGCTGCCGTGATGCGGCTCGCTTCATCATGACCCAGGAAGTGACTGAGGCTGGTTATGTAAGGTCGCCAATTTCGGACCGTCGAAGCTGAAGGCTTACGCTCGGCTACGTACCCGTCGAACAACGTCATCAATGCGGCAGAGGATGACGCTGGCTTCAATGTTAGCTGGCTGGCCGCTCGCGGTAGCAGAGTGGGGGTGACCGACCCGTGCCCATGATCGCGGGCGACGATCTCTTCCGCAACAGTCGTATGGGCAGTGACAAGCAACGAACACAGTCGGCGAAAACCTAGTGACGCCGGGTCAGCGCGGAGGCCTATCGCATTGATCAGCCCCAGCGCTTCCTCGCTGAACATAGCAACCGCCCTCGAGGTGTCGTTGTCATCGCGCTCGTCTTGCCACGCGTCCTCGTTACCTTGATGCTGTTCAAGGAGCTCGGCTGCCCTGCGGGTCGTAGGGCTCGGCCCATACCGGGTGACATCATCCGCTCGAAGGAGTCCCTCTCGGTACACATCAAGAAGGTGCGCCGTAGTTTCCGGGTCGAGATTGTCGGCAAGGGGAACGTTGCGACCGCGAGCCGCATCGATGAGGGCATTGGTCCTGACGGTCTCGGCTTGAGCCAGCCGTTTACCCTCTTCGCGACTCGTCGTGGAGAGCGAGTAGGTCCACGCTCCGCACCCAATCCGGCCACGAACATCAAGCGGTACAGTCCGCCGGAAGTAGTAGGTCGATCCCCGTCGTGAGAGGTGCGTACACATGGTCGTCACATCCTTACAGATGTAACACCCACCCGTCACTAAACCCTTGTTTTCAGGGCTTTCCCAAGGCTTTCAAGGCCTTGGGATGCTCTGGTGCCCAGGAAAGGACTCGAACCTTCACATCGTTACCAATACCAGCACCTGAAGCTGGCGCGTCTACCAATTCCGCCACCTGGGCAGGTTGCGAGGCGCGGGGGTTAGAGAGCGGGGGTGCGGTTGTCAACTTAGGCCGCCTGCGCCATGACGCCCGGACGACAGCCCCGGGCGGCTGAAGAGGAGCGGGCGTGGACGGATTGGTGGTAGTTGTCGGCGGTGGCGGGTTCGTCGGCCGGTATCTCGTCCAGGTGCTCGCCAAGACCGGCGTGCGCATCCGAGTCGTCTCGCGCAACCCGGAGGGCGCTTCGTTCCTGAAGCCGCTCGGCGGGCTCGGTGACATCCAGATCGTGCGCGGCAATGTTCGCGACGCCGCTTCGATGGCGCGCGCCTTCGACGGCGCGACCGCCGGGGTCAACCTCGTCGGCATCCTGGCGGAGGGCGGCAGCCAGCGCTTCGATGCCGTACAGGCCCGCGGTGCCGGTACGGTTGCCGAGGCGGCGCGCAATGCCGGCGTCGCGGCGTTCGTCCAGGTGTCCGCGATCGGGGCCGATGCGAACTCGCCGGCGGGCTATGCGCGCACCAAGGCGGCGGGCGAGGCGGCGGTGCTGAAGGCCCTGCCCCACGCGACCATCGTGAGACCCGGCATCGTGTTCGGGCGCGAGGACCAGTTCATCAATCGTTTCGCGGCACTGACGGCGCAGCTACCGGTGGTGCCCGTGGTGGCAGGCAAGACCCGCTTCCAGCCGGTCTATGTGCTCGACGTCGCGCACGCGATCGCGGCTGCGCTTGCCGATCCGGCCAAGTTCGGTGGCCAGGTCTATTCGCTCGGCGGGCCGCGCATCTACAGTTTCCGCGAGATCCTGACCTGGATCCGCGATCAGGTCCGGCCCGGCAAGACGCTCCTCGACATCCCCGACGCCGCCGCAGCGCTGATGGCGAAGCTCGGCAACTTTGTGCCCGGCGCGCCGATGACGCAGGACCAGTGGCTGATGCTCCAGCGCGACACCGTCGTGGTGCCGGGCGACCTCGGGCTTGCCGACCTCGGCATCGAGGCGACGCCGATGGAGAGCATCGCGCCCGCGTATCTCGAGCGCTACAAGACCGGCGGGCGCTTCCACCGCGATCCGCTCGTCGCCTAACCAACCTCCTCTCAGTCACCGGAGTAACGCGTGGAGCACTCGCTTCTCGACATCGTCATCATGGGTCTGGTCGAGGGCCTCACCGAGTTCCTTCCGGTGTCGTCGACCGGCCACCTGATCCTCGCGGGCGAGCTGCTCGGCTTCCACGGTCCAGACGACGCGATCTTCAACATCGCGATCCAGACCGGCGCGATCCTGGCCGTGCTGGTCGCCTACTGGCGGCGGTTCACGCTGGTGCTCGGCGGGCTGTTCCGCCGCGATGCCGGGGCCTGGGCATTCACCCGCAACGTCGTCCTCGGCTTCGTGCCGGCAGGCATTGCCGGCGTGCTGCTGATCAAGGCGGTCGAGGCGCTGCTCGAGAGCCCGTTGACGGTGGCGATCGCGCTGATCGTCGGCGGCGTCGCGATCCTGGTCATCGAGGCGATCTCGAAGCGGGTGACCGCGACCTCGGTCGAGGCGATGCCAGCGAAGACGGCGCTCGGCGTCGGAGCGATCCAGTGCCTCGCGATGATCCCCGGCGTGTCGCGCTCGGGGGCAACGATCATGGGCGGCCTGCTGCTCGGGCTCGACCGCAAGACCGCGGCCGAATTCAGTTTCTTCCTCGCGGTGCCGACGCTGGCAGGCGCGACGGTGCTCCTGCTGTGGAAGCACAAGGACACGCTTTCGGCGGGCGATATGAACGCCATCGCGATCGGCTTCGTGATTTCGTTCGTGGTCGCATTGGCCGTGGTGAAGGGCTTCGTCGCGGTCATCAGCCGCTACGGCTTCGGGCCGTTTGCGTGGTACCGGATCATCGTCGGCGGCGCGGCACTGGTCTGGCTGCTCAACCGATAGTACCGTTACAAGACTAATTGCCGCGCTCCAGCGGCGGAATGATTGCGAACTGAGATGAGCCGAACGGCGATAGGTCAATATAGCTGACCTATCGGCCAGAATGTGCGTGACACTCCACGGTTGACTTGTTAATGGCAGGTCGAAGGGAGCGCCGGTGGCCGAATCGACTATGCTCAAGTTCGTCGAGCGCACGCAGGCGTATCCGCCGAAGCGGGCCGCTCACGCGCGTTCCGACGACTTTCAGGAGATCGCTCCCGATTACCTGATCGAGCGTGCCGAGGAGCAGTCCGGCCGGTGCTCGCAGTGCGGCGTGCCGTATTGCCAAGTCCACTGCCCGCTCCACAACAATATCCCCGACTGGCTCAAGTTGACCGCCGAAGGCCGCCTCGAGGAGGCCTACGAGCTCAGCAACGCGACTTCGAACATGCCCGAGATCTGCGGGCGCATCTGCCCGCAGGACCGGCTGTGCGAAGGCAATTGCGTCATCGAGAAGGACTTCGGTTCGGTTACCATCGGAGCGGTCGAGAAGTTCATCACCGACACAGCGTGGGAGCAGGGCTGGGTCAAGCCCCTGCGGGTTATCGCCGATCGCGGTGGCCAATCGGTCGGCGTTATCGGTGCCGGGCCGGCGGGGCTGAGCGCCGCCGAGCAGCTCCGGGTCAAGGGCTATGAGGTCCACGTCTACGACCGCCACGACCGCGCCGGCGGCCTGCTGACCTACGGCATCCCCGGCTTCAAGCTGGAGAAGCACGTCGTCACCCGCCGGGTCGAGCGGCTCGAGGCCGGCGGCATCGTCTTCCACCTCGGCTTCGAGGTCGGCCGCGACGCGACGCTCGAGGAACTGCGCGGGCGCCACGACGCGGTGCTGGTCGCGACCGGGGTCTACAAGGCGCGCGACGCTGTCGTGCCGGGCATCGACTCGCCCGCGGTCGTCGACGCGCTCGACTATTTGATCCGCAGCAACCGGCGCGGCTTCGGCGACGATGTCGCGCTCGGCGATGGTCTCGACGCCGAGGGCAAGCACGTCGTCGTCGTCGGCGGCGGCGATACCGCAATGGACTGCGTGCGCACGGCTGTCCGCCAGGGTGCAGCCTCGGTGAAGTGCCTGTACCGCCGCGACCGCGACAACATGCCGGGCAGTCGCCGCGAAGTCGCCCACGCCGAGGAGGAGGGCGTCGAGTTCGTCTGGCTCAGCGCCCCCGCCGCGGTTGCCGACGGTGCCGTCCTCGCCGACCGCATGCGCCTCGGGCCCGCCGGAGCCGATGGCCGCCGTGCGCCCGAACTCCACGCCGACTGCCCGGGCGGCAGCCGTTTCCGCCTCGAGGCCGACCTGATCATCAAGGCCCTCGGCTTCGACCCCGAGGACCTGCCCGTCGCGTTCAGCGCCCCCGACCTCGGCGTCAACCGCTGGGGCACGCTCCGCGTCCTCGACAACCAGACGATGATGACCAGCCTCGACGGTGTGTTCGCGGCCGGCGACATCGTCCGCGGCGCAAGCCTCGTCGTCTGGGCGATCCGCGACGGGCGCGACGTCGCGACGGCGATGCACCGGTATCTGGCCGCGAAGTCCGACATGCTCAAGGTAGCCGCATGACCGTCCCCCAGGCCGAACGCGCCGAGGCTGAACGGCTGCGCATCGCTGAAGTCGGCATGTACCGCCCCGAGTTCGAGGGCGATGCCTGCGGCGTCGGGGTCATCGCCGCGACCGACGGGCGGGCTTCGCGCCGGGTCGTGACCCTCGCGATCGACGCGCTGAAGGCGGTCTGGCACCGCGGCGCGGTCGATGCCGACGGCAAGACCGGCGACGGCGCGGGCCTCCACGTCGAGATCCCGGTCGATTTCTTCCACGAGCACATCGAGCGCGCCGGGCACCGGCCCAAGCCGAACCTGACCGCCGTCGGCATGATCTTCCTGCCGCGCACCGACCTCGCGGCGCAGGAGACCTGCCGGACCATCGTCGAGAGCGAGATCATCGGCTTCGGCTACACCATCTACGGCTGGCGGCAGGTGCCGGTCGACGTCTCCGTCATCGGCGAGAAGGCGATGCTGTCGCGCCCCGAGATCGAGCAGATCATGATCGCCGGGCCGTTGCCCGAGGGTGGCGACGGCGCGCTCGACGTCGCGGCCAGCAAGGCGGCGTTCGAGAAGGACCTCTACCTGATCCGCCGCCGCATCGAGAAGGCGGTGATCGCGGCGCAGATCCAGGGCTTTTACGTCTGCTCGCTGTCGTGCCGGTCGATCATCTACAAGGGGCTGTTCCTCGCCGAGAGCCTGACCGACTTCTTCCCGGACCTCGCGGACGAGCGCTTCGTGTCGCGCTTCGCGATCTATCACCAGCGCTACTCGACCAACACCTTCCCCCAGTGGTGGCTGGCGCAGCCGTTTCGGACGATCGCCCACAACGGCGAGATCAACACTGTCCGCGGCAACAAGAACTGGATGAAATCCCACGAGATCCGCATGGCCGCGGCCGCCTTCGGCGCGCATTCGGAGGACATCAAGCCGCTGATCCCGGCCGGCGCCAGCGACACCGCGGCGCTCGACGCCGTGTTCGAGGCGATGGTCCGATCGGGCCGCGACGCGCCGACCGCGAAGCTGATCCTGGTGCCGGAAGCCTGGGCCAAGGACGACGAGCTGCCGCCCGCGCACCGGGCCATGTACGCCTTCTTCGCGTCGATCATGGAGGCCTGGGACGGGCCGGCGGCGCTGGCGATGACCGATGGCCGCTGGGTCGTCGCGGGCATGGACCGCAACGCGCTGCGCCCTATGCGCTATGCGCTGACCGACGACGGCCTGCTGGTCACCGGCTCCGAGGCGGGCATGGTCGCGATCCCCGACGCGTCGATCGTCTGCAAGGGCCGCCTCGGGCCGGGCCAGATGGTTGCGGTCGACCTCGACGGCGGCGGCAGCGGTGGCGACGGCACCTATTTCTACGGCGACCGCGACATCAAGGACCGCATCGCCGCCGAGCACGACTATCCGGCGCTGGTCGCAGGCTTCACCACCTTCGCCTCGATCCCCGGCCACGATGCGTCGCAGCCCGCTCCGGCTTATCCGCGCGAGGAACTGCGCCACCGGCAGATCGCCGCCGGGCTGACCATGGAGGACATGGAGCTGCTGCTCGCGCCGATGGTCGAGGACGCCAAGGAGGCGATCGGCAGCATGGGCGACGACACGCCGCTGGCGGTCATCTCCGACAACGCGCGGACGCTGAGCCACTTCTTCCGCCAGAACTTCAGCCAGGTCACCAACCCGCCGATCGACAGCTTGCGCGAGACCCGGGTGATGAGCCTGAAGACGCGCTTCTCGAACCTCGGCAACATCCTCGATCCCGACGCCACCCAGAAGGGCGTCATGGTGTTCGACACGCCGGTCATCACCAACATGGGCTGGGCGCTGATGCAGAAGTGCTTCGGCCAGCAGGCGGCGACGATTGACTGCACCTTCGACATCGCGTCGGGGCCAGCCGGGCTGAGGGCAGCCATCGAGCGCGTCCGCGAGGAAGCCGAGACCGCGGTTCGCTCCGGCAAGAGCCAGCTGTTCCTGACCGACGAAGCGGTCGGTCCGACCCGCGCCGGGATCACCATGATCCTGGCGGCAGCCGGGGTGCACACGCACCTGGTGCGCAAGGGCCTGCGCACCTACGCCAGCATCAACGTGCGCTCGGCCGAATGTCTCGACACGCATTATTTCGCGGTTTTGATCGGGGTCGGCGCGACCACTGTGAACGCCTATCTGGCGCAGGAGGCGATCGCCGACCGCCACGCCCGCGGGCTGTTCAAGGGCCGGACCTACGACGAGTGCGTCGCCCGCTACAAGAAGGCGGTCGAGGACGGCCTGCTCAAGATCATGGCCAAGATGGGCATCGCGGTGATCTCGTCGTACCGCGGCGGTTACAACTTCGAGGCCGTCGGCTTGAGCCGTGCGCTGGTCGCGGACTTCTTCCCCGGCATGCCCGCCAAGATTTCGGGCGAGGGCTTCGCCTCGATCCACCTCAATGCCCAGCTCCGTCACGACAAGGCGTGGGACGAGGCGGCGGGCGCGCTACCGATCGGCGGGCTGTACCGCTACCGCGCCAACTCCGAGGCGCACGCCTACCAGGCGAACCTGATCCACCTGCTGCAGGAGGCGGTCGCCCGCGACAGCTATTCGGATTACCTGCGCTTCTCGCGGGCGACCGCGGCGCTGCCGCCGATCTACCTGCGCGACCTGCTCGAGTTCAACTGGGCCAAGACCCCGCTGCCGACCGAAGCGATCGAGTCGATCACCGAGATCCGCAAGCGCTTCGTGACGCCGGGCATGAGCCTCGGCGCGCTCGGACCCGAGGCGCACGAGACGCTGGCGATCGCGATGAACCGCATCGGCGCCAAGGCCGTCAGCGGCGAAGGCGGCGAGGATGCCGAGCGCTATCACCCGCGCGCCAACGGCGACAACGCCAACTCCGTGGTCAAGCAGATCGCCAGCGGCCGCTTTGGGGTCACCGCCGAGTATCTGAACGCCTGCGAGGAAATCGAGATGAAGGTCGCGCAGGGTGCCAAGCCCGGCGAGGGCGGCCAGCTGCCCGGCTTCAAGGTCACCGAGCTGATCGCGCGCCTGCGCCACGCGACGCCGGGTGTCGGCCTGATCTCGCCGCCGCCGCACCACGACATTTATTCGATCGAGGACCTGGCGCAGCTCATCTACGACCTCAAGCAGATCAATCCGCGCGCCCGCGTCTGCGTCAAATTGGTGTCGTCGGCCGGTATCGGCACCGTCGCCGCCGGCGTCGCCAAGGCGCATGCCGACGTCATCCTGGTGTCGGGCCACGTCGGCGGCACCGCGGCGTCGCCCCAGACCAGCATCAAGTATGCCGGCACGCCGTGGGAAATGGGCCTGTCCGAGGTCAACCAGGTGCTGACCCTCAACGGCCTTCGCCACCGCGTCAAACTGCGCACCGACGGCGGCCTGAAGACCGGGCGCGACATCGTTATCGCCGCGATCTTGGGTGCCGAGGAATTCGGCATCGGCACCCTGAGCCTCGTCGCGATGGGCTGCATCATGGTCCGCCAGTGCCACTCGAACACCTGCCCTGTCGGCGTCTGCAGCCAGGACGAGCGCCTGCGCGAGAAGTTCACCGGCTCGCCGGAGAAGGTCATCAACCTGATGAGCTTCATCGCCGAGGAAGTTCGCGACATCCTCGCCAAGCTCGGCGTCCGCAGCCTCGACGAGGTTATCGGGCGCACCGAGCTGCTGCGCCAGGTCAGCCGCGGCGCCGAGCATCTCGACGACCTCGACCTGAACCCGATCCTCGCCAAGGTCGATGCCCCCGACGACGCAAGGCGCTTCGCGATCAGCACGTTCCGCAACGAGGTTCCCGACAGCCTCGATGCGCAGATGATCATCGACGCCGCGCATCTGTTTGAGCGCGGCGAGAAGATGCAGCTGACCTACAGCGTGCGGAACACGCATCGCGCCGTCGGCACCCGGCTGTCGTCCGAAATCCTGCGCCGCCTGCCCGGACAGGTGCTCGCACCGGGGCACATCCACATCCGGCTGCGCGGCTCGGCAGGGCAAAGCCTCGGCGCGTTCGCGGTGCCTGGTGTCAAGCTGGAGGTCTTCGGCGAGGCCAACGACTATGTCGGCAAGGGCCTGAGCGGCGCAACGATCGTCGTGCGCCCGATGGTGGCGTCGAAATTGGTCGCCTGCGACAACACCATCATCGGCAACACCGTGCTGTACGGCGCGACCTCGGGCCGGCTGTTCGCGGCGGGGCAGGCGGGCGAGCGCTTCGCGGTCCGCAACTCGGGCGCGACCGTCGTCGTCGAGGGCTGCGGCGCGAACGGCTGCGAGTACATGACCGGCGGCGTCGCGGTCATCCTCGGTGTCACCGGCGACAATTTCGGCGCGGGCATGACCGGCGGCATGGCCTTCGTCTACGACACGGACGGCAAGTTCGAGCGCCGCATCAATCCCGAGTCGATCGTTCTCCAGCGCCTCGGATCGGAGCATTGGGAGGGCGTCCTGCGCGCTCTCGTCATGGAGCACGCCGCCGAAACCGACTCGGTCCACGCCGCCAACATCCTGGCCGACTGGGAGCGCTGCCGCGACCGCTTCTGGCAGGTCTGCCCGAAGGAAATGCTCAGCCGTCTAGCGCATCCGCTCAACGACACTATATCGGTCGCTGTAGCAGCGGAGTAATACGGCATGGCGAGCAGGAACGACGGACTGGCCGAGATACTTGTCCAACTCGCGGCGAACTCGGCGACCCTGATCGAGCGGGCCCGGGCCAGCGGCATCTTCAAGGGACCGGAGACGGTCGATGCCAAGGCGACCACGGTCGAGCCGACCGCGTCCGTCGCCCCCGGTGACGCTGGGACGGTCAAGGCACTGCAGGACATCATCGTCCAGCAGGCCATGAAGATCCACGCGCTCGAGGCCGAGGTGCTGCGGTTGTCGAAGACGGCGGGCTGAGGCGGAGCTTCGCTCGGTTGGTCGTGCGAGCGAACGCGCGAGCCACTCCCCTTCACCGTCATGCTGGCGGACGCCAATCTAAATTGGGCGTCTGCTGTCCTATATTGTACCCGTCTGGTACAAATAGATTATGCCGGAGCTACGGCCCGATCTTTCTCATCACCAAAGTGCTGCGCCACGACCGTTTCACCCGGTGCACCGCGATCAGTGTCATCCCGCGCTTGACCCGCGACCCTGCTAAATGCGTAATCCGATCGCGGAGGTAGCTGGGTCCCGGGTCAAGCCCGGAATGACGAATGAGATTGATCGGACGCCGGATTTCGACCGTTTCCGAGCGACCGCACCGACCCGGTTGCAGAATTCGAAAAGCCGCGAGGGTATAAACTCTGACAACTCTCGTTCATATTCAGCAGCCGGCCCTGAGGCGGTCCAGCCTTAGAACGGCAGCTTGAACCCCGGCGGCAACGGCAACCCCGCGGTCATTTTCTGCATCTCGGCGTTGGCGACCTGGTCAGCCTTGAGCTTCGCGTCGTTGAACGCCGCGACAATCAGATCCTCGACCATCTCCTTGTCCTCGGCGCGAAACATCGACGGGTCGATATCGAGCCCGAGGATACGGCCCTTGGCGGTGGCGCGCACCTTGACCAAACCGCCGCCCGACGCGCCCTCGACCTCGTGGGCGTCGAGTGCGTCCTGCGCCTTCGCCATCTCGGACTGCACATTGGCAGCCGCCTTCATGATCTCGTCCATGTTCATCGGCTCGGGCTCCTAAGCATCGGCTACGCTGCGCTGATCATCGTCGGACGTATCGACCGTGACCTCGATCAGTTCCGCCTGCGGGAAGGCGGCGAGGATTTCGAGCACCGCCGGGTCGGCCATAACCGCCGCCCGCTCATCGGCGATGCGGCGTTCATACTGTTCGTGAAGGGTGGCACCACCACCGTCACGCGCCAGCGTCACCGTCCAGCGCTCCCCGGTCCAAAGCTTCAGACAAGCCATCACCCGCTGGGCGAAGTCGGGCGACAGCGATGGGCTGGTGGTGACGGTCAGCACCGGCGGGCTGAAGTCGACCAGCCGGACCTCGTCGCTCAGCAGCTGCGCGAGCCGTGGCTCGCGGTTGGCCGCGAACAGCTCGACCAGCGCCACGTAGTCGGCGGGTTGCGGCAGGGGCTCGGACTCGACGACCGGCGGCGGGCTCGGCTCACGGAGCTGCTGGACGGTCGCACCGGCCGGTCGCGACGGTTGAAGCGCGGGCGGCGCATCGGCCAAGTCGCCACGCTCGCTCAGCCGCCGGACCAGCTCGCCCGGATCGGGCAGCGCGCTGGCGTGGATGACCCGCAGCAGCGCCATCTCGGCTGCCTGGATCGGCACCGGCGCGCTCTGCACCTCGGCGAGGCCCTTGAGCAGCAGCTGCCACATGCGGTGGACGCTCGGGAAGCTCAGCGTCCCGGCCCAGCCGCGGATGGTGTCGCGCTCCTCGGCGCTCATCGACGCGTCGACGACGTCGGCGACCTTGGCGCGAGTGATGGCGTGGACCAGCTCGAGCAGCGCCTGCACGACCATCGCCGGGTCGGTGCCAAGGTCGTACTGGCCCTGCAGCGCCGCCAGCGCGCCGGGAGCATCGCCTTCGAGCAGCAGCCCCATGAGCGACCGGATCGCGCCCCTGTCGGACAGCCCGAGCATGTCGCGGATGGCATCGGCGCTGACCGCACCGCTCGAATGTGCGATCGCCTGGTCGAGGATCGACAGCCCGTCGCGGACCGATCCCTCGGCGGCGCGAGCGATCAGCGCCAGCGCCTCGGGCTCGGCGGTGGCGCCCTCGGCCTCGACGATCATGGCGAAGTGCGCGGCGAGCGTCTCGGCCGGGATGCGGCGCAGGTCGAAGCGCTGGCAGCGCGACAGCACCGTAACCGGGACCTTCTGGACCTCGGTGGTCGCGAAGATGAACTTGACGTGCGGTGGCGGCTCCTCGAGCGTCTTCAGCAGCGCGTTGAAGGCGTTCTTCGACAGCATGTGGACTTCGTCGACGATGTAGATCTTGAAGCGGGCCGAGACGCTGGCATAGCGCACCGCCTCAATGATCTCGCGGACGTCGTCGACGCCGGTGTTGGACGCAGCGTCCATCTCGATGACGTCGATATGGCGGCCCGCGGCGATGGCGACGCACGGCTCGCAGACCCCGCACGGCGCGATGGTCGGCCCGCCCTGACCGTCCGGACCGATGCAGTTCAGCGCCTTGGCGATGATGCGCGCCGTCGAGGTCTTGCCGACCCCGCGCACGCCGGTCAGCAGCCACGCCTGCGCCAGTTGCCCGCGTCGGATCGCGTTGCCGAGCGTGCGCACCATAGCGTCCTGCCCGAGCAAGGTGTCGAAGCTGGCAGGCCGGTATTTGCGCGCCAGCACCCGATATTCGGGCTTGGCGTCGTCGGGGATGAGCAGGGTATCCATGAGTCTCGCCGGTCTAGCGGTTCGAGGCCTCAGCGGAAAGGTGGGAGCCGGGAACGACCCAGCGCGAATTCGTTACGGCTGCTTCCTTCCGGACCTGACCGGGTTGGCGAGAGCACTGCCCGCCCGACTCCCATGCGCGATATGGGGGAAGTGCGCCGGGGAGGCAAGACTCAGCCGCGCAGCACCGCACCGATCTTGCCCGCAGCAGCCACCACCTTCGCCGCGACCGCCTCGATCTCGACGTCGGTCAGGCTGCGCTCGACGGGCTGGATGGTGACCGCGACGGCAAGGCTGACCTGGCCGTCGGGCACGCCCGCGCCGGCGAAGCGGTCGAACAGGCGGACGTCGGCGATCAGCGCCTTGTCAGCTCCTCTGACGGCACGGATGAGCGAGTCGGCGGGCAGGTCGTCGGCCACCACGAAGGCGAAGTCGCGGGTCAGCGCCTGCAGTGCCGGCGGGGTGAACACGGGGCGGCTGTGGCCGGTCGCACGTGACACCGGGACCGCGTCGAGGAACAGCTCGGCGACCGCGATCCGCCCCTTGAGGTCGAAGTCGACTGCCACCGACGGATGAAGCTCGCCGAACGCCGCGAGAATGGTCTTCTGACCGAGGCCGAGGCGACCGCTGCGACCGGGGTGATACCAGCCGTCGACGGGCGGCAGGACCATCAACCGCTCGATGGGTACTCCCGCCGCAGCGAGGCCAGCCAGCGCCTCCGCCTTGGCATCGAAGGCGTCGAAGCCGGTGGCGGCACCGCGCTGCCAGTCGCGGACGGTGCGCTCGCCGGCGAGGACCAGCGCCGCGGTCGAATGCTCGGCGTCGACAAGGTAGCGCTGTCCGAGCTCGAACAGGCGGATGCTGGTCTGGCCGCGGTCGAGGTTGCGCTTCGTTGCCGACAACAGGCCCGGTAGCAGCGACGGACGCATCACCGCGAGGTCGGTCGAGATCGGGTTGGCGAGCGTCCACGCGCCACCGCCGAAGGGGGCAGCCTGTGCGGGGGAGACGAAGCTCCAGGTGACGGCTTCGCTCAGGCCCCGCGCGGCGAGGCTGCGGCGGACGCGGCGTTCGAGCGACTGGGCCGGGGTCGCGGTCGGCTTGGCGACGCCCTCGGCGCGGGGGAGCGGGATCGAGGGGATGTGCTCGAAGCCGTGGATCCGGACGACTTCCTCGACGATGTCGGCCTCGCCGTCCCAACCGACGGTGACGTCGGAGCCGCCACCAATGTCGCGACGCCAGCTGGGCACGCCGACCTGCCAGACCGCGCCCTGCTCGACCCGGAAGCCGAGCCTGCCGAGGATGATCGACTGGGTCTCCTCGTCGACCGCGACGCCGGCGAGCGCGAGCGTCCGCGCCGGGCGATAGGCGACGACCTTGTCGGGCCGCGGGATGTGCCCGGCAGTGACGACCTCGGACGCCTCGCCGCCGCACATGTCCTGGACGAGGTGCGTCGCGAGTTCGAGGCCGGCGACGAGGAAGCCGGGGTCGACGCCGCGCTCGAAGCGGGCGCGAGCATCGGTGGTGATGCCGAGCGCGCGGCCGGTCGCGCCGATGCGCTCGGGGGCGAAATAGGCGCACTCGATGAGGACGTCGGTGGTGGTCTCCGACACGCCCGAGGCCATGCCGCCCATGATGCCGCCGATGTCGTGGACTTCGCGCGCGTCGGCGATGACGGTCATGCTGTCGTCGAGGGTGTAGGTCTTGCCGTTGAGCGCGGCGACGGTCTCCCCGTCGACGGCGCGGCGGGCGACAAGTGCGCCTTCGAGCTTGGCGACGTCGTAGACGTGAAGCGGGCGGCCGCGGTCGAGGCTCATGAAGTTGGTGATGTCGACCAGCGCGCTGATCGGCTTCTGCCCGACGGCACGCAGGCGGCGCTGCAGCCAGTCGGGCGAGGGGTCGTTGCTCACCCACCGGATGACGCGGCCGAGGAATGCGGGGCAGCCCTCGGCGTCGTCGGTGCGGATGGCGACCGGGCAGGCGAACTTGCCGGGGACCAGCTCGACCGGGCGGTCCTTGAGGGTGCCGAGGCCCTTGGCGGCGAGGTCGCGGGCGATGCCGGCGACGCCCATGCAGTCCTGCCGGTTCGGGGTGATCGCGACGTCGATGACCGGGTCGCCGAGCCTGGCCCAGGTCGCGTAGGCGGTGCCGACCGGCGCGTCGGCGGGCAGCTCGATGATGCCGTCATGCTCGTCGGACAGCTCGAGCTCGCGCATCGAGCACATCATGCCGTTTGATTCGATGCCGCGGATGGTGGTGACCTTGAGCGTCAGGTCGGAGCCGGGAACGTAGGTCCCCGGGCCGCCGAATACGCCCTTCATGCCGGCGCGCGCGTTCGGCGCGCCGCAGACCACCTGCATCGGTGGGCCGCTGCCTGTGTCGACGCTGAGAACCTGCAGCTTGTCGGCCTGCGGGTGCGGCGCGGCGGTCAGGACCTCGGCGATGGTGAACGGCGCGAGGCTCGCTGCGGGGTCGGTAACGCCCTCGACCTCAAGCCCGCACTCGGTCAGCGCGCGGACGATCTCGTCGAGCGACGCGGTGGTCTCGAGGTGGTCCTTGAGCCAGCTCAGGGTGAACTTCACGCGCCGACTCCACCGCTGAGGGTGGGTACGTCGAGCGCCCGGAAGCCGTAGTGCTTCAGCCAGCGCAGGTCGGCGTCGAAGAAGGCGCGGAGATCGGTCATGCCGTATTTGAGCATCGCCAGCCGGTCGATGCCGCAGCCGAAGGCGAAGCCCTGCCACTCGTCGGGGTCGAGGCCGCACGCCGCGATGACCTTGGGGTGGACCATGCCGGAGCCGAGGATTTCCAGCCACGACTCGCTGCCGCCGATGGTCAGCTTGCCGCCCGCCCACGAGCAGCCGACATCGACCTCGGCCGAGGGCTCGGTGAACGGAAAATAGCTCGGGCGCATGCGGAGCGTGACGTCGTCGACTTCGAAGAACGCCTTCACAAAGGTCTCAAGCGTCCACTTGAGGTGGCCCATGTGGATGCCGCGGTCGATGACCAGCCCCTCAACCTGGTGGAACATGGGCGTGTGGGTGGCGTCGCTGTCGGAGCGGTAGGTGCGGCCGGGCGCGATGATGCGGATCGGCGGCGCCTGGGTCATCATCGTGCGGATTTGCACCGGCGAGGTGTGGGTCCGCAGCAGCATCTTGCGGTCGCTGCCGGGTGCGTTCTGCGGGAAGTAGAAGGTGTCGTGCATCGCCCGCGCCGGGTGGCTTTCGGGGATGTTGAGCGCGGTGAAATTGTGCCAGTCGTCCTCGATCTCGGGGCCGGTGGCGACCGCGAAGCCGAGGTCGGCGAAGATCTCCGCGAGCTCGTCCATGACCTGGCTGACCGGGTGGATCGAGCCTTGCGGGGTCGCGGCGGCGGGCAGCGTCATGTCGAGGCGCTCGGTGGCGAGGCGGGCGTTCAGCGCGACACCCTCGAGCGCTGCCTTCTTGGCGGCGATGGCGGCGGTGACCGCCTCGCGCAGGCCATTGAGGCGCGGACCTTCGACCAGGCGCTGCTCGGGGCTCATGTGGCCGAGCGTCTTCATCAGCCCGGAGACGCTCCCCGCCTTGCCTAGCGCGGCGACGCGCACCGCCTCCAGCGCGTCGGGCGTGGCGGCGGCATCGATCTGGGCGAGGAGGTCGGACTGGAGATTGTCGATCATGGCGGTGTCTCTAGGGGAAAGCGGCGCACAAACGAAAGGGGCGCGGACTGCCGGCAAGCAGTCCGCGCCCCAAATCTTGCCGTAAGCCGAAGCTTCAGGCGGCGACGGTGACCGCGACGGGGCCGGTCTGCAGCGGCGCCTGGACGTCGAGGACGGCCCGGACCTGCGCGATGATCGCGCCGAATGCCTGCGGCTCGTTCATGGCGAGATCCGCCATGACCTTGCGGTCGAGCTCGATGCCCGCCAGCTTCACGCCGTGCATGAAGCGGCCGTAGGTCAGGCCGGTTTCACGAACCGCAGCGTTGATGCGCTGGATCCACAAAGCGCGGAAGCTGCGCTTGTTAACCTTGCGGTCGCGATACGCGTACTGGCCGGCCTTTTCGACCGCCTGGCGCGCAACGCGGATGGTGTTCTTGCGACGGCCGTAATAGCCCTTCGCCTGCTCGAGAACCCGCTTGTGACGGGCGTGGGACGTGACGCCCCGTTTGACGCGTGCCATCTGACGGCCTCCTTACTTCAGGCCGTACGGGGCCCACAGCTTGATCGTCGGGGTGTCCGACTTCGCAAGAACTGAGGTGCCGCGATTCTGGCGGATATACTTGGCGGTGTGGCCGATCAGGCGGTGACGCTTGCCGGCGACACCATGCTTGACCTTCCCGGAAGCGGTGATCTTGAAGCGTTTCTTCACACCGCTCTTGGTCTTGAGCTTGGGCATTTCGGTCTCCTAAGGACGCGCTTTCGAATCGCCACGGCAGCCCAATACGGCCGGGCGGTTCAGTTTCGCGAGGCGCGGGCTATAGAGAGGTTCGCCCGTCGCGTCCATAGGTCAGGCCGGGCGGGCGTCCCGACGCCGCGGCGAGCGCCCGGAGCCGGCTGTCGACTCCGGTCATCAGCACGCGGTTGCGGGCGGCGGCAAGGGCGTTGAGCGCGGCGGCGGCCTCGAGATCGGCGCGCGGCGGCAGGGGATCGTCGCGGACGGCGCGCAACGCATCGAGCTTGGCCCCGGTCGCGGCCTCGATGCGGTCGGCGTCCTCACTGTCGAGCGCCAGCAGCTCGTCGTGCAACGCCGCCATCAGCAGCGCGAAGTTGGCGCTCACGAACTACGCGCCCGGCAGGTCGAGCGCGATCATCTTGCCGGCAATCGCCTCCGGGTCGGGCTTGTAGATGCCATCGGCGATCGCGGCGCGCAGGCGCACGACCTTCGCTCCGTCGACCGGGGGCGAGGCGGCGAGAGCGCGGGCCGCGACCGCCGTGCCGGACAGGTTGAGCGGTTCGGAGGCACGGGCAGGCTCGGCGGGGCGCTGGACGGCTTCGGAGCGCTGCGGCTGGGTGCGTGCCGCGGCCACAGCCTCAAGGGCAGCGAGGCGACTGGTGTTGGTGACGACGGGCACGGTCATTGTCTGCTCCTTGGACCGCACGGGATAACGGCGGGCCTCCGATGAGCTTTAACGGCCTCCGCCGTCCGCATTAAAGCCCGGTAACCATAGTTGTCCGTCGTCGCCGACCAGCGCCTGCAGCCGCTCGCCGGTGGCCTTGTTGTGGAGGCGCACGCGGGCGCCTACCGCGCCGTCCGAATCGGCGACCGCATCGACGGTGATCCGAAAGCCGGGGCCGGCGGCGGTGACGGGGACGACGTCGCCGCGGCGGATGAGGGGGGCGGGCGGGAGCGTGGCGGCGGCGAGGACGAGTGCAATGAGCATAGGGGGTCTCCTGTGTGCAGCACTCTGCAAGGACCGCGCCACTTCCCTCGCCCGCTTGCGGGAGAGGGCGAGAGACGCACCCGCAGGCGCGGCCCGGGGAGAGGGTGTCTCGATGGGCAAGGTCACTTGAGAATCGAGCGCGGACGGGGTCACTCGGCGATCTGGCCTCTTACAGTGACACACCCTCTCCCCGGGCCACGCTGACGCGTGTCTCTCGCCCTCTCCCGCAAGCGGGCGAGGGAAGCGGCAGCCGCTCGCCACCAATCGGCAATCCCTTGCCGCTTTGCACGAGCCATCGCCGCCCTCCCCCTCGCAGCCCCCACTTGGCACACCCCTTGCACAGCGAGGCCCATGACCACGGACTCCCTCTTCGGCATCGACGGCCGCGTCCTCCAGCTCCGGCAGGAGCGGCTGGGCCTACTCGCCTCGAACATCGCCAACGCTGCGACCCCCGGGTTCAAGGCGCGGGACATCGACTTCAAGGCAGCGCTCGCGGGAGCCACGGACGCGACGCGCTACCGGGTCCCGGTCCAGTCCTCGCTCGACGGCAACACCGTCGAGCTGTCGGTCGAGCAGTCGCAATTCGCCGAGAACGCGGTCCACTACCGCACTGCGCTGAGCTTTCTCGGCGGGCGCGTCGGGACGATCATGGCGGCGCTGAACGGCGGCGGCGAATGAGTGCGCTGTCGGTCTTCGACATCGCCGGGCGCGCCATGTCGGCGCAGCTGGTGCGGCTCAACACGACGGCGTCGAACCTCGCCAACGCCGGCAGCGTCGCCGGGTCCGAGGCCGCCGCTTACCGCCCGCTCAAGCCGGTGTTCGCGACCCGCTACGACGGCGGCCTCGCCACCGTCGATGTCGAGCGCATCGCCAGCGGCACGGCTCCGCCCGAACGCCGCCACGACCCCGCCCACCCGCTCGCCGATGCCAACGGCGACGTCTGGGTGGCGAACGTCGACGTCAACCAGGAGATCGTCGAGATGACCGAGACCGCGCGCCAGTACGCCAACAATGTCGAGGTCATGGCCACCGCCAAGACCCTGATCCTCGACACGTTGAGGATGGGCAAGTGAGCACGATCCCGCCGATCGCACCGCCGCAGACGACTCCGCTGCCGGTCCACAAGACCGTGCTCGGGCAGAGCGATTTTCTCGCGCTCATGGCGGCGCAGTTGAAGAACCAGGACCCGACCAAGCCGGTCGACAACGCCGAGTATGTCTCGCAGCTCGCGCAGTTCAGCCAGATCAGCGGCCAGTCGCAGGGCAACGCCACGCTCGCCGACATCGCCAAGAAACTCGACGCGCTGATCGCCGCCACCACGCCAGCGAAGGGATAGAGCCATGTCGTTCTTCACCAGCCTGACCGGGCTCAACGCGGCCCAAACCGAGCTTGCGACGGTGTCCAACAATATCGCCAACACCGGCACCAACGGCTTCAAGCGCAGCCGCGTCACGTTTGGCGACATCATCGCCAGCTCGCCGCTGCAGAACCCGTCGCGGATCGTCGGGTCTGGCGTCGCGGTCAAGTCGATCGCGCAGCAGTTCCAGCAGGGCGCGATCGAGACCAGTGACTACGCCCTCGACCTCGCGGTCAGCGGCCAGGGCTTCTTCGTCGTCAAGAGCGCCAACGGCGATGCGCAGGTCGCGTTCACCCGCAACGGCGCGTTCAGCGTCACGCCCGACCGTTATGTCGTCGATGCCTCGGGCCGCCGGGTCCAGCTTTTCCCGACGACCAACGACGGCAGCGTGCTGACCACCGAGCTCGGCGCCACGGTCAGCGCCAAGCTGCCGCTGACTTCGGGCTCCCCCCAGGCGACCGGCACGATCAAGCTGGCGGTCAACCTCCCCTCGGATTCCGAAGTCATCCCGGCGAAGGCGATCTACACTGCGACCAACCCCTATGTCTTCGACCGCTCGAACCCGTCGACGTTCAACAAGTCGACTTCCGAGACGATCTACGATTCACTCGGCAACCCGCTCGCGGCGACGATCTACTACGTCAAGACCGCGGTGCCGGCGGGTGCCGATCCGGACCACCACTGGACTGCCCATGTCTTTGTCGGCGACACTGAACTGACGCAGGTGGGCGTCGCCGGCATGTCCATGACCTTCGACAGTGGCGGCGTGCTGACCGCGCCGACGACGCCCGCGGTGTTCGACGCCTTCCAGCCGCTCGGCGGCGGCGACCCGCAGGTGCTGGCCATCGACCACGGCATCGCCACGACCCAGCAGTCGGGCGCGTTCGCAGTCACTGCCGTCAGCCAGGACGGCTTCCAGACGGGGCAACTGGAGAGTGTCTCGGTCGACACCTCGGGCAAGCTCCAGGCGAGCTATTCCAACGGCGAGATTCACGTCATCGGCAAGGTCGCGATGGCGATTTTCTCGAACCCGCAGGGGCTCAAGCAGATCGGCGACGCGACCTATGTCAGCAGCCCGCTGGCCGGGCCGGCGCTGACCGGCGAGGGCGGCAAGAACGGCCTCGGCCAGATCATGTCGGGCAGCCTCGAACGGTCGAACGTCGACCTGACGGCGGAACTCGTCGGGCTGATCACCGCGCAGCGCAACTTCCAGGCGAATGCGAAGGCGATCGAGACCAGTTCGACGTTGCTGTCGACGATCGTGAACATGCGCAGCTGATGACGCGCTCCCGCCCTCTCGCTGCTGATAACGCCCCCGACGGGGCCGTCTCGCCGGCAATGAGCTATGAATACGGAACCCGGTGTTCATGGGTCCCCGCCGGCGCAGAGGCCGCACCCGGACGAGCGGGAATGACGATCTCGCGTCCACCCGTACTGCTGCCGATCACGATCCTGTTTTCGGCGGGTTTCCCATGGACCGCCTGATCTACTCCGCCCTGTCCGCCATGCGGGCCCAGCAGGCCGCACAGGCGGTCACAGCGAACAACCTCGCCAATGCCGGCACCACGGGCTTTCGGCGCGAACTGTCGTCGCTGTCGGCGCGCTGGCTGCAGGGCTCCGACGACACCACCCGCGTCCAGACCGACGACGTCGTCGCGACCGCGCAGCTGGAGGCCGGGCCGGTGACGGTGACCGGCGGCGCGCTGGATGTCGCGATCGACGGCAGCGGCTGGCTCGCGGTCGAGGCGAAGGACGGCGGCGAGGCCTACACGCGTCGCGGCGACCTCCACGTAACCGCGGCGGGACGGCTCGAAACCGGCGACGGGCTCGCGGTGATGGGCGAGGCCGGGCCGCTGACGGTGCCGACGAGCGGAGCATTGAACATCGCCCCCGACGGCTCGGTCAGCGCCAACGGTGTCGCGGTCGGGCGGATCAAGCTGGTCGATGCCGACCCCGGGACACTGGCCAAGCGCGGCGACGGCCTGTTCGGCGGCGAAGTGCTCGACGCGGATCCGGCGGTGCGCGTGCGCTCGGGGGTGCTGGAGGGCAGCAACGTCCAGACCGCGGCCAGCCTCGCCGAACTGCTCGAGCAGTCGCGCGGCTTCGAGACCAACGCCAAACTGATGCGGATCGCGCGCGACATCGACGAGGGCGGCACCCGCCTGATGCGCCTCGACAACTAGGGAGCTAGCAGCATGTCATCAGCCCTTCAGATCGCACGTTCGGGCCTCGACGCGCTCGATGCGCGGATGAAAGTGATCTCGAACAACCTGGCCAACGTCAACACGACGGGTTTCAAGCGCGACCGCGCCAGCTTCCAGACCCTGATGTACCAGACGACGCGGCCCGCCGGCGCTCCTGCCGGGGCAGACGCGCAATACGCCGCAGGGCTCGGCACCGGCACCGGTGTCCGCGTCGCGGGGACCGAGCGCATCCACATCCAGGGCGCGCTGACCCAGACCGACAACGCGCTCGACCTCGCGGTTGAGGGCAGCGGCTTCTTCGCAGTAACTCGTCCCGACGGGACGCTCGCCTACACCCGCGACGGCGGCTTCAAGCTCGACCCGACCGGGCGGCTGGTGACCGGCAGCGGCGACCGGCTGACGCCCGAGATCACCACCCCCGACGGCGCGACCCAGATTACCATCGCCGCCGACGGCACGGTTTCCGCGCTGGTGCCGGGCAGCACCGACCCGCAGCAGCTCGGTCAGGTCCAGCTGACGCGCTTCCTTAATCCGGCCGGGCTGCAGCCTCTCGGCGAGAACCTCTACGCCGAGAGCGCGGGCAGCGGCGCGGCGCAGGCCGGGGTCGCGGGGGCAGACGGCATGGGCGCGGTCCGGCAGGGCGCGCTCGAAGGCTCGAACGTCTCGACGGTGCAGGAACTCGTCGACATGATCGAGACCCAGCGCGCCTATGAGGTCAACGCCAAGGTCATCAACGCCGCCGACGAGATGTCGCGCTACGTGAACCAGAATGTTTGATGGGGTGGCGACATATCGCTCGACTTGTCATCCCAGAGAACGCCGGGACCCAGTTGCGCCACGGGCACTGCGATCCCGTTTGGGGAGTAGCTGGGTCCCGGCGTTCGCCGGGATGACAATGTCGGGCCTGACCGCATGCGCCCTAGACCCCTTCCCCCCCGCCCCGCCGGTCCCGCCGTCGCTCGCCGTCGCCCCTCTACCGCGCGCGCCGACCGGCAGCCTGTACTACGCCGGGCACTTCGCCGCTCTCGCCAGCGACAACCGCGCAAGGCGCACCGGCGACCTGCTGACCATCCGCCTCGTCGAGCGCATGCAGGCGCACAAGTCCGCGTCGGCGGACGCATCCCGGGACGGCAAGACCAGCATCGACCTGCCGCAGGCGAAGCCGTTCAGCTACATCCCCAAGGGCTGGCTCGGCGGCGGCAGTTCGCAAAGCTTCAAGGGCACCGGCACCGCCGCGCAGGACAACCTGCTGTCGGGGGAGATCAGCGTCACCGTCCAGGGCATCGAGGCCAACGGCGTGCTCCGTGTCGCCGGCGAAAAGCGCCTGACCCTCAACCGCGGCGAGGAACAGGTCCAGCTGACCGGCCTCGTCCGCCCGGAGGACATCGGCGCCGACAACAGCGTCGCCAGCACGCGGGTCGCCGACGCGCGGATACGGTACGCGGGAACCGGCCAGGTCGCGGACCAGAGCCGGCAGGGCTGGCTGGCGCGGTTCTTCAGCAAGGTGACGCCGCTGTGAGGGGGCGGATCACCGCCGCTATTTCGATTGTCATCCCCGCGCAGGCGGGGACCCATGAACTTTCGTTCGAGATTAAAGGCCGAAGCTTGTGTGCATGGGGCCCCCGCCTGCGCGGGGATGACAAAGATATTCGGCGCACTCCTCCTCCTCATTCTCGCCGCAGCCACCCCCGCCCACGCCGACCGCATCAAGGACATCGCCACTTCGGCGGCGTTCGCTCCAACTCGCTCACCGGCTACGGCATCGTCGTCGGCCTGTCGGGTACCGGCGACGACAACCTCGAATACACCGTCCAGAGCGTCCGCAGCGCCGCCGCCCGGCTCGGCGTGACCCTCCCGCCGGGCATCGCGCCCGGCCTCAAGAACGCCGCCGCGGTGATCGTCACGGCCGAACTGCCGGCGTTCGCCAAGCCCGGCCAGCGCCTCGACGTCACCGTGTCGGCGCTCGGCAAGGCCAAGTCGCTGCGCGGCGGCACGTTGTTGCTGTCGCCGCTCGTCGGTGCCGACGGCGAGGTCTATGCGCTGGCGCAGGGCAACCTCGCGGTCGGCGGCTTCGGGGCGGAGGGCCGCGACGGGTCGAAACTGGTGGTCAACACGCCGTCGTCGGGGCGGGTGCCGAGCGGGGCCAGCGTCGAGCGTGCGGTCGACAGCCCGTTCGCGACCGGCGACGCCCTCACCCCGCATTGCCTCGCCTGATTTGCTCCCGCGGCGGGGGTCGTTGCCTCATTTAAAATGCTCTCGAGATTGTTCGGGAGCGAGCTATGAGGACGGTGAGCATGGCAACGCGTACGGAGCTGGTCGCTGCGATCAGCGAACGGTACCGATCGGCTGATCGAGCAAGCAAGGGCCGGGTGCTGGACGAGTTCGTTGCGGTGACGGGATTTCACCGCAAGCATGCGATGCGGCTGATGCGGGCGGGCCCCGCGGTCACGACGGCGAACGTCCGCATCGAGCGTCGGATCTACGACGAGGCGGCCCGGACCGCGCTTATCGTGCTCTGGGAGGCGGCGGATCGGCTGTGCGGCAAGCGATTGCGACCGCTCATTCCGATCCTGCTGGAGGCGATGGAGCGCCATGGCCATCTGGACTTGGCGCCGGCGGTGAGGTCGCAGCTGACGAAGATGAGCGCGGCAACGATCGATCGCGTGCTTCGCGCCGCAAAGGCCGGTAATCGCAAACCGCGGCGACGTGGTGTCGCGGGAACGGCGCTCCGGCAAAGCGTACCGATCAGGACGTTTGACGACTGGGACAATCCGGCACCGGGGTATGTCGAAGCCGATCTCGTATCGCACAGCGGTCCGGTCGCGAAGGGAAGCTTTGCGTGGACGTTCACGTTGACTGACATCGCGACCGGCTGGACTGAGTGCGCGCCGCTACTGGTTCGCGAGCAGACGGTGCTCGTCGCGGTGCTTAGCGAGGTGCGCAGGCTGATGCCGTTCCCGCTGCTGGGGTTCGACACTGACAACGATAGCGTCTTCATCAACGAGACGGTGCGCGATTACTGCGCTGCCTCCGACATCGCGTTCACGCGCTGCCGACCCTATCGCAAGAACGACCAGGCATGGGTGGAGCAAAAGAACGGATCAGTCGTGCGCCGCCTGGCTGGCTATCGTCGCTTCGAGGGGCTGGAGGCGACCGTTGCGCTGGCTGAGCTGTACGCGGCGTCGCGCCTGTTCGTGAACTTCTTCCAGCCCTCGTTCAAGCTGGCCGAGAAGCACCGCGACGGTGCGCGGGTTCGCAAGCGCTATCATGCACCAGCGACGCCCTATCAGCGGTTGCTCGACGATCCGCGGGTATCTGATAAGACCCGGACACGCGTGCGTGCGATCTTTGCCGACCTCGATCCCGTCCGCTTGCTGCGCGATATCAGGGCGGCCCAACAGCGGCTGGTCGCCCTTGCCGACATGGTCAGCCCAGTACCGGTGAGCGAGCAGCCCGCGGCCCCACCATTGGACGCGTTCCTCTCCAGCTTGCAAACGATATGGCAGGGCGGTGAAGCGCGACCGACTGCATCCAATAAACCGGTCATCAAGCGCGGTCGTCGCCGTCCCGATCCGCTGATCGAGGTGAGCGAGCAGTTGAAGCGCTGGTTCGAGGACGAGCCGTGGCGCACCGGCAGGGAGCTGCTGGAAAAACTTCAGGTCGAGCGGCCCGACAACTATCCCGATGGCCTGATCCGTACCGTCCAGCGCCGCCTTAAGGTCTGGCGGTCCGAATACGCTCACGCACTGGTGTTCACTCATTCCGGGCTGGCGGCGGAATCTCCTACGGATACGGCGATGCCGGTGTCGGTGCTAGTCGAAGGTTGATGGGACGCTGCTCCGCTTCGCCTACGGCTCCGCTCCACAGCGTCCCATCAACCGGGAATCGACCTCGCCTGGTGATCGGCGTAGGGGAACACTCTGGTGAGGCAACGGCATCACCGCTCGGGAACATCTTCTCGTGAGGCAACACGACCCTCGACCTGAACGACGCGGATTTCACGACGGCCGCCTCGGTTGCGCGCGTCATTGCTGCAAGCGGGGCCGTCGCCAGCGCCGTCGACGCGACCACCGTGCGGATCGTGGCGCCGCCCGAACTTGCGGCGCGCATCGCGCTCGCCAGCCGGATCGAGGGTCTGGACGTGCCGGTCGATGCCCCCCCGGCGCGGGTCGTCGTCAACGCGCGCACCGGCACGGTCGTGATCGGGGCGGGGGTGCGCGTGCTGCCGACCGCGATCGCGCATGGCAACCTCACCGTGCGCGTCACCGAAGCCGCGACCGCGAGCCAGCCCGAGGCGCTGTCCGGCGGCCGCACCGTGATCGTGCCGCGGTCGCGCATCGACATCGAGCAGTCGCCGGCGCGGATGGCGCTGTTCGCGCCCGGCGTCGCGCTCGCCGACATCGTGCGGGCGGTGAATGCGCTCGGGGCCGCACCGGGGGACCTGGTGGCCATCCTCGAGGCGCTGAAGGCGGCGGGTGCGCTCAGGGCCGAGCTGGTGGTGATATGATTGTTCCGGTTACACAGTCCGCCGTCGCGCCGGTTGACCCCAAGGCGGCCAAGGTCGCCCGCGATTTCGAGGCGCTGTTCATCGGCCAGCTCCTCCACGCCGCCCACGCCGCCAAGCTCGCCGACGATCCGCTAGCGGGCAACGACACCAGTTTCCGCGACCTCGGCGACCGCCAGCTCGCGCAGAGCCTCGCCGCCGCGGCTCCGCTCGGGGTCGCCAAGCTGCTCGCCGGGCGGCCGAAGTGAGTGACCTGCTCGCCATTGGCGCGGCGGGGCTTGCCGCCTACCGCGCAGCGCTGTCGGTGGTCGGCGACAACGTCGCGAACGCAGACTCACCGGGTTACGTTCGGCAAACGGTGATTCTCAAGGCCGCGCCGCGCGCCGGTGCCGGTGGTCCGCTGTCGCTGAGCGCCGGGGTCGGCAGCGGGGTCGATGTCGGGTCGGTCGCGCGCGCCTGGGACGCGCTCAAGGCTAACGCGGCCCGCAATGCCGGCAGCGATGTGGCGCGGCTGACGACGCGGGGCGACTGGCTGACCCGGCTGCAGACGCTCGTCGGCGGCGCAGCGGGGCAGCTCAACACCGCGCTCGGGGGCTTCTTCGACGGCGCGCAGGCACTGACCGCGAACCCGCTGTCGACCGCGGCACGCACTATCTTTCTCGACCGCGCCGACCAGGCCGCGAGCGGCTTCCGCGACACCGCCGGCGGCATCGCCAGCCTGGCGGGCGACCTTGCCGCGACCACCAAGGCCGCGACCGCAGAGGTCAACGGGCTGACCGGGGCAATCGCGCGGGTCAACGACGAGCTCCGTCGCGCCGGCGGCCGCGATACCAACGCGCTGCTCGACGAGCGCGACAGGCTGCTCGGGCAGCTCGGCACCTACCTCAAGGTCGGGGTGGTCGAGGGCGTCGGTGGCATCGTCACGGTGACGCTCGGCGGCGGTGCGAACGCGCCGGCGCTGGTCAGCGGCGGCACCGCAACGCGCATCGGCGTCCGCGACGGTGCCAACGGCGCCGAACTCGTCCTCGACCCGACCCACGAAGCGCGCGCGGTCCGCCTCCCCGCCAGCGGCAGCCTTGCCGGGCTGATCGAGGCGGCGCGGCAGATCCGCACCACCGCGGCCGACCTCGACGGGCTGGCGACGCGCTTCGTCGACGCGGTCGACGCGGTCCAGACGAGCGGCGTCGACGTCGCGGGCAACGACGGCACGTCGCTGTTTGCGCGGACGACCCTGCTGGTCGCCGCCGGCCGCGCCAACGCCGGGACCGCGACGATCGAGGTTGCCGTCGCCGACGGCGCGACGCTCGACCCGCTCGGCTATGTCCTGCGCCGCGACGCCGGGCAGTGGACATTGTCGCGGGCGGATGGCTCGGGCACAGTGACCGGGGCGGGGCCGCTCAGCCTCGACGGCGCGACGGTCACGCCCGCACCGGGCGCGCGTGACGGGGATGCCTTCGTGCTGGCGACGGCGAGCGGCGCCGCGGGCCTCGCATTGCGCCCGCTCGCGCCCGGTCAGGTCGCGGTGTCGTCGCGCTGGCTCGGCGACGCAGCGGCGAGCAATTCCGGCACCGGCAAGCTCAGCCTCGGCCTCGACGGAGCCGCCGCCGGGCTGCCGGCCCGCCCGGCCTACACGATCCGCATGCTCGACGCGGTCAATGGCGAGATCGTCGATCCGGCCGACGGCACCGTCCTGGCCACGGCAGCGGTCGCCGGCGGGCAGGTCGCTGGCACGGGGTTCACGTTCACCATCACCGGGGTGCCGGTCGCAGGCGACAGCTTCCGCATCGTCCGCGCGCCCGCGAACAGCGCCGACACCGGCAACCTGCGCGCGCTGCTCGCGAACCGCGCCGGGGCTGGGGTCGAGGACGGTCTCGACGCTTCGGTCGCGGGGCTGGCGAGCCATATCTCGGAGACCAAGCGCCTCGCGGACGCAGCGACCGCGGTCGCCAACGACGCGACGAAGGCGGCGGACGCGATCTCCGGGGTCGACCTCGACCGCGAGGCCGCGGAAATGGCGCGCCTCCAGACCGCGTACAAAGCCAACGCACAGGTCATCGCCGCGGCGCGCGAGATGTTCGACACGCTGTTGCAGGCGGCTCGCTGATGCAGGTCAACACCCGCGTCAGCCACGACATGCAGGTCGCGCGGCTGGCCGACCTGCAGCACCAGCTCGAGGGGGCGCAGAGCCAGATCGACAGCGGCAAGCGCTTCGACGCGCCCTCCGACGACCCGGTCGCGAGCGGCATCGCGACCCGGCTGCGGCGGACCCAGGCCGAGGGGCTGGCGCGCGGCACCGCGATCGACGCCGCCGCAAGCCGGCTGGCGACCTCCGACACGACGCTGGGGGCGGTGGCGACCCTGCTGCAGCGCGCCCGCGAGATCGGACTGGCAGCGGCCAACGTCACCCTCAACGCCAGCGACCGTGCGACGCTGGCGATCGATGCGAAGCAGCTGGGCGAGCAACTGCTCGACCTGGCCAACACCACCGGCGCCGACGGCACGCCGCTGTTCGGCGGGGCGAGCGGGCGGTCGCCGGCCTTCGCGCGCGATGCGACGGGAGCGGTCGCGTGGACCGGCTTCGGTGGTGGCGGCGTCGTGGCGCTCGGCTCGGTCGTCTCGGCCGACAACGGCGGACCCGCGGCGTTTATCGGTGCCGGGGTCGCTGCGGGAGCAGGGGCGGTCGCCAGCGGCGACGCCTTCGCACTCATCGACAGCCTCCAGGCCGCCCTCGCCGCGCCTGACGCGACGCGGGCAGCGGTTCTCGCCGCGGTGCTCGGCGGGCTCGACGCGTCGGTCTCGCGGGTCGCCGACGCGCAGGCCGCGGTCGGCGTCCGCGCCGCCCGCCTCGAGACCGAAACTACCCGGCTGGCGGCTGCCGACCTGCGCATCGAGAGCGACCTGACCAAGGTCGAAGGCGTCGACATGCCGTCGGCGATCGCCCGGCTGCAGCGCCTTTTGACGGTGCTCAACGCGTCCCAGGCGAGCTTCGTCAAGCTGGCCAGCCTCAGCCTGTGGGACAAATTATAGAGAGCACACCCCAAATAATCCGGCGCAAGCCCGGGCCGCCCGAGCCGTAATCACACTCGACGACGCGGCAATCATGCCCGGGAAGCGGGGGGACGCATGGTCTCGGTCATCGGCCTCGTTGTGCTGCTCGTCATGGTGTTCGGTGGCTTTGCGTTGACCGGCGGCAACATCATGGTGGTGCTGGAAGCTCTCCCGCATGAGCTTCTCATCATCGGTGGTGCTGCCGCCGGCGCAACGCTGATCTCCACCGACATCACCGGGATCAAGGCGATCGGCGGCGGCTTCGGCGCGATCGTCCGTGGCCCCCGCTACAAGCGCGAGGACTATTCGGCGGCGATCTACCTGACCGCGAAGTTGATGAAATTGCTCAAGACCGAGGGCGCGATCGCGGTCGAGCCCCATATCGAGAACCCGCAGACGAGCTCCATCTTCGCAGCCTACCCGCAGTTCCTGAGCGACAAGGTGTTCATCCACCTGCTGACCGACACCCTCCGCCTGCTGGTGGTGTCGACCGGCGGGGTCGGCGCCAATGCCGTCGAGGAGGTCATCGACACCGCGATCGAGACCCACCACGCCGATGCCTATCTGCCGGTCGAGAGGCTAACGACGCTGTCGGACGCCCTGCCGGCGCTCGGCATCGTCGCGGCGGTGCTCGGGGTGGTCAAGACAATGGGCTCGATCGACAAGCCGCCATCGGTGCTCGGCGGCATGATCGGGTCGGCGCTGGTGGGCACGTTCCTGGGGGTGCTGCTCAGTTACGGCATCGTCGGGCCGTGCGCGACGCGGCTGAAGTCGGTGCTCGATGCGGACGGCGAGATCTACCAGGTCATCCGCCGGGTCATCATCGCCAGCCTCAAGGGCCAGCCCCAGCCGATGGTGATCGAGGCGGCGCGCACCGCGATCAAGCCGGCGAACCAGCCGAGCTTCGGCGAGGTCTTCGACGGGATGCGGGCGAAGTGAGGGGCAGCAAGGCCCTCTCCGCGACCCTCCCCCAGAAATGGGGGAGGGAGCAGAGGACCATCATGCTGCTCCCTCTCCCACTGCTGGGAGAGGGGCGGGGAGAGGGTTCTTCACCCCGCACCACCCCATGAAATACGAGCCCCCCGCCAATTTCGAACCTGAAGTCGTCATCCGCTGGAAGAAGCAGAAGCACGCGCCCCATCACGGCGGCGCGTGGAAGATCGCCTATGCCGACTTCGTCACTGCGATGATGGCGTTCTTCCTGCTGCTGTGGATAATCGGCGCAACCAACGAGGACCAGCGCAAGGGCATCGCCGACTATTTCACGCCGACCGTTATCCAGATGAAGAACTCGGGCGGCTCGAACGGCGTCATGGGCGGGCGTTCGCTGATGGTCGAGGACGGGGTCGCGCCGCACCCGGCGACGCGCGGCCGGCGACCGACCCCGACCAGCGGCGGCGGGGGCGGCGGTCCGCTCGAGACCGAGACGACCTCTCCCGACAAGGCGACCGCGCCAGGGGCCCAGCGCAAGGCCGACGAGGAGAAGTTCAACAAGGTCGAGCGGATCATCAACGCGCGACTGGCGGGCGACCCGACGCTCAAGGGGCTCAAGGGGCAGATCCGATTTGTCCGGACCCGCGACGGGCTCCGCATCGACATGGTCGAGCGCGCCGACTTCTCGATGTTCGCCAGCGGGACGAGCGTCTACACCGGCGAGGCGGCAGCACTGGTGCGAACCGTGGCGAAAGCGCTGACCGGCGTCCCGAACGGCCTGACGGTGAGCGGGCATACCGACGGTGCCGCCTACAGCGCCGGGGGCTCCAACAACTGGACGCTGTCGACGGCGCGGGCGGACGCAACGCGGCGGACGCTGTCGGCTTCCGGGATCGACAGCAACCGCTTCCGCCGCATCGACGGCGTCGCCGATACCGATCCGTTCAACCCTGCCGACCGCCTCGACCCGCGCAACCGGCGGATCAGCGTCACGTTGCTGTACCGGCAGGCAGAGGTGTCTGCTCGCTGACCTAGTAAGGGGCGAGGCTCTGGGTCGCGCCAGCTGCCCCCTTGGCGGTCAGCGTCCCCGGGGCCTGGCCCTGCTCGACCCACGCCGCCAGCGCACCGAGCCAATCGACCTGGCTCGGCGATGCGCCGCCGCCGCAATGGAGCATCCCGGGCACGAGGTAGAGCCGGTGGAAATCGGCGACGTCGCCGTATTTCTTCCGAAGCGCGGCGGTGTAGGCGATGCTGTACTCAGGCGAAATCGCCGGATCGTTCCAGCCATGGTACTGGATCAGCTTGCCGCCGTGGGTGCGGAATGCGGTCAGGTCGGGGTCGGTCGAGTTGACCACGCTGGCAAATGTCTCGCTCTTCACGAAGTCGGCGCGGGTCATCCCGGCGACGCTGAACTTTGGATCGCCGCGGACGACGTAGCCGAACCAGTTGGCGGCAAAGCCTTCGGGGCGGTCGCTGGCACCGGTGGCACCGGCGTTGCGGCCGAGCAGCCAATTATCCCAGCTACCGGGCTGGGCCTCGGCCCCGGGCTTGAGGCCGGGCAAGTGCTTGCCGGTCGCCGGGTTGACGACGCCGCGGTAGATCGCGCGCACGGTGGCGACTTCGGACTTGGTCAAGCACTGGTCGCTGGCCGCGCCCTTGCACAGCAATACGGCGGGATCGAAGCGGCACGATGTCGGGTCCGCAACCCAGCCGCCGCCGCCGCACGCCTTCAGCGCCGCTGCCTGCAGCGCCGGAAGCTTCGCCTTCGACAGCATCGCGCCCGGCACCCGCGCCTTCTGCTCGAGGACCGCTGCGCTCGCCTGCAGGCTGGTCCAGTCGCTGGCGGCGGCCCCGGCGACGATACCGTCAAAGTCGCGCGGGTAGCGCTGCGCGGTCATCAGTGCCTCGCGCCCGCCGTCGGAACAGCCGAAGAAATACGACTTCTTTGGCGGCGATCCATACGCCGCGAGCACCGCCTTCGCTGCGTCGGTGGTCACCTTGACCGCGCGCGAGCCGAAATCGATCAGCTTTTCAGGATGGCCGAGCGCCCAGCTGGCGTCGGTGCTGTCTGTCGACTGGTGGCCGTCATCGGTCCCGGCCACCGCATAACCCGCCGCCAGCCCGAGGCCGAGCGAGCCGTACGGGATCTTGCCGGCAAAACCGCCGTTGCCGACCTGCAGGTACTTGCCGTTCCAGCCTGAGCCGGCGGGAATCCACAGCTCGATGCGGATGGCGGAGTCGGTCGTCGGCTTTGCGATGATGGCGACCCGGCAGAAATCGCGCGGCTGCTTGAGCGGCTCGGCTCCGGCCGGGACGGCGGTCGCGGAAGTGACGCTCGCACCGGGAATCGTCGTCGCGGCCAGCGCCGAGCAGTCGACCGCCGCCGCCGGTGCGGCGACCAGTGCCGCGATGCCCGCGAGCCAGGAATAGCGCATCTTCGTCCCCTCTTCGTGTCGTCCGAACGCTATCCCGCCGGCTGGCGCCCGGCTAGTCCCGCGCCAGCACGCCGCGCGCGAACAGGTCCTGCTGCCGCGCCAGTTCATCCGCCAGCGGCTTGTACGCAGTGCGATCTGCGTCGGGCGTGAACCCGGCAAACAGGCCGTTGGGGCAGTGGCGGTCGTTGTCCCAGCCGCGGTGACTGAGCACCGGATAGAGGCAGATGCCCTCGACCGGCACCCCGCTCACCATCGCGCTCGCGGCTTCGTCGGCGATATAGTGGAGCCACGGCGCCCGGAAGACGCCCTCGGTGCCGGTCTCGGCAATCACCACCGGCAGGGCGTAGCGCGCGTGGACGTCGGCGAGCATCTCGCGCAGCGGCTTGAACAGCACGTCGCCAAGGAAGACGTGGCGACCGTTGTCGATCCACTGGTTGTTGAAATAGTAGTTGACCCCGATTGCATCGACCGTGCCGGGCCGACCGCCGAGTTCGGGGCGCTTGCGGCCGATCAGCATGTCGACCGCTTCGTGCTGCCCCTCGCGGTGATCGGCGGCGACGCGGACGTGCTGCTCAAGTGGCGACTGCGGGATAATGTTGATCAGCGGCTCGGCGGACATGAAGCGCGCGTTCGGAGCGACGGCACGCACCGCATCGACCGCGGCGAGATACATCCGCACCAGCTGCGCCTTGAGCTCACCGCCGCGGCCCCGCGCGAACGGATTCAGATAGCCGACGTCGCCGCCGCCCCAGCTGTGGAAACTGATCTCGTTGACCGGGCAGAACCATAGCGGACCATCGCTCTCGTCGCGGATGACGGCGGCGGCGGCTCCGCAGAACTCCGCGAAGCGCTGGATGAATCCCGGGCTCCAGATATCGGCACCGTTGGGCCAGCCGTAGTGAAAAAGGTCCCATACGACGTCGGCACGGGCGGCACGGGCGGCGCGGAGCTGGGGCAGCAGGCTCGACCAGTCGTACTGGCCGCGGCGGCGCTCGACCAAGTGCCAGCGGACACCGTCGCGGGCGGCGTGGATGCCATGTGCCGCGAGCAGGCGGTAATCGCCATCGGCCTGCACGTCGTGGCCCGACAACGCGATCAGGTCGAGACGGATGCCATCGGCGCGCTTTTGGGTCGAACATTCGAACCCGCCGAGGAAGAATGACTTGAACAAGCTCATTACGGCGTGGCCCTTCCATGGGCGTTGCGCCGCCGCAAGCTTGCGGTGGACGGTGGCTGCAGCCCCGCAGGCCGTAACGCCGCGCGGTTGACTTGAGACCCGGCGCGAGCGACGGTGCGCAAGCCTTGTCGGCGTCCGCATAATCTGGTCGGCGCCATTGGGGGACAGAGGACATTCGGGTGGAAGACGACGTTAGCGACGGCGCATTGGCCTCGAGCCCGGCGACCGTATCCGGGCGAAAAACGGCGCCCGATCGGATCGGTGCGCGGCTCGCCGCAGCACGGGTCGCCGCAAAGCTCGAGCTCATCGACATCGCCCGGGAGACGCGCGTGCCGCTGCGTCACCTCAAGGCGATCGAGGCCGATGCCCACGACGAGCTGCCGGCCATGCCGTATGCGGTCGGCTTCGTGAAGTCGCTGGCGCGCGCTGTTGGCATGGACCCTGACGAGGCCGGGCAACGCTTCCGCGCCGAGACGACGATGATCCCGCACACACCGATGGCGGCCTCGCTGGAGCCGCTCGACGAGCGCCGCCTGCCGTCGCGCGGCATGGTCATGGCGAGCGTCGCCGGCCTCGTGCTGCTGCTTGGTGGGTTGACCGCTTATGGGGCGGGCTGGTTCGACACGCCGGTCCATTCGACCGTGGCTGCGACGACGGCTGGCAACACCACCGCGCCCGTCGAGCTGGCGCCCGCGCCCGGTACCGATGGCGCGCCGCTGGTCTCGGGCGATACCGCCGTGACGCCTGCTGCAGCCACGACCGCCGTCTCGCCCACCGCCGCCCCGGCCGCCGGAGCCAGCAGCGGGGTTACCATCGTCGCCTCGGACGACGCCTGGATCCGCGTCTATCGCACCTCGCCGACCACCGGTCGCCCCGAGGCAGTCAAGACCGGTCTGATGGTCAAGGGCGAGCGCTACAATGTCCCTGCCGAACCTGGCCTCAAGCTGTGGACCGGGCGCGCTGGCGCACTCCACCTGACGGTCGATGGTCGCACACTGCCGCCGCTCGGTGGTCCTGCCGAAACCGTCCGCAACGTCAGCCTCGACGCGCCCGCGCTGCGCGCCCGCCTCGTTCCAGCCAGCGCGACCGCCGCCACCGCCCCAGCGCCGAACCCGAGCGTCCGATGAAACTCCTGCTGATGGTGGCGGCCCTCGCCACAGCCATGCCTGTGCTCGCCCAGAACAGCATCACGGTGCCCAGCGACCCGGTGATCGTCAAGCGCATCGGCAAGCTCGAGTCCGAGATGAAGGCGGTCCAGCGCAAGGTCTTCCCCGGCGGCGATCCGCGCTTCTTCGAGCCCGAGGTCCAGCCCGCCGCGCCCGCCCCGACCGAGACCGTCGGCACTCCCGCGACCGCGCCCCTGACCGATCTGACTGCGCGCGTTGGCGAGCTCGAGGCGCAGTTGCGGACGCTGACCGGCCAGGTCGAGGCCAACCAGTTCAAGGTTCGGCAGCTCGAGGATGGGCTCGCCAAGTTCAAGGGCGACGCCGAGTTCCGGCTTTCGGCGCTCGAAGGCAACGGGCCTAAGCCAGCACCGCAGGATGCCGGCGTCGGTGCCAGCCCGGCCCCCAACGACACCGCTCCCGTCGTGCCGGAGAAGCCCGAGGCAGCCCCCGGCCCCAAGACTGTCGAGGAGCAGTGGCGCTCCGCCTACGCGCTCGTCGTGGCGAAAAAATACGCCGATGCCGAGACGGCGCTGACCGACTTCCTGAGCGCCAATCCCAAGGCAGTGCGGGCGTCCGATGCACAATACTGGCTCGGCAAGAGCTATGCGTCCGACAAGCAGCACGCCGCCGCTGCGAAGGCCTTTCTCGACGGCTACCAGAAGTATCCCAAGGGCGCGCGGGCACCCGACAGCCTGCTCGGGCTGAGTCAGGCGCTGATCGATCTCAAAAAGCCGGCGCAGGCGTGCCAGTCGCTGGGCGAGCTTGACGCGGTCTACGGTGCCAAGCTGAGCCCGGCGCTGAAGGCGCAGGCTGAAAAGGCGCGCACCGCGGCGAAGTGCAAGGCGTAGGCGACGCCGTCGAACGCCTGATCGGGCGGCCGCTCCGCGTCGATGAACGCGTCGCGCTCGCGGTCTCGGGCGGCCCGGACAGCCTTGCGCTGCTGCTCCTCGCCCACGATGCATTCGGTTCGCGCATCGTCGCGCTGACCGTCGACCACGCGCTCCGCGCCGGCTCCGCGGGCGAAGCGGCGATGGTCGCGATGATGTGCACGCGCCTCGACGTCGAGCATGTGACGCTGTGCTGGACCGGGATCAAGCCGAGCGCCAACCTGCAGGCGGAGGCGCGGCAGGCCCGGTATGCCCTCATGGGCGACTGGTGTGCGGCCCACGGCGTGGCGTGGCTGCTGACCGGCCATCACGCCGACGACCAGGCGGAGACGCTGTTAATGCGGCTGGCGCGCGGCAGCGGCAGCGGCGGGTTGGCGGGCATCCGCGCGGTGCGGGCGCTCGGGAACGGCGTCACCCTCCTCCGCCCGCTGCTGGGCGAGCGGCGTACGAGCCTGGGGGCGATCGTCGCGGCGGCGGGCCTGACCCCCGTCGACGATCCCGCCAACCGCGACCCTCGCCATGATCGCACCGGTGCTCGCACGACGCTCGCCGCCACCCCGTGGCTCGATCCCGGGCGCCTCGCCGCCGCCGCCGCCCACCTCGCCGAGGCTGAAGCCGCACTCGACTGGGCGGCGGGGCTTGCGTGGGACAGCCGCGTCGAAGCCGGCTCCGGTAATGTCGTGGTCGATGCTGCCGGACTACCGGACGAGCTGCTGCGAAGGCTCGTCGCACGCGCCTTCGCCAGCTTCGGCGAGGCCCCCGATGGCCCGCGACTCGACCGCCTGATCATTCGTCTTGCGGTCGGCGGGGCTGCGACATTGGGGTCCATCAAGGGCCGTGGCGGGGTAAAATGGACATTTAGCCGCGTCGCGCCGAGGGTAAAACCCTAACGAATGGCGCAACCGGCGATTGCACCCGGCCGTAACACGCCTATCTTGTCGTGGTACATGAGTGCGTCCTGCCTGTTCCGAAAGTCCGCCCGATGAACGAACCCAAGCGTCCACAGTCGCCCTGGTTGAAGAGTATCGGCCTATGGGCAGCGATCCTGCTCGCGCTGGTCGTCGTCGTGAACGTCCTGCAGGGGCCGTCCACGAGCGCAACCGGCTCGGCGCTCGCTTATTCCGACTTCCTGACCAAGGTCGACGAGGGCAGCGTCAAGGGCGTCGAGTTCCGTGGCGGCGACATCCAGGGCCGGACCACCGGCGACGAGGCGTTCCGCACCACCATCCCGCCGATGGGCGACCCGCAGCTGATCGAGAAGCTCCGCGCCAAGGGCGTGCATTTCGATGCCAAGCCCGAGGAGCAGCGTGGCTTCCTGGCGCAGCTGCTGCTCTCGATGCTGCCGTTCGTCCTGATGATCGGCATCTGGATCTTCGTCATGCGCCAGATGCAGAATGGCACCGGGCGCGGCGCGATGGGCTTCGGCAAGTCGCGCGCCAAGCTGCTCGTCCCGAAGGAAGGTCGCGTCACGTTCGAGGACGTCGCCGGCATCGACGAGGCGCGCGAGGAACTTCAGGAGATCGTCGATTTCCTCAAGGACCCGCAGAAATTCCACCGTCTCGGCGGCAAGATTCCGAAGGGTGCGCTGCTCGTCGGCCCTCCGGGCACCGGCAAGACGCTGCTGGCGCGCGCCATCGCCGGTGAAGCCAATGTGCCGTTCTTCAACATCTCGGGCTCCGACTTCGTCGAGATGTTCGTCGGCGTCGGCGCAAGCCGGGTCCGCGACATGTTCGAGCAGGCCAAGAAGTCGTCGCCCTGCATCATCTTCATCGACGAGATCGACGCTGTTGGTCGCTCACGCGGTGCCGGCCTGGGCGGTGGCAACGACGAACGCGAGCAGACGTTGAACCAGCTGCTTGTCGAAATGGACGGCTTCGACGCCAACGAAGGCATCATCATCGTCGCGGCAACCAACCGCCCCGACGTTCTCGACCCCGCGCTGCTGCGTCCGGGCCGCTTCGACCGCCAGGTAGTGGTCGGCCGTCCCGACATCGAGGGCCGCGAGAAGATTCTTGCCGTCCATATGCGCAAGGTGCCGCTCGCGCCCGACGTAAATCCGCGCGTCATCGCGCGCGGCACCCCGGGCTTCTCGGGTGCGGACCTCGCCAACCTCGTTAACGAGGCAGCGTTGCTTGCGGCCCGTCGCGGCAAGCGACTGGTCGCAATGGCCGAGTTCGAGGATGCCAAGGACAAGGTCCTGATGGGCGTCGAGCGCAAGTCGATGGTGATGACCGACGATGAGAAAAAGATGACCGCCTATCATGAGGCCGGCCATGCCGTAGTCTCGATGCACGAGGCGGCCAGCGACCCGATCCACAAGGCGACGATCATCCCGCGCGGCCGTGCGCTGGGCATGGTGATGCGCCTGCCTGAGCGCGACAACTACAGCTACCATCGCGACAAGATGTACGCGAACCTGTCGGTCTCGATGGGCGGGCGCGTCGCCGAGGAAGTCATCTTCGGGCACGACAAGGTGTCGTCGGGCGCGTCGTCGGACATCAGCTACGCCACCGACCTCGCCAAGAACATGGTCACCCAGTGGGGCATGTCCGACAAGCTCGGGCCGCTCAAGTACGGCGACAACCAAGAGGAAGTGTTCCTCGGCCACTCGGTGACCCGGACGCAGAACGTGTCGGAGGAAACGGCTCGGATGATTGACGCCGAGGTCAAGGCCATCGTCATCGCCGGCTACGACCGAGCCAAGCATGTGCTGACCGAAAACATCGACCAACTGCACAGGCTGGCGGCTGCCCTGCTCGAACTCGAGACATTGTCGGGCGACGAGATCAAGCGCGTGCTGGCGGGCGAGACGGTCGACCGCGCCGCGACGATCGGGCGGCTCGCCGCACCAACCCCGATCGGCGTATCGGCAATCCCCAAGACGGGTCGCCGCGGCGGCTTCGGGGAGCCTGCACCGCAGGTTTGAATATTCAGGCTCGACTACCCGACATCCCCGCGAGAGCGGGGATGTCGTCGTTTCGGGCTCAGAACCGCATCCGGTAGCTCGCCTCGATCTGCGCATTCGCATCGCGCCGACCGGGAGTATTGGGTGAATCGGTCTGGTAACGGACCTCTAGCCCAACGTCCCCATAGGCCGTCGGAACTTCTGCGCCGGTCGTTAGCAGCGCGAACTTTTCATGATCGCGCGATACTCGGTAACTAAAGGACCCGAACTGCACGCCCTGAATGAAGATCGGCAGGGGCGGGTCGCCGAGGCTGAACAGGTTGAGGTCGACCTTGCGCGCCGACGCATACCAGCGCCGATTCTTGGTATCGGTCAGTGAGAAAGCCGCAACTAGGTTGCGGCTGTCGCCGTCGGTCCAGTAGCCGATCGGCTGGGCCCGATAGGTGAACCCGTCGGTATAGAGCGAGTTGTTGTACAGCGAGAAAGGGTAACGGCGGCGGCTCTTCAGGGCATTCTCCAGGGGTGTGCCGTGGAACAGCTGGCTCGCGAGCGTGTCTGCGTATTCGATGTTGAACTGCCAGCTGACACCCTTGCTGCCCCATGGCCCGGAGAAGGTACCGCCGACCTGCCGCGCGTATTGCTCGAGGATGATATGCTGGAAGTCCTCGGCTTCGACCTCGAAATACAGCTTGGCCGAGACTTTGCCGAAGCGCCGGACATAGCTTGCGTCGTAGCCAGCGAGCTGGTTGCCGGCCTGGGCGAGATAGTCCTTGAGGGTGCCGCTGGTGGGATTATCGGCATTGCCGATACCAATGAATGAGTTGCTGATCTGCTTGAAGCCGCAGGCGTGGCCCTGACCACAAAGCTGCTGGGCGCGGTTGAGTCCGATCTCGAGACCCCGCGCCGGCTCGAAGCTGAGGCGCGAGCCGACCGTGATGATGTTGCGGTAGTCGGCGCGCGGGCCATTCAATACGCCGGCGAAGATCTCAAAGCGCATTGGCCCGAGCCAGCGCAGCACCGGGAAATCGATCGGGTATGGCATCAGGCGCTTGATGCCGACCTTGGGGAAGGGTCGCGCCGAGTTCGAGAACAGCAGGGCGCCGTCGTGGCCGGGGCCGTACCATTGCTCGGTATAGCCGCCGTAGACCGCCCAGTTACCGAGGCGCACGGAGACCTCGCTCGGCTCGAAGTTATAGTGCGGGCCGACCTGGTTACCACTGCGGTAGCCGGCACCCAAAGTGACACTGACGACGTCGGTGTTGAACGACACGGCGCCCGAGACGTCGGCCTTGCCGCGTGCCTCGCTGCCGAAGTCGCGTGCTGTCGCGACGCCGCTGGTGGCGCGGACATTGGCTTCGATCGTCACCCGCTTGCGGGCGAAATCGTCGAGCTTCTCGAGCCGCGACACCGCCGCGTCGAGATAGGGGTCGAGGGCGCGCCCGTCGCGGGCATTGTCGAGCGCCGGCTCGATCTGCTCCCACGGCAGCGGCCACGAATCGACCGGTCCGCGGATAAGGCCGGCGGCCTTGAGCAGGTCAACGTCCTGGCGCAGCTGCTTGTCGCCGACGTCGGCGAATGGTCCCGCCAGTGCGGGTGCCGACGACGCCAGCAGCGCCGCCGCCAAGACCCAATTTCGCAGTCGCATGCCGTTCCCCGCCCTGAACTTTTCCCGGTCCTAGCGAGTTTGGCGGTCGCTGTCAGGCGGCGTCGTATAAACAGGCTGGCGTCGTGTCGATCAGCCGGGACGTGTGGCTATCGCGCCGACAGCGGCGATGCGCTCGACCCCGGCACGGGCATAGACGGGCCGGTCGAGCTCCTCGCCAAAGATGTCAGGATCGAGCTCGCGGTAGCGAAGTGTGCACCCCGCCGCTGCCATCGCTTCGGCCAGGTCGGCGCGGAAGCCGTCGATGCCGCCGACGATGGCGGTCCCGGTGTAGAGCAGCAGGCGACCGCCGGGAGCGAGCCGTGCGGCGATCGCGGCCGCCATGTCGAGCGACAGTTGCGAACCGAGCCGGTCGCCGCCGTGGCGATAGGCGCGCTTGGCCTCGTCGATGATGAACGGCGGGTTCGCCAGCGCGAGGTCGATCGGCGCTTTGAACCCTGCCAGCGCGTCGCCCTCGAGCGCCTCGACCTCGAGATTGGCGTAGCGCGCATTGACCCGCGCCAGCTCGAGCGCCGCGCCGTTTATGTCGGTCATCACCAGCCGCGCCGGCAAGGCTAGGCTTGCGGCGACGGTCAGACCGACACCGCTGCCGGTACCGACGTCGATCACGGTGCGGCACAACGAGTCGCGCGCCAGTTCCTCGACAATGAAATCGGCAAACCGGTAGCTGTCGGGACCAAAGAAGACGGCGTCGCCGTCGCTGGTCGGATAGGCGGAGTGGAGAAACAGCCGGCCGCGTAGCCGCGACACCCGGATGCTGCTGCGCCAACCCTGGGCGGTTTCCGTGATCGCGCCCGTACGCTGGAGGATGTCGCGGACCGCGGCAGGGAGGTCCCCGGGCGGCACCGTGCGGCTCCAGCCGAGCAGGTCACGGAGGTCGTAGCCGACGGCACTGCGCGCCATGATCCGCGCATGAGTGGCCGGGGTCGGTGCGACGAAGCGGTAGTCGGTAGCATCAAGCGCACCGAGGAGGTCGAGCAAGGCGTGGGCGTCGTAACGATCGGTCATGCGGCGCTGACACGCGCGGTGGACCGAGATGGTTCCTTGCACGGGTTGAAGGCGCGCGTAGAGTGCCGCTCAAATCTGGGGAGATGACGATGGCAACGGCAGCGAAGACGGTCACCGCGGCCACACCGCAGGCCTGGGACGAGCGCGATGCGGCGGCCATGCTGGCCCTCCTCCACCGCCAGCGTGCCGCCTTCACCGCCGAGCTGCCGGTCACCGCCGCGGTACGCAAGGACCGGCTGAAGCGCGCCATTGCCCTCGTCATCGCCGGCAAGGACCGGTTCGCAGCGGCGCTGTCGGAGGACTTCGGCCACCGCTCGGTGCCGATGTCGATGATGACCGATATCGTCGCCTCGGTCGGGCCGCTGAAGCACGCGCTGAAGCACTTCGAGGCGTGGTCGAAACCAGAGAAGCGCGCCGTGATGTTCCCTCTCGGGCTGCTCGGGGCGCGGGCGCGGGTCGAGTTCCAGCCGAAGGGCGTCATCGGGATCATCAGCCCGTGGAATTTCCCGGTCAACCTGACCTTCGCGCCACTGGCGGGCGTGCTCGCGGCAGGCAACCGGGCGATGATCAAGCCGTCGGAGTTCACGCCGGTGACCTCGGCGCTGATGAAGGAGCTGATCGCTGCCGCCTTCGACGAGGCCGAGGTCGCGGTCGTTACCGGCGGCCCTGAGCTCGGCCGCGCGTTCAGCGAATTGCCCTTCGACCACCTGATCTTTACCGGCAGCACCGCGATCGGCCGGCACGTCATGGCGGCGGCGGCAAAGAACCTGGTGCCGCTGACCCTCGAACTCGGCGGCAAGTCGCCGACGATCGTGTCGCGCAGCGCCAACACGGCGCGGACGACCGAGCGGATCGCGCTCGGCAAGATGATGAATGCCGGGCAGATCTGCCTCGCGCCCGACTATCTGCTGGTGCCGCGCGAGGACGAGGCGAAGATCGTCGACGGCCTGAAGGCGGCGGTCGCGACGATGTACCCGACGCTGCTGTCGAACCCCGACTACACCAGCGTCATGGGCGCCCGGCACCGCGAGCGGCTCGAGGCGCACGTCGCCGACGCCACCGCCAAAGGGGCGAAGGTAACCGTCGTCAACCCGGCGAACGAGGACTTCACCAAGCAGAACACCAACAAGATGCCGCTCCACATCCTGCAGGGCGTCACCGAGGACATGACGGTGATGCAGGAGGAGATCTTCGGGCCGCTGCTGCCGGTGATGGCCTACGATAAGCTCGAGGGCGCGATCGACTACGTCAACGCCCACGACCGGCCGCTCGGCCTGTACTGGTTCGGCGAGGATGCGGGCGAGCAGCGCGCCGTGCTCGACCGGACGATCTCGGGCGGCGTCACCGTCAACGACGTCGTCTTCCACGTCTCGATGGAAGACCTGCCGTTCGGCGGCGTCGGCCCATCCGGGATGGGCAGCTACCACGGCCTCGACGGCTTCCGCGCCTTCAGCCACGCCAAGGCGATCTACACCCAGCCGAAGATCGACGTGGCTGGCGTCGCCGGCTTCAAGCCGCCGTATGGGGCGAAGACGGCAAAGTCGATCGCGGGACAGTTGAAGGGCTAGGTGCCGGGTCGGACAGGCGTGCTCGGGCTGTCGAAGTGACGCCATCATCGGTCACCCCGAGGCCGGGGGATCGCAATCAGGCCGGCGAATATGAACGAGAGTTGTCAGAGTTGAGACCCTCGAGTGTTTTGCAAATTCGGCGAGCGTGTCGAGCAGTGTGCTGAGATGGTCGTAGATTCAATGGTTTCGCGGTCTCAAACGATGAGAAAGATCACGGTCTAAGACTTAGGCGATCCCTCATTGTACCAGTCAGGTGAGATGTAGGACAGCGGTGAATTCCGGCACTGCGGGCGGCGCCAACGGCCGTGTCGTGCGGCCTGTGACCGCGCGCATTATGCTGGCGAACGCCAGCACCCAGCGTGGTGCAAGCCCCCACCCCCGCGTCTCGCACCAACGTGGGTGCTGGCGTTCGCCAGCATGACGGCGGAGAGCGGTGAGTGAGGAGCGCCGCAACCGAGGTGAACAGACTTAGACCGCCCACGGATCGTAGCTCCCGAAGGTCCACACGTGACCGCCGGGATCGCGGACGTCGTAGCTGCGACCGCCGTAATCCTGGTCCTTGACGCCCACAATAATATCGGCTCCGGCAGCCACTGCCCGGGCGTAGTGGGCGTCGGGATCGTCGAGGCTGACCGAGATCGAGCCGGTGACGCCGCCGAGCTTCGCGGGTGTATCGATGCCGTAGATGTTGCCGGGACGCAGCGTCGAGACCATCACCATGTTGTCGTCGAGCAGCAGCTGCGCGTGTGCGACGCCGCCGGCACCGTCGTCGTAGACCGCGTGGCGGGTGAAGCCGAACGCCGTCACCAGAAAGTCGATCGCCGCGTGGGCGTCCGCGTATTGCAGGGTCGGGATGATCGCGTGGCGCATGGCAGGTTCCTTGGTTGTGGGAGTGACTTAATCGGCACCAAGCTCCGCCCGCTTGGACGGAATTGACCTCAGCGCTCGGCCAGGCCGCCGCCGCCCGGCAGCGTTGCCGCCAGCCACGCCCGCGGCGTCATCCCGGCATAGCGTCGGAAATCGCGGAGCATGTGGGGCTGGTCGAAATAGCCCGCGTCGAGCGCCCGCGTCGTCCAGTCGAGCGCCCCGCCCTCGACCCGCTTGATCAGCCTGTCGAAGCGCACGACCTGCGCGAACGCCTTGGGGGGCAGGCCGACCTGCTCGCGAAAACGCGCGATGAAGTGACGCTGGCTGATGCCGGTCGCCAGCGCCAGTGCGCCGACCGACTGGAGCGGGTCGGCGGTCAATTGTGTCCACGCCCACTCGACGGCGCTGTCGGCGTCGCGGGCGCGACCGAGGCGATCGCCGACGAACCGTTCGAGCAAGGCAAAGCGCGCCTCCGTGTCGGCGGCCTCGACGAGACGCGCGCCGAGCTCGCGCGCGACCACGCTGCCGAGCACCGCCGCCAGCCCGGCAACCTCACCGGCCAGCCTGCCGAGCGGCACGCCGAGCAGTCGAATCGCGCCGAGCGGTGACAGCGCGACCTGTACGCCAGCCTGGCTGCCGCCGCTTTCCGACAGGGCGAAGCGCTCGTGGAGACCCGCGATGAAGCCCTCGCCGGCGCCGAAGACATGGCGGATGCCGAAGCCGTCGACGATGCCTATCGGCTCTCCGAGGTTGACGATGAGAACCGGGGCCGGATGCGGCAGCTCGCGCCGCACGTTGAACGAGCGCGTCGTCTCGGCATAGTCGACATTGCTCACGACATGCGGGCAGAAGGCTGCGGGTGCGGCCCGCCGGCTGAAGCGCCACCAGTCGTCGCCGTGGCGGTGCTCGAGCGTGACGATGGGGTCGACACCGGCCATGGTGGGAGAATATGCGCGGGCGGAACGTTCGCCAAGCCTATCGCCCTTTCGCCGGGACGCGATTCGCATTACATAGCGAAGCTACGTCACCCAGGAGACACTGCCATACCACCGCCCCCGCGCCGCAATATGAACGCGCCCGCGCCGATGAACGGCCCGCGCTACGACGAATTCATCACCGCACCCAAGGTGCGCGTGATCGATCAGGACGGCGAAAATCTCGGCGTCCTCTACACCAAGGAAGCGATCGCCACTGCCCACGAGGTTGGCCTCAACCTCGTCGAAGTGTCGCCGGGCGCCGATCCGCCAGTGTGCAAGATCCTCGATGTCGGCAAGTTCAAGTACGAGGCCCAGAAAAAGGCCGCTGCCGCCCGCAAGAACCAGAAGACGCAGGAGATCAAGGAAATCAAGATGCGTCCGAACATCGACGACCACGATTACGACACCAAGATGAAGGCCGTCGCGCGCTTCATCGAGGAGGGCGACAAGGTCAAGCTGACGCTGCGCTTCCGGGGCCGCGAACTGAGCCACGGCGAGCTCGGGTTGCGCCTGCTCGAGCGGGTTCGCGACGACGCAGCGGACTATGCCAAGGTCGAGCAATTGCCCAAGATGGAAGGCCGTCAGATGCTGATGGTCATCGCGCCGCGCTGAACCGAGCGATTTACCTAGGTAGAATCGGTCGAATCAGTCCGTTGCGGCATTGCGTGGCGTTCCCGTTACGCTAAGGTTTCACCCAGGACGCGGACGGGTCGCCAGCTTCGGCGGCTCGCCATAGCGACCGATAAGGGAACGAGGGGAGTTCAATGGCATCACCACCGAAAAAGCCCGCAGCCAAGGCTGCGGTAAAGGCCCCCAAGGCCGCCAAGGATCCGTCGGCACCGAAGCCGGCGCGCAACATGGATGCCCTGCAGAAGCCACTGACGCCGTCGCCTGAACTCGCCGAGATCGTCGGTGCCGGTCAGTTGCCGCGCGGCCAGGTCGTCAGCAAGGTCTGGGACTATATCCGGAAGCACAACCTCCAGAACCCGGCCGACAAGCGCGAAATCCTTGCCGACGCCAAGCTGAAGAAGGTTTTCGGGCGCGACAAGTGCACGATGTTCGAAATGAACAAGTACCTGGCGCAGCACCTGAAGTAGGTCGCAGCGCGGCCGCGCGCAGCAGAAGGAACGCACTTAGCGTTCGTCTGCTGCGCGCGGACTCGCGCAAGACCGGCCGGCTAGTTAGCGGCGGTGCCGCTAAATTCGTCCGAAGTCAGCCGCGGCTTTGCCGTGGCTCTTTTTTTGCCTTTCTGACTCTCTGCACCCGAGAGCGCGCAGCCAGCCCCTCCCCTACCGGTCGTTCCGCGCCTCGCGCTCCGCCTTGCGGCGTTCCTTCGCCATCTTGCGGTCGTGCTTGGCCTGGTCTTCCCCGAGATGGCGCTCACGCCGCCCCCGGTTGCGATCAGCCTCGGACTGGCTGACGGTCAGCTTGTCGACGGTCCAGCCCGCGACCTGGAACGGTGCCTTGACCACGGCGACCGCGGTCGACACGCAACCCCCCAGGGCAACGAGCAGCAGCATCGGCGCTAGACGGTAAAGCTTTCCCCGCACCCGCAGCTCCCCTTGGCGTTGGGGTTGGTGAACACGAATGCCGCGGTGAAGTCGTCCTCGCGCCAGTCCATCGTGCTGCCGATCAGGTACATCAGCGAGCCACCGTCGACGTATAGCGTGCCGGCGGGCGTCGGCACCGCCTCGTCACCGGGCTTGGGCTCGGCGACGTAGGACAGGTCGTAGGCAAGGCCCGAGCAACCGCGCTTCGGCGTTGTCAGGCGAACGCCGGCCGTGCCTTCGGGAGCCTTCGCCATGAGCGCCGCGATGCGCTCGACGGCATTCGGCGTGACCAGGATCGGCGCGGGCCGCTCGCGACGGACACGCGGCGCAGTGATGACGGCGGCGTCCATCAGAGCATCCCCATTTCGAGCTTGGCCTCGTCGGACATCTTGCCCGGGTCCCAGGCAGGATCCCAGACGAGGTTGACTTCGGCGGTCGCAATACCGGGCACGCTCATTACGCGCATCTCGACCTCGCCCGGCATGGTCTCGGCGACCGGGCAGTTGGGCGTGGTCAGCGTCATTGAGACGACCGCGTGGCCCTCGTCGAGATCGACCCCGTAGATCAGGCCGAGGTCATAGATGTTGACCGGGATTTCCGGGTCGTAGATCGACCGCAGCGCCTCGATGACGTTCTCGTACAGCTCGCTACCGGGGCCGTCGGAGGAGGCCTCGGCTGGCTTGGTGCGCAGGAAGCCTTCGAGGAAGTCGGGCTCGCGTGCCCCGCCGACGGGCGCATCCATAGAACTACTGCCGACCGCCGGAGCCTTGGCGACCTCAGGGGCAGCCTCGACTTCCTCGATGCTGAACGTCCGCTCGTTCATCCGAAAATCCTCGTTACGCGCTTCATACCGTCGAGCAGCCGCTCGACATCGTCGTCGCCGTTGTAGACCGCGAAGCTCGCCCGCGCCGTTGCCGGTACCCCGAGCACGCCCATCAAGGGCTGTGCGCAGTGGTGGCCGGCGCGGATGGCGACGCCGCTCTCGTCCAAGATAGTGCCGATGTCGTGGGGATGCACCCCGTCGAGCGCGAACGAGACGATGCCGGCGGACTCCTCCGGTCCGAACACGCGGACCGAGTTGAAGTGGCGCAGGCCGTCGCGCGCCAGCATAGCCAGACGGCGTTCGTGCGCGTCGATGACGTCGAGCCCGATCGCGTCGACGTAGTCGATCGCCGCCGCCAGCCCGATCGCTCCGACGATGTGCGGAGTGCCCGCCTCGAAACGCTGCGGTGCGGGCGCGTAGGTCGAGCGCTCGAAGGTCACCGTCTCGATCATCGAGCCGCCGCCCTGCCACGGCGGCATGGCGTCAAGGAGCTCGCCCCGCGCCCACAGCACGCCGATGCCGGTCGGACCGTAGAGCTTGTGGCCCGAGAAGACGTAGAAGTCGGCACCCGAGGCCTGCACGTCGATGGCGATGCGCGGCGCGGCCTGGCAGCCGTCGACGAGCAGCTTGGCTCCGACAGCGTGTGCGGCGGCGGCGATCCGCCCGATGTCGGCGACGCTGCCGAGGACGTTGGAGACGTGGGCAATTGATACTAACTTTGTGCTTATACGCAGTAATGCGATCAGCGCGTCTTCGTCGATGCGGTGGTCGGCGGTCAGCGGGGCGACGTCGATCTCGATGCCAGTCCTGTCCCTAAGTAGCTGCCACGGCACAATATTACTGTGATGCTCGAGCGCCGAGATGACGATGCGGTCGCCGGCCTTCAGGCTGTTGCCCCAGGAATTGGCGACCAGGTTGATCGCCTCGGTCGCGCCGCGGACGAACACCACTTCCGATGCGCTGCGGGCGTTGATGAAGCTGGCCACGGTCTGGCGAGCCGCCTCGAAACGCTCGGTCATGGTGGCGGAGCGCGCGTACACGCCGCGGTGGACGGTCGCGTATTCGGGGCCGTAAGCGCGGGCGATCGCGTCGATTACCACGCCCGGCTTCTGCGCGGTTGCGGCGGAGTCGAGGTAGGCCCAACCGTCGGCGAGGCCAGGGAAATCGGCGCGTCTACTCTCCCCTTTAGGGGAGGGTGCGAGAGACGGCGAAGCCGGCCCGCGGGTGGGGGTCTCCGGGTTTGTGGCGAAGGACCCACCCCCGGGGCCGGGGCTAAAGGGCGCCGTCTCTCCGCGCCCCTCCCCTGAAGGGGAGGGGGAAAAGCGGGCGTCCATCACGACGTCTGCTCCAGCCACCCGATCGCCTCGTCCATCATCGCCTCGCGCATGGCCTCGTCGCGTACGCCGTCGAGCGCGTCGCCAATGAACGCGCGGGTCAGCAGCGCCTTCGCTGCCGCCGGGTCGACGCCGCGGCTTTGCAGGTAGAACAGGGCGTCGCGGTTGAGCTCGCCGACGGTCGCGCCGTGGGCGCATTTGACGTCGTCGGCGTAGATTTCGAGCTCGGGCTTGGCGTTGGCGGTCGCGGTGCGGGCGAGCAGCAGCGCCTTCACCGACTGCGAGGCGTCGGTCTTCTGCGCATCGCGGGCGACCGCGACCTTGCCGAGGTAGCTGCCGACGGCGCGGTCGTCGACGACGGTGCGGACCGTCTGCGCCGAGGTGGCGTTGGGGGCGACGTGGCGCATCGTCGTGACGATCTCGAGCGTCTGCGCGCCCCTTGCGAGGATGACGCCGTTGAGCGCGAAGTCGGCGCCGTCGCCGAGCGTGACCTCGACCGCGATGCGCCCGAAGCGGCTGCCGTGGCTGAGGATATCGAGCTGCGCCGACGCGCCCGCGGCGATGTCGAGGGTGTACAGCTGGGTCGTCACCGACGCGATATCGCGGGCCTGGACGATGCTCAGGTCGAGCCGTCCGCCGGTCGCGACCGACATCGCGACGCGGTCGTTGCGCCAGCCTGCGCCGATCAGCCGCTCGGTCAGGACGCGAGTCTCGCCCGCGCCGACGACGATCTCGCGGGAGGCACTAACGCCTTCCGGCCAGACCTCGCCGAGCGCGGCCAGATCGCTGTAGCGCCAGGCCTCGTCGCGGCGGGTGGGGAGCGCGCTCATGCCGCCTGCCTCACATAGCCCTCGCGCTCGAGTTCATGAGCGAGCTCCGGGCCGCCGCTGCGCTCGATGCGACCAGCGACCAGCACGTGGACGCGGTCGGGGACGACATAGTCGAGCAGGCGCTGGTAGTGGGTAATCAGCAGCGTTGCACGGGTCGGCGAGCGCAGCCGGTTGATGCCGTCCGACACCACCCGCAGCGCGTCGATGTCGAGGCCGGAGTCGGTCTCGTCGAGCACGGCGAGCTTGGGCGCGAGCACGGCCATCTGGACCATCTCGTTGCGCTTCTTCTCGCCGCCGGAGAAGCCGACGTTGACCGGCCGCTTGAGCATGTCCATCGACAGGCCGAAGCCCTCGGCCTCGACCTTGATCAGCTTCATGAACTCGGCCCCCGACGCCTCCGCCTCGCCGCGCTGCTTGCGCTGGGCGTTGAGGGCGGTGCGCAGGAAGGCGAGGTTCGACACGCCGGGGATCTCGACCGGATATTGCAGCCCGAGGAACAGGCCGGCGGCGGCGCGCTGGTGCGGTTCGAGCGCGAGCAGGTCCTGGCCGTCGAAGGTGACGCTGCCCGACGTGACCTCGTAGCCGGCACGGCCTGCGAGGACGTAGCTCAGCGTCGACTTGCCGGCGCCGTTCGGCCCCATGATGGCATGAACCTCGCCCGCGTTGACGGTCAGCGTCAGCCCGTTGAGGATCGACTTGCCGTCGACGGTGGCGTGGAGGTCGTTGATCTCGAGCACTTAACTGGCCTTCTTGTCGGAATATTTGCGGGTGACGATGGTCGCGTTGGCGCGGTCGCGGAGTTCGTCGTCGGCGACCCGGAGCGAGCGTTCGGCGACTTCCGCGGTGACCACTGGGTCGCCGCCGCGCGCCATTTCCGCCGCCTGCACCTTGGCGACGGCGGTGGCGCGTTCGGCGATACATGCCTTCATGGCGCGGTCGGTCAGGGCAGCGGGCTGGTCGGCGGCGATGTCGACGGAGGCCGCGGCCTTGTCGACGCAGGTCGCGTAGGCAGCCGAGGCTGCATCGGCGGCCGCTTGCGTCGGGTTAGGGGCGGCGGTCGCGGTGGGTGCGGGCTTGCTGCAGCCAGCGAGAGCAACCAAAAGCAATGGCAACAAGTTATTTGCTCGCATGGTTGCCAACGTATGATTTCATTATCTGCGCTTGCGCAATCAGTCCGTCAGCAAAAACTTTGCGGCCGTAAGTATCGCCCTGCGGTTCGTAGGCGAAAGCGCCAAAACAGTTGACAAGACCAGCGACAATATAGGCTGTCGCAGAAAATTCGGCTGGGCTGCCACCGATACGGATGCTTACGAGATAGTGTTTCGGACTAACCCTGAACGGCTCGCTCGGAAATTGCGCGAGGCGCTCATTCATCATACCAACGTCAGCCGTTCGGTCCTCGGCGTTTTCGCCAGTCAAGCCGACCGCAGGCGGGTAAACTTCGCCTTCGAGATATGCGTCTTGGCCATCGACCTCGGCGAGTATTCCGTCGCCGACAATCTCCCCGTCCCGCGCGACAGGAAATCGCTTCAGCTTAACGGGATAGCCATGCTGAGCGAGGCATTTCTGCATCGCGGGAGCAGCCGGCCATTGTTCGCTCGCGACGTAAAAGTCGACGCTCACCCGACGCTCCCCTCCAGCGAAATCCCGAGCAACTTCTGCGCCTCGACCGCGAACTCCATCGGCAGCTGCTTCAGCACCTCGCGGCAGAAACCGTTGACGATCAGCGCGACGGCTTCCTCGGCGTCCAGCCCGCGCGACTGGGCGTAGAACATCTGGTCGTCGCTGATCTTGGAGGTGGTGGCCTCGTGCTCGATCTGCGCGCTCGGGTTGCGGACCTCGATATAGGGCACCGTGTGGGCACCGCTCAGCGAACCGAGCAACAGCGAGTCGCACTGGGTGAAGTTGCGGACGCCCTCGGCCGACGCCGCAACGCGGACCAGCCCGCGATAGGTGTTGTTCGAGTGGCCGGCGCTGATGCCCTTGCTGACGATCGTGCTCCGGGTGTTCTTGCCGAGGTGGATCATCTTGGTGCCGGTGTCGGCCTGCTGGCGGTTGTTGGTGACCGCGACCGAATAGAACTCGCCGATCGAGCCGTCGCCGGACAGCACGCACGACGGGTACTTCCAGGTGATCGCGCTGCCGGTCTCGACCTGGGTCCAGCTCACCTTCGACCGCTTGCCGAGGCAGTTGGCGCGCTTGGTGACGAAATTGTAGATGCCGCCGACGCCGTTGGCATCGCCCGGGTACCAGTTCTGCACGGTCGAATATTTGATCTCGGCATCATCGAGCGCGATCAGCTCGACGACCGCGGCGTGGAGCTGGTTCTCGTCGCGCATCGGGGCGGTGCAGCCCTCGAGGTAGCTGACGTGGCTGCCCTTGTCGGCCACAATGAGCGTGCGCTCGAACTGCCCGGTGTTCTGGGCATTGATGCGGAAATACGTCGACAGCTCCATCGGGCAGCGGACGCCTTCCGGGATGTAGACGAACGTACCGTCCGAGAAGACCGCCGAGTTGAGGCAGGCGAAGTAATTGTCGCGCTGCGGCACGACCGAGCCGAGCCACTTGCGCACGAGGTCCGGGTATTCCTTCACCGCCTCGCTGATCGAGCGGAAGATGACCCCGGCGCGCTCCAGTTCGGCGCGGAAGGTCGTGGCAACCGAGACGCTGTCGAACACCGCATCGACCGCCACCCGGCGCGAGCCCTCGACACCCGCGAGCATCTTCTGCTCCTCGATCGGGATGCCGAGCTTTTCGTAGGTACGGCGGATCTCGGGGTCGAGCTCGTCCAGCGACGCCAATGTGGGCTTGGCCTTGGGCGCGGCGTAGAAATACATGTCCTGATAGTCGATCGGCGCGATGTCGAGCTTGGCCCAGTCCGGGGTCTCCATCGTCAGCCACAGGCGATACGCCTTCAGGCGCCAATCGAGCAGCCACTGCGGCTCCGATTTCTTGGCGCTGATGTAGCGGACGGTGTCCTCCGACAGGCCCTTGGGCGCCATGTCGGATTCGATGTCGGAGACGAAGCCCCATTTGTAGGTCGCGAGATCGTCGACCGCGGCGATTGCCGCGGCGTCGCGGACGGGCCCATCTTCGTGAACAGATTCGAGAAGGAGGTCGTCACTCATGCCAAAACTCCGGCCTTGATGCGCGCGGGCTGCAGCAGGTCGGCAAGCGACACCGCCAGCAGAGCGTCCCGTACGGCGCGATTGATCGGGCCCCAGTGGCCGCGGACGGCGCAGCTGCCCTCGAGCGCGCAGGACGAGACTTCGCCGTCCTGGCAATTGGTCAGCGCGATCGGACCGTCGACCGCCTCGACGATGGCCGCGACGCTGATTTCCCCGGGGGCGCGGGCAAGATGAAAACCGCCGGCGACGCCGCGGGTCGAGACCAGCAGGCCCTGCTTGGCGAGGGTGCCCATCAGCTTGGCGACGGTCGGCGCCGGGATGCCGGTGTGCGCGGCGACGGCGGCGGCGGACAGCCGGGGGTCGTCGCACTTCGCCGCGGCGGTCATCACCACCACGGCATAGTCGGCAAGGTTGCTGAGGCGGATCACGGCGTTCCTTGTGGAGCGGCTTTGGGAAAGCGGAGCGATTTGGTCCGGCTTACATGGCGACGCGACGGCGCGGGGTCAAGCGGTTGCGAGGGCTTGTTATCCGCGAGCGCGTGCCGCTAACTCCGCGCCGAGAGCACCGCCGGGTGCCAACAAGGGGATTGCCGTGCGCTTTGCCAAGTGTTTCCTGATTGCCGGTCTCGCCGCGACGGCGCTGACCCCCGCCTCCGGCCAGGCGCTGCGGCCCGACCAGGCGAAGTTCCGGGCGCTGTACCAGGAGCTTGTCGAGACCAACACGACGCTGTCGGTCGGGTCGTGCACGCAGGCGGCGGAGCAGATCGCGACGCGGTTGAAGGCGGCAGGCTACCCGGATGCCGACCTGACCCTGTTCAGCGTGCCCGAACATCCGAAGGAAGGCGGGCTGGTCGCGGTGCTGCCGGGCACCGACCCCAAGGCCAAGGCGATCCTGCTGCTCGCGCACCTCGATGTCGTCGAGGCGAAGCGCGAGGACTGGACCCGCGATCCGTTCAAGCTGATCGAGGAGAACGGCTATTTCTATGCGCGCGGCGCGTCCGACGACAAGGCGATGGCGGCGATCTATGCGGACACGCTGATCCGCATGAAGGGCGAGAAGCGCGCCCGGCGGACGGTCAAGCTGGCGCTGACCTGCGGCGAGGAGACCAACGGCGCGTTCAACGGTGCCGAGTATCTGGCGGCCAACAAGCGCGACCTGATCGACGCGCAGTTCGCGCTGAACGAGGGCGGCGGCGGCAGCGTCTCGCCCGACGGCAAGCCGGTCGCGCTGGCGCTCCAGGTCAGCGAGAAGATCTCGCAGAACTACACGCTGGAGGCGACCAACCCCGGCGGCCACTCGTCGCGGCCGCGCCCCGACAACGCGATCTACCAGATCGCCAACGCGGTGACGAAGATCCAGGGCTACACCTTCCCGGTGACCCTCGACGCCACCACGACGGCATTCCTGACGCGCAGCCAGGCGGTCCAGCCGGCATCGGTCGCCGCCGCGATGAAGGCGCTGGTCGCCAACCCCAGGGACGCAGCCGCGGCGGCGCTGCTGTCGAAGGACCCGCTGCTCAACTCGACGCTGCGCACGACCTGCGTCGTCACGCTGATCGGCGGCGGCCATGCCGAGAATGCACTGCCGCAGCGCGCCACCGCCAACGTCAACTGTCGCATCTTCCCGACCGAGACCGTCGAGGCGACCCAGGCCAAGCTGACCGAGATCATCGGCGACAAGGGCGTCAGCATCGTCATGAAGACCCGCCGCGGCCCGCCGTCGAAGCCGACCCCGCTCGACCCCGCCGTACTCGGGCCCGCCGAGGCGGTCGCGAAGTCGATGTACCCCGGGCTGCCGATCATCCCGTTGATGTCGACCGGCGCGAGCGATTCGATCTTCCTCGCCGCCGCCGGCATCCCGTCCTACGGCGTCCCCGGCATTCTGTACGAGGCCGACTGGGGCGGCATCCACGGCCTCAACGAGCACATCCGGGTGAAGTCGGTCTATGACGGCCGCGACTTCCTCTACACGCTGATCCGCCGCTACGCAGAGTCGAAATAGGGAGGCGGCGCGGTCGCCAGCGGGGTGTAGAAGGGGGCGTCAGCGAAAGGACGACGCCGTGAACGCACCCTACATGGACCCCCGCGAGGAGTCGGCGGAGCGCCGCTGGTCGCGCTTCAAGCCGATCACCACCGGCGACGAGTATATCGCCTCGTTGCGCGGTCGCGACGTCAAGGTCCACCTGTTCGGCGGTATCGTCGAGGAGCCGGTCGACCACCCGATCATCCGCCCGTCGATCAATGCGCTCGCCCGCACCTATGACCTCGCGGTCGAGGACCCGGAACTGGCAACGGCGTGGTCGGAGCTGATCGGGGCGCGGGTCAACCGCTTCCTCCACATCGTCGGTTCGCCCGTCGACCTGGTCATGAAGAACCGCATGCAGCGCCGCCTCGGGCAGCTGACCGGGACCTGCTTCCAGCGCTGCGCCGGGCTGGACACGATCAGCGTGCTGCACTCGATCACCTACGACATCGATGCCGCGCACGGCACGTCGTACCACCAGCGCTACCTCGAGTTCATGCGCCACGCGCAGCGCAACAACATCATCATCGGCGCCGGCATGACCGACCCCAAGGGCGACCGCTCGAAGCGCCCGAGCGAGCAGTCCGACCCCGACCTGTTCATGCACGTGACGCGGCGCACCGAGCGCGGACTCTACGTCACCGGCGCCAAGGCGCACATGACCGGCGGGCTGAACTCGCACTGGATCTGCGTCATGCCGACGATGAACCTCGGCCCCGCCGACAAGGACTATGCGGTCGTCGGCATGGTGCCCGGCGACGCGGCGGGCATGACCTACATCTACGGCCGCCAGTCCTGCGACACCCGCGCCATGGAGCCCGGCGACATCGACAAGGGCAACGCGAAATTCGGCGGGCAGGAGACGCTCGTGGTCTTCGACAACGTCTTCATCCCGTGGGAGCACGTGCTGATGGACGGCGAATACGAGTTCGCCCAGAACATGGTGGCGCGCTTCACCAGCTATCACCGTGCCTCCTACGTCTGCAAAACCGGGCTCGGCGACGTCATGGTCGGGGCGGCGGCAGCGATCGCCGAATACAACGGCGCGGACCAAGCGAGCCACGTCAAGGACAAGCTCGTCGAGATGACCCACCTCAACGAGACGATCTACTCGTCCGCCATCGCCTCCAGCCACGAGGCCAAGCAGCTCGATTCGGGCATCTTCATGAACGACGCGATGCTGGCCAACGTCTGCAAGCACAACGTCACCCGCTTCCCTTACGAGATCAGCCGGCTGGCGCAGGACCTCGCCGGCGGCCTGATGGTAACCCTCCCCTCCGAAGCCGATTTCGAGGACGAGGTCACCGGGCCGATCCTGCGCAAGTACCTGCAGGGCCGTTCGAACGTCCCCGTCGAGCACCGCCAGCGCATGCTGAGGCTGATCGAGAACATGACGCTGGGGCGCAACGCGGTCGGGTATCTGACCGAGTCGATGCACGGGGCGGGCTCACCGCAGGCGCAGCGCATCCAGATTTTGCGCGGCATGGAGGTCGAGCGGAAGAAGGGCTACGCGGCGGACCTGGCGGGGATCGTCGAGGAGGTTGAGGGGTAGGTCGCGATACGACCGGGCGAAGGCGTTTCTACCCTCCCCCCTTGAGGGGGAGGGACAGGTCGCGTCTTCGCGACCAGGGAGAGGGAGGGGAGCCGCTCACTCGGAATGAGCGGCCCCCTCCCCTCTCCCTGGCTGCAAGGGCAGCCGTCCCTCCCCCTCAAGGGGGGAGGGTAGAAGGTGCAAGCCTACACTCGCTCGATGATGATCGCCGGGGCCATGCCCCCCGCCGCGCACATGGTGATTAACCCGTACCGCCCGCCCGACCGCTCCAGCTCGTCGAGCGCGGTGCCGATCAGGATCGAGCCCGTCGCACCTATCGGGTGGCCGAGCGCCATCGCGCCGCCGTTGATGTTGACCTTGGCGCGGTCGAGGTCGAGGTCGCGGATGAACTTCTCGGCGACGACGGCGAACGCCTCGTTGATCTCCCAGACGTCGATGTCGTCCTTGGTCAGCCCGGCCTTCGCCAACACCTTCTTCGCCGCCGGGACCGGCGCATTGAGCATCAGCGTCGGGCAGTCGCCGTAATTGGCGTAGGCGACGATCCGCGCGCGGGGCTTGAGGCCGTGGGCGTCGGCATAGGCCTTCGAGGTGATCAGCAGAGCCGCCGCACCGTCGACGACGCCGCTTGAGTTGCCGGCATGGTGGACGCCCTTGAACTCGAGGCCCGGATAGGCGCGGGTGATCTGGTCGCGGAAGGTCGGGCCACCCTCATCGAGCGCCACGTCGGCGACCACATCGAAGCTCGCTTTCAATCCGGCCAAGCCCTCGGCGGTGGTCTGCGGGCGCGGGAACTCCTCGCGGTCGAGGGCGACGCTGCCGTCCTCGTTCATCACCGGCACGACCGACTTCGCGAAACGCCCTTCCTTGATCGCGACATCGGCGCGCTGCTGGCTGACCAGTGCGAGCGCGTCGACCGCCTCGCGCGAGATGCCTTCCCGGGCGGCGATGGCGTCGCCACAGACGCCCTGGTGCGACTGGGGGTGGATGGCGTCGAGCGCCTTGTTGCCTGACCCCATGCCCATCGGCTTGATGCCCGCTGCATGCTCCTCGGCGCCGACGCTGGTGGTGTAGCTCATCATCTCGGTGCCGCCGGCGATGACGACGTCCTCCATGCCCGACATGACGCTGGCGGCGGCGAGGTTCACCGAGGTGATGCCGCCGCCACAGAAGCGGTCGAGCGTCGTGCCACTGGCGCGCGTGTCATAGCCCGCCGCGAGTGCCGCCATGCGCCCGAGGTCGCCGCCCTGCTTGCCCTTCTGGGTCGAGGTCGACCAGATGATGTCGTCGACGTCGGCGGTGTCGAGGTGATTGCGCTCCTTGAGCGCCTTCAGGACCGTGGCCGCGAGGTGCTGCGGGTGCAGGTGCGACAAAGCGCCCTTGCCCGGCTTGCCGACGCCACGCGGCGTGCGGACGGCGTCGATGATGTAGGCGTCGGTCATATGGTCACTCCCAAGGCGTCGTTTTCGCCAGCCTAGCCCCAGCCCGCGATCAAAGCACTGCCCTTCTTCGCGGGCTCTACGGTGCCAAGCCGTGCGCGACCCGGGGGCGTCCGCGCGGGGGACGTGTGGCGGCCCGGTCGTACGAGCGGCACAGGAACAGTTCATGGGCCTGGTTGTTCAAGATTAACCTCCGCACCGATATACAAGACCAGATGCTGCCCAGCCCCGCTGCGAATATTGTTGTGCGTCCCCTCGGCCCCATCGGGGCCGTTGCTTTTATGCTGCTGCTCGCGGCCTGCGGCGCCAAGGACGACAAGAAGGGACCGCCCCCGACCCCCGAGGCCGGGGTCGTGACGCTCCACACCGAGACCGTGCCGCTGTTCATCGAACTGCCGGGGCGCACCGCGGCCTACGAGACCTCGGAAGTCCGTCCGCAGGTGTCGGGGCTGATTACCGCGCGGCTGTTCACCGAGGGGGCGCTGGTGAAGAAAGGCCAGACGCTCTACCGGATCGACCCGAGCCTGTACCGCGCTGCCGCAGCGCAGGCGCAGGCGAACCTCGCCAGCGCCCAGGCGGCGCAGGTGTCGGCGCAGGCGAAGGCCGACCGCTACAAGCCGCTCGCGCAGATCGAGGCGGTCAGCAAGCAGGACTTCAGCGACGCCACCGCGAGCGCCGGGCAGGCGGTCGCGGCGGTCGCCCAGAACCGCGCGGCGGTCCAGACCAGCGCGATCAACCTGCGCTTCACCCGCCTGCCCGCGCCGATCAGCGGCCGCATCGGGCGCTCGCTGGCGACGACCGGCGCGCTGGTGACCTCCGGGCAGGCGGACGCACTGACGACGATCCAGCGGCTCGACCCGATCTTCGTCGATATCCAGCAGTCGAGCGCCGACCTGCTGGCGCTGCGTCGCGCGCTGTCGAGTGGTGGGGCAACCCCTTCGTCGGCCACGGTGCGCCTGCAGCTCGAGGACGGCAGCGACTACGGCTTGACCGGCCGGGTCCAGTTCTCCGAGCCGATGGTCGACCAGACCACCGGCACGGTGACGCTGCGCGCGACCTTCCCGAACCCCAAGGGCCTGCTGCTGCCCGGCATGTACGTCCGCGCCCGGCTGTCGCAGGCGACCGCGCCCGATGCGATCCTCGCGCCGCAGACCGGCGTCGCGCGCGATCCGCGCGGGTCCGCCACCGCGCTCGTCGTCGGGCCGGGCAACAAGGCGGTGCTCCGCAACATCACCGCGGACCGCACGGTCGGCAACGCGTGGCTGGTGACCTCGGGCCTCAAGGCCGGGGACCGGCTGATCGTCGAGGGGCTCGGCCAGATCAAGGCCGGCCAGGTGGTCAAGCCGGTGCCGGCGGGGTCGAAGCCGCAGCCCAAGCCCAAGGATGGTGGCAAATCCAGCGGCGACGCGGCCTCGAATAGCTAGGCGGTGCTGTCGAAAATCTTCATCGACCGGCCGATCTTCGCGTGGGTCATCGCTATCGTCATCATGCTGGCGGGCATCGGTGGTATCGTCGCGCTGCCGGTCGCGCAATATCCCGATATCGCGCCCCCCTCGGTCAACATCCGCGCCACCTATCCGGGAGCGTCGGCGGAGACGCTTGAATCCAGCGTCACCTCGGTCATCGAGCAACAGCTGACCGGCATCGACGGGCTGATCTATTTCTCCGCGACCTCGAACGCTGCCGGGCAGGTCACCGTCACCGTGACCTTCGACAAGGGCACCAACCCCGACATCGCGCAGGTTCAGGTCCAGAACAAGGTCCAGCAGGCGCTGTCCCGGCTGCCCCAGCAGGTGCAGGCGCAGGGCCTGATCGTCACCAAGTCGAACCCCGACTTCCTGATGGTCGTCGCGGTCTATGACGAGAGCGATCGCAAGACGAGCGGCGACGTCGCCGACTATCTGGTGTCGTCGCTGCAGGACACCATCGGACGCATCAAGGGCGTCGGCGATTTCAACGTCTTTGGCGCGCAATACGCGATGCGAATCTGGCTCGACCCGTTCAAGCTGGCGAGCTTCCAGCTGATGCCGAGCGATATCACCGCGGCGATCCAAGCCCAGAATACCCAGGTCGCAGCGGGCCAGATCGGCGGCCAGCCGGGTCCCGACACGCAGATGCTGAACGCGACGGTGACGGCGCGGTCGCGGCTGACGACCCCCGCCCAGTTCCGCGAGATCATCGTCAAGACCCAGGCGGACGGCTCGAAAGTCCTGCTCCGCGACGTCGCCCGGGTCGAGCTCGGTAGCGAAAGCTACACCCAGACCGGACGGCTCAACGGCCATCCAGCATCGGGTATCGCGATCCAGCTCGCGCCGGGGGCGGACGCGCTGAAGACCTCGGAACTGGTCCGCGCCGAGATCGTGCAGGCCGCCAAGTCGTTCCCGGACGGCTTCAAATACGCCTTCCCGCTCGACACCACCGCCTTCATCAAGCTGTCGGTGGAGGAGGTCGTCAAGACATTGGCCGAGGCGATCGTGCTGGTCGTCATCGTCATGTTCGTCTTCCTGCAGAGCTGGCGCGCGACGCTGATCCCGGCGATCGCTGTGCCGGTCGTGCTGCTCGGCACCTTCGGCGTGCTGGCGCTGTTCGGGTTCTCGATCAACGTGCTGACCCTGTTCGGGCTGGTCCTGTCGATCGGGCTGCTCGTCGACGATGCGATCGTCGTCGTCGAGAACGTCGAGCGCGTCATGGAGGAAAATCCTGAGATCAGCCCGCACGACGCGACCGTGCAGTCGATGGACGAGATCCAGACCGCGCTGATTGGCATCGCCATGGTGCTGTCGGCGGTGTTCCTGCCGATGGCGTTCTTCGGCGGCTCGGTCGGCGTCATCTACCGCCAGTTCTCGATCACCATCGTGTCGTCGATGATCCTGTCGGTGATCGTCGCGCTGGTGCTGTCCCCCGCCCTCGCCGCGACCCTGCTCAAGCGCCCCGACCACGACAAGAAGCCCGGCGTCGTCGGCCGCCTCGGCAAGCGCTTCAACGACTGGTTCAACCGCACCGCCGACCGCTACGTCGAGGCGGTCAAGACGATCATCGCACGCAAGTTCATCGCCATCGTCGGCTATGCCATCGTCGTCGCCGCGCTGCTCATCCTGTTCGTCCGCCTGCCGACCAGCTTCCTGCCCGACGAGGACCAGGGCATCGCGCAGATCCAGTACACCCTGCCCGCCGGTGCCACCCAGGCGCGCACCATCGCGGCGGTCGAGACCATCGAGAATTACTTCCTGAAGCAGGAGCACAATACCGACTCGATGCTGGCGATCGTCGGCGCGAGCCAGCAGGGCACCGGCCAGAACACCGGCCGCGGCTTCGTCGCCTTCAAGCCGTGGGAAGACCGCAAGGGTGCCGATAACGCCGCCGTCGCGATCACCAAGCGCGCCACCGCGCAGCTGTCGGGCGAGCTTCGCGACGTCAAGTTCTTCGCCCTCAACCCGCCGCCGGTGCGCGGCCTCGGACAGTCGAGCGGCTTCACGCTCGAACTGCTCAACACCGGCGGGCTGAGCCGCGCCGAGTTCAAGGCGGCGCGCGACAAGCTGCTGGCCAGTGCGCAGGGCGACCCGATCCTCGCCAAGGTCCGCCAGAACTCGCTGGAGGACGTGCCGACGCTGCAGGTGGTCGTCGACCAGGCGAAGGTCGGCGCGCTCGGCATCACGCAATCGGATGTCGACTCGACGATCAGCGGCGCGTGGGGCGGTGTCTACGTCAACGACTTCGTCGACCGTGGCCGGGTCAAGCGGGTCTACGTCCAGGGCGACGCGCCCTATCGCAGCCGGCCGGAGGACCTTTCGAACTGGTTCGTCCGCACCGCCACCGGCACGATGGCGCCGTTCTCGGCCTTCGCGAAGACCGTCTGGCAGCAGGCGCCGACCACCCTCGCACGCTTCAACGGCCAGTCGGCGTACGAAATCCAGGGCGACGCCGCCCCGGGCCAAAGCTCGGGCGAGGCGATGCAGAAGATGACCGACCTCGCCAAGGACCTGAAGGGCACGTCGGTCGCGTGGAGCGGCCTGTCTTATCAGGAACGCCTGTCGGGCGGGCAGACGCCGATCCTGTACTCGCTGTCGCTGCTGGTGATCTTCCTGTGCCTCGCGGCCTTGTACGAGAGCTGGTCGATCCCGTTGTCGGTGCTGTTGGTGATTCCACTCGGGCTGGTCGGCGCGGCGCTGGCAGTGACGCTGCGCGGCCTCACGAACGACGTGTATTTCCAGGTCGGGCTGCTGACCACGATGGGCCTGTCCGCAAAGAACGCGCATTGCCTCGCCTGATTTGCTCCCGCGGCGGGGGTCGTTGCCTCATTTAAAATGCTCTCGAGATTGTTCGGGAGCGAGCTATGAGGACGGTGAGCATGGCAACGCGTACGGAGCTGGTCGCTGCGATCAGCGAACGGTACCGATCGGCTGATCGAGCAAGCAAGGGCCGGGTGCTGGACGAGTTCGTTGCGGTGACGGGATTTCACCGCAAGCATGCGATGCGGCTGATGCGGGCGGGCCCCGCGGTCACGACGGCGAACGTCCGCATCGAGCGTCGGATCTACGACGAGGCGGCCCGGACCGCGCTTATCGTGCTCTGGGAGGCGGCGGATCGGCTGTGCGGCAAGCGATTGCGACCGCTCATTCCGATCCTGCTGGAGGCGATGGAGCGCCATGGCCATCTGGACTTGGCGCCGGCGGTGAGGTCGCAGCTGACGAAGATGAGCGCGGCAACGATCGATCGCGTGCTTCGCGCCGCAAAGGCCGGTAATCGCAAACCGCGGCGACGTGGTGTCGCGGGAACGGCGCTCCGGCAAAGCGTACCGATCAGGACGTTTGACGACTGGGACAATCCGGCACCGGGGTATGTCGAAGCCGATCTCGTATCGCACAGCGGTCCGGTCGCGAAGGGAAGCTTTGCGTGGACGTTCACGTTGACTGACATCGCGACCGGCTGGACTGAGTGCGCGCCGCTACTGGTTCGCGAGCAGACGGTGCTCGTCGCGGTGCTTAGCGAGGTGCGCAGGCTGATGCCGTTCCCGCTGCTGGGGTTCGACACTGACAACGATAGCGTCTTCATCAACGAGACGGTGCGCGATTACTGCGCTGCCTCCGACATCGCGTTCACGCGCTGCCGACCCTATCGCAAGAACGACCAGGCATGGGTGGAGCAAAAGAACGGATCAGTCGTGCGCCGCCTGGCTGGCTATCGTCGCTTCGAGGGGCTGGAGGCGACCGTTGCGCTGGCTGAGCTGTACGCGGCGTCGCGCCTGTTCGTGAACTTCTTCCAGCCCTCGTTCAAGCTGGCCGAGAAGCACCGCGACGGTGCGCGGGTTCGCAAGCGCTATCATGCACCAGCGACGCCCTATCAGCGGTTGCTCGACGATCCGCGGGTATCTGATAAGACCCGGACACGCGTGCGTGCGATCTTTGCCGACCTCGATCCCGTCCGCTTGCTGCGCGATATCAGGGCGGCCCAACAGCGGCTGGTCGCCCTTGCCGACATGGTCAGCCCAGTACCGGTGAGCGAGCAGCCCGCGGCCCCACCATTGGACGCGTTCCTCTCCAGCTTGCAAACGATATGGCAGGGCGGTGAAGCGCGACCGACTGCATCCAATAAACCGGTCATCAAGCGCGGTCGTCGCCGTCCCGATCCGCTGATCGAGGTGAGCGAGCAGTTGAAGCGCTGGTTCGAGGACGAGCCGTGGCGCACCGGCAGGGAGCTGCTGGAAAAACTTCAGGTCGAGCGGCCCGACAACTATCCCGATGGCCTGATCCGTACCGTCCAGCGCCGCCTTAAGGTCTGGCGGTCCGAATACGCTCACGCACTGGTGTTCACTCATTCCGGGCTGGCGGCGGAATCTCCTACGGATACGGCGATGCCGGTGTCGGTGCTAGTCGAAGGTTGATGGGACGCTGCTCCGCTTCGCCTACGGCTCCGCTCCACAGCGTCCCATCAACCGGGAATCGACCTCGCCTGGTGATCGGCGTAGGGGAACACTCTGGTGAGGCAACGGCATCACCGCTCGGGAACATCTTCTCGTGAGGCAACACGAACGCCATCCTGATCGTCGAGTTCGCCGAGCAGGCGGAGCGTGGCGGCAAGTCGCCCTATGATGCCGCGATGGAAGCAGCGCGGCTGCGCTTGCGGCCGATCATCATGACCAGTCTCGCCTTCATTTTCGGCGTCATCCCGCTGGCGATCTCGACCGGGGCCGGAGCGCAGAGCCGCATCGCCATTGGTACCGCAGTGATCGGCGGCATGTTGACCGCGACCATATTGGCGATCTTCTACGTGCCGCTCGCCTTCGTCCTTGTGCGCGGCCTGTTCGGCGGCAAGGGCACGAAGAAGGACGGCGAGGCGGACGATGCGAAGCCCGACCTGTTGGCGCTGCCCGCTCCCGAAGAGCCGCCGCTGCTGCCGCCACCCGGAGCGCAGCCGGCATGAGGAAGTTCGTCCTGCTCGCCGGGCTGGCTGCGCTGACCGCGTGCAGCCTCGACCCGCACTACGTCCGCCCGACGCCGCCGGTGCCGGCAGGCTGGCCGCGGGGCGACAGCTATCTGCGGGCCAGCGAGGCGACGCTGCCGGCGGTCAGCTACCGCGATATCTTCCGCGACCCCAAGCTCCAGACGATCATCGAGCAGGCGCTCGCCAACAACGAGGACCTGCAGGTCGCGCTCGGTAACGTGCAGGCGGCGCGGGGCCAGTACCGCGTCCAGCGCGCCCAGCTGTTCCCGCAAGTCGGGGCCAACGCCGGACTGACCACAGGTCGGCGCAGCACGACCAGCGGCGTCACCGGCACCGGAACCGGGACGGGTACGGGCACTGGAATCGGGACCGGCGTGACGACTGGCACGAACGGCGCCAGCGGGCGTTTCTCGACCAGCTACGACGCCAACATCGGCGTCAGCGCCTTCGAGATCGACCTGTTCGGGCGTGTCCGCAGCCTGAGCCGCGCCGCGCTGCAGGAGTATCTGGCGACCGAGGCCGGCGTCCGCGCTACCCGCCTGACCTTGGTCGGCGAAATCGCGACTGCCTATCTGACGCTCGCCACCGACCGCAGCCTGCTCGGCATCGCGCTCGACACCGAGAAGAGCGCGCAGATCACCTACGACCTGACCAGCGCGCGGCTGCGCGGCGGCGTCGCACCGCGCACCGACGTCCGCCAGGCCGAGACCATTCTCGCGCAGGCGCGCTCCGACTACGCCGCGCAAACGACCTTGGTCGCGCAGGACCGCAATGCGCTCGAGCTGCTGGTCGGGGCTCCGGTCGCCGACGCGCTGCTGCCGGCTTCGATCGAGAGCGTCGACACGCTGCTCGCCGAGCTGCCGGCGGGGCTCGACTCGCGCATCCTGCTGCGCCGGCCCGATGTCGTGCAGGCCGAGTACACGCTGCGGGCGACCAACGCCCGGATCGGCGCGGCGCGCGCGAACTTCTTCCCGACGATCAGCCTGACGGCGCTCGCGGGACTGGCCAGCACCGCGCTGTCGTCGCTGTTCACCGGCGGGGCGTTCGTGTGGTCGGTGGCGCCTAGCGTGTCGCTGCCGATCTTCGATGGCGGCGCCAACCGCGGCAACCTCCTCTACGCCCAGGCGCAGCGCGACATCGCGGTGGCGCAGTACAAGAAGGCGATTCAGACGGCGTTCCGCGAGGTCTCCGACGCGCTGGCCCGGCGCGGTACCATCGACGCACAGACGGCCGCGCAGGTCGAGCTGGAGCAGGCCGCTGCCGACACCAACGTCCTCGCGACGGCGCGTTACCGCGAGGGCATCGACCCGTTCCTCAACACCCTCGACACCCAGCGGACCCTGTACACCGCCCGCCGCGCGCTCGCGCAGACCCGGCTGATCCGGGCCGAGAATCTGGCGACATTGTACCAGGTGCTCGGCGGCGACATGCTCATCGCCGACCCGCCGCCGACGACCGCAGCACCGCTCGCGGAGCCGTCGCCTCGTTAGGCTGTTCCGTTTTTGTTCTTGGATCAGTCTCGATATCCGCGCTATAATCTCGAGGTGGGCGAGTCGCCGCGGGAAGCTGGAGAGGTACCATGTCGAGCAAACTGGTCGAACTGCCGGGCAGCCATCATGACGCCCCGGTCGGCAAGCGGCTCGGCGCCGTTGCCCCCGGGCAGACCATCGAGCTCAGCATCTACCTGAGGGACCGCGACGGCGACCCGTTGCTCGACATTGCGCCCGGCGCGTCCGCAGCGGTCGCACCGTCGCGATCGGCAATTGCCGCGACGCGTCACGACGAGCATCGCGCCGACTTCAAGGCGGTGGCCGATTTTGCCGAGGCGCGTGGCCTGAGCATTATTACCGAGGATGCGGCGCGTCGGCTGGTCCGGATTTCCGGGCCGGCGGACAAGGTCCAGGCGGCATTCGGCACGACGCTCAGCGAATACGACGACGGCGGGCGGCAGTTCCGCGGGCGCTCGGGTGCACTCAAGCTGCCCGCCGACGTTGCCGACCGGATCACCGCCGTGCTCGGGCTCGACACCAGCCCGATCGCGACGCCCAAGTTTCGCGTCAACGCCAAGCCCAAGGCGGCGAGCGCCTTCCTGCCGAGCGCCGTCGGGCAGGCTTATGGTTTTGAGGGCGGCCCGACGGTCGGCAAGGGCCAATGCATCGGCATCATCGAGCTCGGCGGCGGCTATCTCGACAGCGACACGGCGGCTGGCTTCGCCGCGATGAAGCTGCCGGTGCCCAAGGTCACGGCGATCGGCGTTTCGGGCGGAGCCAACACGCCGGGCGACCCGAGCGGTGCCGACGGCGAGGTCGCGCTCGATATCCAGGTCGCGGGCGGTGTCGCGCCGGGTGCCACGATCGCGGTCTATTTCGCGCCGAACACCTCGCAGGGCTTCGTCGACGCGATCAGCCAGGCGGTCCACGACCAGGCCAACAAGCCCTCGGTGATCTCGATCAGCTGGGGCTCGGCGGAGGCAAACTGGAGCCAGCAGGCGATCGCGGCGATGAACGCGGCGTTCAAAGATGCGGCGACGCTCGGCGTGACGGTCTGCGCGGCGTCGGGTGACGGGCTCGCAACCGACGGCGAGACCGACGGCAAGGCGCACGTCGATTTTCCGGCATCGGACCCCTATGTGCTCGGCTGCGGCGGCACGTTGCTGCACGCGAGCGGCGGCAAGCGCACGACCGAAACCGTGTGGAACTCGAATGGTGGCGGCACCGGCGGCGGCGTCAGCGGCTCGTTCGTCCGACCGTCCTACCAGGCCAAGGTCAAAATCCCGTCCGGCGGCGGCGCGAGCGGCGGCCGCGGCGTTCCCGACGTGGCGGGCAACGCCGACCCGAACAGCGGCTATCTCGTCGTCGTGGCCGGCAAAACCGAGCAGATCGGCGGAACCAGTGCCGTCGCACCGCTGTGGGCTGGCCTGATCGCGGCGATCAACGCCAGCGCCGCGAGCCCCGTCGGTTTTCCGCATCCGCGCCTGTACGGCGATGCGGCGGCGTTCCATGACATCACGTCGGGCTCGAACAAGGTCGGGACCGTCGGCTACCGCGCAACCAAGGGTTGGGATCCCTGCACTGGTCTCGGTTCACCCGATGCGCCGAAGCTTCGTGCGCTTTTCGGTAGTTGAGCCAGGGCAGGCACGGTGCCGCCGTCCCGGGCGGTGTGGCTGACGGGCAGGTCGGCCACACCGCCCGGCGTCGGACCCCGGCTAGGCCCCGAAGGGGACCGCGTTGCCGAGGTCGTGCCGCAGCGATCCGGTGCCCCGCCGTTGCCGCGCCGCACTGCCGACGATACCGAAGCCGGCGACCAGCAGCGCCCAGCTGGCCGGCTCGGGCACCCCGCCGACCGATGTCGGCGCGGTCAGGAACACGCCCGAGTCCGAGGTGTACGAGACGCCTTCGACATGCCCGATGCTGATGCTGCCGGTGTTCAGGAAATCGAGTCCGACCTGGCTGGCCCTGAGGCCAAGGCTGAAATCGATCGGAATGTCCGCGGTCGCACCGGTGATCGCGTAGATGCCGGTGAAGCGCGTATCGAGCGGATCGTAGCTGGAGAACGACGAGGACACCCAGCCGCCGACCCGCGGCGCGCTGGCATAAGTGAAGACAGGGTAGTTGCCGTAAACCCCGTAATAGCCCGCGCCATAGTCCCCGAACTCGTAAGCAGAGGCACTGCCGAAGTAGAACCCGTAGTTCAGTTCGCCCGACGCGGTGGCGGGGTCGCTGCCGCCGACCAGCGTGCCGTCGAAGGCGAAGCTGACCGGAATGTAGGTGACCGTGCTGGCGGTCGCGCCGGCAATCGTGAAGTGCAGCGTATCGAGAAGGCGCGCCGAGGCGTTGGCGCCGCTGTAGTTGGTGGCCGTGGCGAGCAAGTGAACCTTGCCGGCCTTGAGATCGGCGTCGGCGTAGGCGTAGGCCGCGTCGGGCAGTGCGACGACGCTCGATGAGTCATGGGCGGCGGTCAGGGTACCGGTGGTGTCGGTCGATCCGCTGACCGTGACGACCGCGTTCTGCTGGCTGAGGTAGGCACCGGGATCGCACGGCGAGCCACCACCATCGTTGTTGATGAACTGCGCGCCGGTACTGCCGGCGTTGTACTGCGCCGCGCAGCCGCGAAGATAGCCGCGACCCGTGTTGGCGACCGTCTCGACATGATAGCCGGCATAGGCCGGAGCGGCGCCTGCGATGCAGGCGGCGGTAGCGACCGCTGCCAAAGCGGCGCTCCTCGCGACGCGGTGCGAACGGGCAGTTTTCGTGATCGAAGCATAAGCCATAACGCTCTCCTGTTACTCGTCGCGGGCACCAACCGGGACGGCGGATGCACTTCGACACCTGGCTCCCCCGCCCCCGTGTCGTCGTTAACTCCGTCTTAAAGTCGCATCGGCCTGGTCGATATCGACCGGATGGGGGAGCCGGATGGGGGATGGCCGAAAGGCGATTTGACCTTTGGTCGCCGCCCGGCAAAGCTCCGAGGATGGCACGAACATTGCCGACCAGCCTGCCGGGCAACGCGACCCCGGTCGACCGCGCCTACGCGGTGTCGCACCCGCTGCGCCCGATGCTGACCGCGGGTATCCTGTCGTTCGGGCTGTTCGTGCTGTCAGCGGCGCTCAGTTACGCGACGATCCGCGCCGCACCGCCACCGCTGACCCGGCCGCTGGTCGCCTACACAGCGATCTTCGCCTCGATCTGGGTTGTGGGCATGATCGTCATGGTCGCGCGGCGGGCGGGCCACGCCGAGCGGGTGCGGATCTGGAGCCGCTTCGCGATCGTCATCATCCTGGGCAGTCACCTTGCCTGCTTCGTGCTGATCTGGGGCATCATGCCGTTCGTCCCGACCTCGGCGCAGCTGCTGATGGCGATCCCGCTGATCGGCTGCGTGCCGACCCAATTGATCTGCAGCCCCGAGAACAGCCTCGCCAATCGCTGCGGGGTGATCGGCATCATCGGCTCGCTGGCGGTGTTCTTCGCGACCCGCGGGACCGAGCTCGCGGACTATGCCGCGCTGTATATCTGCGGCTTCGGCATCGTCATGTTCATCCTGGGGGACCGGGTCGCAGCGACGGTCCGCGCCACCGTCGCGGCGCGTCTGGCGAGCGACGATGCGGCACGGGTCCTCGACCGGCTGCTGGGCGAGGTCGCCGCCGAGCGCGATGCCAAGACCAAGTTCATCGCCGCAGCCTCGCACGACCTCGGCCAACCGCTCGCCGCCGCTGCATTGTTCTTCGACCAGAGTCTGCGCTCGACCGATGATCTTGCCCGCGCCAAGGCGGTCGAGGGGGTCCGCCGCGCCTTCGCCTCGGCCGAGCAATTGCTGTCGCACATGCTCGGGCACCTTCGGCTCGAGGCCGACGCGGTCGTGCCGCATCGCTCGCGGGTCGATATCCGGACGCTACTCGCGCGGGTGGCGACGCAGTGCGCGCCGGCGGCCGCGGCGGCGGGCATTGCCATCCGCATCGGCGGCGCGCGCGAGACGCTGCTGCTCGACCCGTCGCTGATCGAGCGGGCGCTCGGCAACCTCGTCAACAATGCCATCCAGCACAGCGGCGGGCGGCGGATCCTGCTCGGTGCCCGGGGGCGCGGCGACACCGTCCGGCTGTGGGTGATCGACGACGGCGTCGGCGTGGGTTCAGTCGACGCGCGGCACATCTTCGACGACTATTACCAGGCGACGCGGGGAGGCGACACCGTCCGCAGTGGCTTCGGCCTCGGCCTGTCGTCGGTCCGGAGGCTGGCTGAGCTGATGGGCGGGTCCGCCGATCTCGAGCGCCGCTGGTCGCACGGCGCGGCCTTCTACCTGGAGTTCGAGGCCGTGGCAGCGCGCCAATCCCACCGCGACGAGCTCGCGGCATGAAGTCGTGCCTGATCGCCGACGATCACGTCCTGATGCGCGAGGCGCTCGCCGGGACCGTCCGCCTCGGCTGGCCGGACGTGGCGATCACCGAGGTCGGCGATTTTGCGGCCGCCTGGGCAGCGGCAGCGCGCCGCCCCGACGTCGCGATCGTCGACCTGATGATGCCCGGGGCGCTACCGGTTGCCGGCATCCGCGGCATTCGCGACGCCGCGCCTGACACCGCGATCCTCGTCGTCACCGGGACCAGCGACGACCAGTTGATGCTCGACCTGCTTGACCTCGGCATCGCCGGTTTCGCGGCCAAGACCTCAAGCGGCGCAGTCATCGAAGCGGCGTTGCGGCTGATCGCTGCCGGGGGCCGCTACCTGCCAGCCCGCCTTGCGGAGATTGCGGCATCCCGGGTCGATGCTGCTCCGCCTGGCGGGAGGCCGGCGGGCAGCCGCCAACTGCTGACCGACCGGCAGCTCGCGGTCCTCCGCCTCGTCGCGCAGGGCCTGTCGAACAAGGAGATCGCCCAGTCGCTGGAGCTCGCGCCGGAGACGGTGAAGACGCACCTCGCGCGCGTCCAGTCGATCCTCGGGGCGAAGAACCGGACCGATGCGGTAACGCGAGGGCGCGATCTGCTCTAACGGGCGTAACGATGCGATCGTTTGTCGTCGTCCACACGGGACGGACTGAAAGCGAGGATCGGCGCGATGACGAACACTCCACCGGACAGCTATCGCCGCCACTTCCTCGGCACCGCGGCGCTCGCCCTTGCCGCCCTGCCCTTCGCGACGCGCGCCGGGACCACCAGCGCCGTACCGGGCACGCACACCAGCCTCGGGCCGTTGAAGCAGGTCGACGCCGGTGTCCTGAGCATCGGCTACGCGGAAGCCGGTCCTGCCGATGGCCCCGTGGTCATCCTGCTGCACGGCTGGCCCTATGACATCATCAGCTACGTCGATGTCGCCCCGTTGCTGGCGGCGCGCGGGTACCGGGTCATCGTTCCCTATTTGCGCGGTTTCGGAACGACGCGGTTCCTGTCGGGCGCAACGCCGAGGACTGCGCAGCAGTACGACGACATGGAGCGGCGGCTCGCGGCAGCGCCGGGTATCACCATACCGACGATCACCCTGGAGGGCGATGCCAACGGCGCCCCCCATCAACCCGAGACCGCCTACGCCGGCAAGTTCAAGGGCCGTTACCTGCACCGGCGGGTGAGCGGCGGCATCGGCCACAACCTGCCCCAGGAAGCACCCGAGGCGTTCGCGCAGGCGGTGGTCGATGTCGACCGAATGGTGGTTTGACACGAGCTGTTCGACGGACCGCCGCGAGAACGCTGGACAGCGGCTCGCGAAACCAGCACCCCGTTCCCACCGTGGGTCGGGCCGCGCGAGTATCTCGGCGAGATCAGCATGATGACCGGGAGGCCCTATCGGTGACAGTCGCCGCGGTCACCTACGGCAGCGTGCTGGAACTCCCGAAGCCAGCCATCGAAGCGCTGCTGGTCGACGACCACGACTTCAGCGATGCGCTCGAACGCTCCGTCCAGCGCGGGCTCACCTTGCTCGACCGCGATGCAGCCGCCCGGACCTGCGATCCGCTCGACGACCATCGCACCATGCTGGCGCACATCCGCCGGTTCCTGCGCTACCCGCTGCGGAAATAGCCGGAAACGCCGCGCGCCTCGTCAGGCGGGTTCCCGGAGTAACCCGACCTGCCGCGCCACAGCCTTGATGCGGTCGATCGCGGCGCGCTGGTCGCCGGTGATCGCCTGGACCGGGTCGGCCGTCAGGATCGGCAGGAACGGGTCCTCGACGCCGCTGTCGAGCCCCGACAGCGCCTCCATCACCGCCATTCCGAAGAACGGCACTGTGGGCGCGCTGTAGCCGCCCTCGTGGAGCAACACGAGGCGGCCGCCGCAGACCCGCTCCGCCAGCGCCTTCACGCGCTCGGTCATCGCGCGGAAACTGCCGCTGTGGAGCGACATGCGGCCGAGCGGGTCCATCGCGCCCGCATCGAAGCCGCAACTGACGAGGATAAGGTCGGGCGCGAAAGCCTCCAGGACGGGAATTGCGACCTCGTCGATCGCGGCCATATAGGCGTCGTGGCCGCAGCCGGCGTGCATCGGCAGGTTGAGGTTGAAGCCGGCCCCGGCCCCCGCGCCGGTATCCTCGACCGGGCCGGAGCCGGGCGGGAAGTTGCCGTCCTGGTGGAGCGAGATCGTCAGCACCGAGGGGTCGTCGTAGAAGATCTTCTGCGCGCCGTTGCCGTGGTGGACATCCCAGTCGAGGATCGCGACCTTGCCGATGCCGAGCGCCGCCTGGGCATGGCGGGCGGCGATGGCCCCGTTGGCGAAGATGCAGAAGCCGCGGCCGAGGTCGGCTTCGGCATGGTGGCCAGGCGGGCGGACGAGGGCGTAAGCGTTGTCGACCTGCCCCGCGACGACCGCCTCGACCGCCGCGATGACGCCGCCGGCCGACAGGGCCGCGATATCGTAGCCGCCGTGGTCGAGCAGCGCGAACTCGCCCGCGTCGCCGCCCTCGGCATCGCTCAGCGCCTGGACCCGGTCGACGTAGGCGACGGTATGGACGCGCAGCAGTTCCTCGCGGGTCGCTAGGCGCGGCTTGATCGTCGTCAGGCTGTCCGCCGAGAAGCCGCTGACGTCGAGCAGGTTCTTGAAGCGGCGCTTGGTCTCCGAGTTCTCGAAATGCTGGCCGGGCTGGATGAAGCCGCGGGCGAGAAAGACCCCGGCGGCGGGCGCGATCTCGTGCCACATGTAGCGTTCGTGCCAGACAAATCCGGTGGTCATGCGGCGGGTTCTTCCTTGGTGTCGTCCCACGGGGACCACATGGCGCGGGCTTCGGCCCAGCCCTCGGCGGGAGTGCCGGGGCCGGGCGGGGTGTAGCGGGCACCGGGCACCGGGTTGGCCGGCGGCGTCCAGGTGCCGCGCTCGACGAGCTTCTGGATGTTGCCGCGGTAGATCTCGTCGACCTCGGCATGATGGGCCGGTTCGCGGTCCATCCACAGGTTCTTGGGGTGGATCGGCTCCGCGTACATCTTGGCGAACAGCTCGGTGCGAAGGTCCTTCAGCCAATTCGAATTGAGGTTCATCGCGCGGTGCTGGCGCAGCGACTCGATGTCGATGATCGCCGCGGTCATCGTGTTCGCACCGCCCGCCGAATAGCTGATGACGTTGCCCCGGAAGTCGACGATATGCCCGTTGCCACCGGCGATATCGACCGGGTGGCGCGAGCTCGGCGACAGGTACACCGGCCCGACGTTCGGGCACAGCATGTAGACGCCGTTGAACTCGGCATGCGCGCGGTTCTGGATCATCCAGGTGCCCCCGCCGGGATAGCCCGCGCCGGTCATCGGCATCGCTTCGGACGGGCGATAGACAACCTCTGCTCCGTTAAAGGCGAGCGCGCGCACGGCCTCCGGATATTCGCCGTCCGAGCAGCAGATCGTGCCGATCATGCCGATGTCGTCGGTCCTGAGCACCGGGTAGAAGGCGTCGAGCCCGTCGCCAAAGCGCTCGACCCAGCGGTCGTAGACATCGTGCGGGGTGCAGGAACGCTCGCGGCACCAGATGTGGTTCTTGGCGGCGCGGTGGATGACGTCGCCCTGCGGCGAGATCACGAACAGCGTGTTGAAGAAGCGGTCGTCCATCACGTCGGGCCAGCGCGCCTTGCACTGGCCGATGATGTAGGTGCCGTACTGGCGAGCGAGTTGCCCGAGGCGCTCGGTCTCCTCGCCGGGCAGGTCTATGAACATCTCGCGCGCTGCGGTGACGTGCGGCACGTCGAAGATCTCGTCGGTGAAACCGGTCAGCGCCCCTTCCGCCAGCGCGACGATCTTCACCGGTGCATTGATCGCGCAGATCGAAACCGCGGCGTGGAAGGCATCCTCGATGGTCTCGAGGTTGTGCCGGATGTGCCGCCGCTCGGCGATGCCGGTGACGATCGTCGACAGGCCGATCGCCATATAGGGCGCGACGTAGGGCGGTGGGGCGGGAGCTGTCGTCATTGAGCCTCGGGTGAAGGGGTGCCGGTCGGCGATCAGGGAGCGGTGCGGGCGTCGAAGCCCAGCAGGCGGGTGACGAGCTCGGTGCGGTTGCCGACATCGAAGCGGCGGAACAGCTCCTGGACATGGTCGCGCACCGTGTAGGGCGAGAGGTCGAGCCGACGGCCGATCTCCTTGTTGGTGGCGCCCTGGCAGACGAGTTGCGCGACCTGCCCGGCGCGCGGCGGCAGGCTGGCGACGAGCAGCGGCGTACCGTCGACCGGCGGACGGCGCGGGGCTGGGGTCGCGGCCCGGGACAGGACGGTGCGGGTCGCGGCGACGCCGTGCGCGACGGGGCGCGTCCGGCGCGACGGCGGTGACCAGTCGCGCATCCCGCCCAGCGCGATCGAGGTCGCGCGGCAGATCGCGCCGAAGCGCTCAACGTCGCGCACCGCATACGGCCCGTCGCGGTCACTGGTGGCGATGTCGACCGTGCCGACGATGGCGCCGTCGACGAGCAGCGGCCCGATCACCGTCTGGTCGAAGCCCCAGCGGCGCAAATAGGCCCGGCTCGGCGAGGTCTTCCAGACGTCGATGCCGTGGAGGGCCGCGCCGGAAGCCGGCTTCCCGACCGCGACGACGTGGCGGAGCAGCGGGTCGTCGGCCCGCATGTTACGGTCGTAGTCCTCGAGGAACCCGTCCGGCACGTTCTCGGCGAAGCGGATTTCGCCGCCCCATCCTTCGCCTGAACCGTCGCCCGCGAACAGGTAGAGCCCGAGCGTGTCGGCCCCCATCCACTGGCGCAACGCCGCGAAGCAGGCACCGGCCAGCCCGGCCAGCGTCGTCGACGCGGCGATGCCGAGGACGCTGTGCAACAGCGCCGCCTCGGTCGCTGCCGCCCCTGCCTGATCGAAATTCCGGTTCATCGTCGTGCACGGCTCCCGCCAGCCAGCTTTCAGCATTCGGCAATTCCCGACGCCACGCAAGGGCCGGCCCCCTACGCCTGTCGGAGTTGTGCGCACGCTGCGCATAGCGTCTTTTTCGTAACCTGAGGCGGCTGCATACGGGCCGACGGGAGTAGGCGATGACATCCAAGGAAAACCTGCGGTTCGGCATCTTCATGCCGCCGATCCACGAGCTTCACGAGAACCCGACCTTGTGCCTCGACCGCGACATGGCGGTCATCGAGCATCTCGACCGGCTCGGCTACGACGAGGCGTGGATCGGCGAGCACCACAGCGCCGGCTCCGAACTGATCTCCAGCCCGAAGATGTTCATGGCGGTGGCGGCGACGAAGACCCGCAACATCGCATTGCCTCGCCTGATTTGCTCCCGCGGCGGGGGTCGTTGCCTCATTTAAAATGCTCTCGAGATTGTTCGGGAGCGAGCTATGAGGACGGTGAGCATGGCAACGCGTACGGAGCTGGTCGCTGCGATCAGCGAACGGTACCGATCGGCTGATCGAGCAAGCAAGGGCCGGGTGCTGGACGAGTTCGTTGCGGTGACGGGATTTCACCGCAAGCATGCGATGCGGCTGATGCGGGCGGGCCCCGCGGTCACGACGGCGAACGTCCGCATCGAGCGTCGGATCTACGACGAGGCGGCCCGGACCGCGCTTATCGTGCTCTGGGAGGCGGCGGATCGGCTGTGCGGCAAGCGATTGCGACCGCTCATTCCGATCCTGCTGGAGGCGATGGAGCGCCATGGCCATCTGGACTTGGCGCCGGCGGTGAGGTCGCAGCTGACGAAGATGAGCGCGGCAACGATCGATCGCGTGCTTCGCGCCGCAAAGGCCGGTAATCGCAAACCGCGGCGACGTGGTGTCGCGGGAACGGCGCTCCGGCAAAGCGTACCGATCAGGACGTTTGACGACTGGGACAATCCGGCACCGGGGTATGTCGAAGCCGATCTCGTATCGCACAGCGGTCCGGTCGCGAAGGGAAGCTTTGCGTGGACGTTCACGTTGACTGACATCGCGACCGGCTGGACTGAGTGCGCGCCGCTACTGGTTCGCGAGCAGACGGTGCTCGTCGCGGTGCTTAGCGAGGTGCGCAGGCTGATGCCGTTCCCGCTGCTGGGGTTCGACACTGACAACGATAGCGTCTTCATCAACGAGACGGTGCGCGATTACTGCGCTGCCTCCGACATCGCGTTCACGCGCTGCCGACCCTATCGCAAGAACGACCAGGCATGGGTGGAGCAAAAGAACGGATCAGTCGTGCGCCGCCTGGCTGGCTATCGTCGCTTCGAGGGGCTGGAGGCGACCGTTGCGCTGGCTGAGCTGTACGCGGCGTCGCGCCTGTTCGTGAACTTCTTCCAGCCCTCGTTCAAGCTGGCCGAGAAGCACCGCGACGGTGCGCGGGTTCGCAAGCGCTATCATGCACCAGCGACGCCCTATCAGCGGTTGCTCGACGATCCGCGGGTATCTGATAAGACCCGGACACGCGTGCGTGCGATCTTTGCCGACCTCGATCCCGTCCGCTTGCTGCGCGATATCAGGGCGGCCCAACAGCGGCTGGTCGCCCTTGCCGACATGGTCAGCCCAGTACCGGTGAGCGAGCAGCCCGCGGCCCCACCATTGGACGCGTTCCTCTCCAGCTTGCAAACGATATGGCAGGGCGGTGAAGCGCGACCGACTGCATCCAATAAACCGGTCATCAAGCGCGGTCGTCGCCGTCCCGATCCGCTGATCGAGGTGAGCGAGCAGTTGAAGCGCTGGTTCGAGGACGAGCCGTGGCGCACCGGCAGGGAGCTGCTGGAAAAACTTCAGGTCGAGCGGCCCGACAACTATCCCGATGGCCTGATCCGTACCGTCCAGCGCCGCCTTAAGGTCTGGCGGTCCGAATACGCTCACGCACTGGTGTTCACTCATTCCGGGCTGGCGGCGGAATCTCCTACGGATACGGCGATGCCGGTGTCGGTGCTAGTCGAAGGTTGATGGGACGCTGCTCCGCTTCGCCTACGGCTCCGCTCCACAGCGTCCCATCAACCGGGAATCGACCTCGCCTGGTGATCGGCGTAGGGGAACACTCTGGTGAGGCAACGGCATCACCGCTCGGGAACATCTTCTCGTGAGGCAACACGCGGGCAATTCGAATTGTCATCCCGGACCACATTGTTATCCCGGGCTTGACCCGGGACCCAGCTTCCTCCGAGGTCCGAGCGTTGGGTTAGCTGGGTCCCGGGTCAAGCCCGGGATGACATGCACGGGTTCGAGCCCTGCCAAGCATCTAACTGCCGCTCGGCCGCTTCGCCCAATTCCGCAGGTCGGCCTCGACCGCGGTGAACAGGCGCAGCGGAGCGCCCTCCAGCTGCCGACCGACGCGTGAGATCAGTCCGAGCGTGGTCTCCTCGATCGTCGCGTCGGCGAGCGGGATCGCGACCAGGGTGCCGTCCTCGAGGTCGGTGCGGACCGACAATGCCGGCAGGATCGAGATCGCGGTTCCCGACCGCGCCACCTCGCGCATGATGTGGATCGAGTTGGTCGTCATCGCCGGCTCAAGGAAGACGTGATGCCGGAATTCGGCCGCCGCGAGGATCTGGCGGATGCGGAAATCCTTGGGCGCGAGGCACAGGTCGTGCTCGAGCAGGTCGCTCAGCATTACCTGCTGCGCCGTCGCGAGCGGGTGCGTCGGCGCCATGATCGCCATCAGCGGCTGCGCGACCGAGGTCCGCAAGCGGATCTTTGGGTCGGGCGGAACCTGCAGCACCAGCCCGAAATGCGCCTCGTCGGCGAGCACGCTCTGGACGATGTCGGCGGATGACTTGACCTCGACGGTCAGGTGGATCTGCGGATTGGCGCGCCGGAAGATGTCGAGCATCCGGGTAAAGGCATTGCCCAGGAAACCCTCGCCGACGCCGAGGATGACATGCCCCGAGCGGACGCCGCGCAGGTCGTGCAGGCGGGCCAGCAGCGCTTCGCGGTCAGCGAGCATGCTGCGGTAGTGCTCGGTGACCAGCGTGCCGGCGTGGGTGAGCTGGATAACGCGCCGCCCACGCTCGATCAGCGGCAAGCCGTATTCGAGCTCCAGTTGAGCGATCTGGCGGCTGATCGAGGACACCGCGATGCCCATCCGGTCACCGGCGGCACGCATCGAGCCGGCACTGGCGGCCTCGTTCAGGTAGCGGAGCGCGGTCACTGTCATCGTCGCACCTCGTTGCGAATGCACAGCATCGCGCATCGTTGCCGTCACTGCAATGATGTACCGAAGGCGTTGTCATTGATGGTGCATGATCGCTGGCCTAGACCCGACCAAGGACTATATCACCGGGGGACCATCGCGTGACGAGCAAGCGCTCAAGGACGGACTGGCGCGGGTACATCCCGGCGATGCTGACGCCCTTTGCTGCCGATGGCGCGCTCGACCTGCCGACGCTGGCCCGCCACCTCGAATGGCTCCACGGCGAGGGTATGCACGGCCTCGTCATCGGTGGCACCACCGGCGAGTGGACCAGCCTGTCACCGGTCGAGCGGCGCCAGTTGTTCACCGCGGTCGGAGCGCAGATGAAGGGCCGGCTGCCACTGCTGGCGGGCTGCACCAGCTACACTCCGGACGAGGCGGTGGCGCTCGCCGAGCACGCTGCAGCTGCAAGCTTCGACGGCATCCTGCTGACCCCGCCGCCCTATCTGAAGCCGACCGAGGAGGAAATCTTCCGCTTCTACGAGGCCGTCGCGGCGCGCTCGCCGCTGCCGCTGTGCGTCTACAACTGGCCGCCCGGCACCGGCATCGACATGTCGCTGGAATTGCTCACCCGCATCGCGGCGATCGACAACGTCGCCGCGATCAAGCAGTCGACGGGCGTGCTCAGCCGCTTCGTGGCGACCTTCTTCGCGCTGCGCGAGCAGGTTCGGGTGTTCGGCTTCTCGATGGACGAGCATGGCCTGACACTGTTGCGGGTCCACGACGGCGACGGTACGATGGGCGCCGGCGGCGTCCTCGGGCGCGACCAGCCGGATTTCTACAACAACCTGTGGCGCGGCGACATCGATGCGGCGCGGGCCTGCGGCGCGAAGGACCGACTGATCCTCGACCTCTGGTACACCCCCGATCTTGTCGGCCGCTTCGGGTCGGGCCCAGCTGCGCTCAAGGCGGGTTTCGCCGCGCTCGGCATGTCGCTCGGCGGCGTCCGCGCACCCTTGATCGACGTCGACGACGCGGGCCGGCAGCGCATCGCCGAGACATTGCGCGCGGTCGGCAAGCTGTAGGGGATGGACCGCGCCGACGTCCTGGTCGTCGGCGGCGGTTTGACGGGTTGCGCGACGGCTTTCCACCTCGCGCGCGCCGGGGCCTCGGTGATCCTGATCGAGGCGGGCGAGCTGAACGGCGGCGCATCGGGGCAGAACGCGGGCTCGCTCCACTTCCAGATCGAGCGGCGCTTCCTCGAGAACGGCGAGGCGCTGGCCGAGCAGGCGACGCGGGTGCTGGCGCTCAACCGGCTCGCGGTCGCCGACTGGCAGGGGCTGCAGGCGATGTTCGACGACGACCTCGAGATCGTCATGGACGGCGGGCTGATGGTCGCCGAGACCGCGGCCGAGGTCGCCCAGCTCCAACGCAAGGTCGTCCGCGAGCAGGCGATGGGTCTCGCGACCCGCTTGATCGGCGGCGACGAATTGCGCGGACTGGCGCCGTATCTCGCGACCACAATCCAGGCTGCGAGCTGGCTCGGATCTGAGGGCCACGCCAACCCGCGCACCATTGCCCGTGTCTTCGCGCGCGCGGCGATCGCCGATGGTGTCGATGTTCGCACCCGCACCGTGCTGACCGGGGCCACAAAGCACCACGGCGGGTACGCGGTCGACCTGGCTTCGGGGGACGTGGCGACGACGGTCCAGGCCGACCGCGTGCTGCTCGCGACCGGGGCCGCGACGGCTACGGTCGGCGCGCTGTTCAACCTGCACCTGCCGATCTTCCCCGCCGGGCTGACGATGAACATCACCGACCGTCGCCCGCAGTTCCTGCCGCATCTGGTCCAGCACGTCGGTCGGCGCCTGTCGATGAAGCAGGCGCATAGTGGCAATGTCCTGATCGGCGGCGGCTGGTCATCGACCCTGCGCAAGTCGCCGACGGGAGGCTTCGACGTCAGCCGCCCGCCCGAGCTGCAACTGGCGTCGGTGCAGGGCAATCTGCGCGCCGCGGTCGACACGGTGCCTGCGGTCGCGTCTCTCAACATCATCCGCAGCTGGACCGGCATCGTCGCGCTGACCGTCGACCAGCTGCCGATCGTCGGTCAGGTCGCGCCGGGGCTGTTCGTCGCAGCCGGAGGTTCCGGCTTCACGCTGGGGCCGACCTTCGCCAGGTTGCTAGCGGCGCAGATGGCGGGCAGCCAGCCGGCGCCCGAACTGGCGATCTTCGGGCCGGGGCGGTTCGACCACCTCAATGGATTCATGGGCTGATGCGCATCGAGGATAGCGTCACACGCGGGCCGGGGCTGGACATCCTCGTTGACGGGCGCGTGGTGCCGGCCTTCGGCGGCGAGACGCTGGCGACGACGCTGATCGCCGCCGGGATCAGCGCCTTTCGCGATGACAGCCGCGACCGGCCGCGCGGGCTGTTCTGCAACATGGGGACCTGCTGCGAATGCTTCGTCCGGGTGACGGTGCCGGGGCGAGCCGCGCGCGACGTCAGGGCCTGCCTGACCCTGGTCGCTGCCGGCATGGCGGTGGAGCTGGCGCGGCATGACTGAGCCTTCGGTCTTCGATCTCGCGATCGTCGGCGGCGGCCCGGCCGGGCAGGCGGCTGCCGAGATCGCCATCGCCAATGGCCTGTCGGTCGTGATGTTCGACGAACAGCAGCGCCTCGGCGGGCAGATCCTCCGCCAGCCACCGGTCGGCTTCGCGGTAGCCCGGTGGATGCAGGGTCGGGCCTACCGCGGCGTCGCGGCCCAACTGGCGCGCGCCACCGCACTCACAGCGATCGACTGGCGCGGCGGCACGTCGGTGCTGGGCCTCTTCAAGCGCGCCGACGGCTTCGATATCGTCGCCAACGGACCCGCCGGACCGGCCTCCGCCGTGGCGACACGCGTGCTCATCGCCGCTGGCTGCTACGACATGCCGGTTGCCCTGCCCGGGTGGACGACGCCCGGCGTCATGGGCGCGGGCGCGGTGCAGGCGTTCATCAAGAGCCAGCAGTTCCTGCCCGGCCGGCGCTTCGTATTGGCGGGGACGCACCCTCTACAGCTTCTCGTCGCCGATCAGGTCCGGCGCGGCGGCGGCACGGTGGTCGCGGTGATCTTCGCGCAGTCGGCGGCCGCAGCGGTGGCCCGCGTGCTCGCCGACCCGTTGACCGCCGTCCTCAATGCATCGACGCTCGCCAGCGCGGCGGTGTCGTTCGCGCGGCTGCGCTGGGCCGGCGTGTCGGTCCGGTTCGGCACGACGGTCGCCCGCGCCGAAGGTCGCGCACGGCTGTCCTCGGTCACCCTGCAGAACTGCGTCGCCTCCGGCCCGACCGGGCGAACCGCCGGCGTGCTCAATTGCGACACGCTGGCCCTGTGTTTCGGCTTCCTGCCGCAGGCCGACCTGCCGCGCGCCACCGGCTGCACGGTCGAGCGCGATCCGGCGACCGGCGGCTGGGCGACGACGCACGACGCATGGCTGCGGAGCAGTATCGTCGGCCTCTTCGTCGCAGGCGAGACGACCGGGGTCGCGGGCGCCGACTGCGCGCTGGAGGAGGGGCGGATCGCCGGGCTCGGCATCGCGCTCGACGCCGGCCGCCTGACCGTGGCGCAGGCCGACGCAGCAGCTCGCGCACCCCGCGCTCGCCTGGCCCGCCGCCGGAAGTTCGCGGCGATGCTCGCCGACATCGCCTCGCCCGCGGCCATCGTCCCGCAATTGATCGACGACACGACCATCGTCTGCCGCTGCGAGGACGTCACCCGGGGACAGTTGCGGGCGGCGATGGCGTCGCGCGGTGGCCCGGGAGGAGCAAGCTCGCTGAAGCTCGTCACCCGCGCCGGCATGGGCCTGTGCCAGGGCCGGTCGTGCGAGCAGGCGGTTATGACCATTCTCGGCGAGACCGGGCGACCGGCGGGCTTCACCGCCCGCTTCCCGGTGCGTCCGGTCGCGGTCGCCGACCTGATTTAGGCGACCGTCGCGGTCGCCTCGATCTCGATCAGGAAGTCGGGCAACGCCAGCGTAGCGACCCCGATCATGGTGTTCGGGGCCGGTGTTGCGCCATCGTAGAACGCGCCCAGTTCGGCACCGATGACGCCGAGCTTGTCGGGCGTATGACCGACGATATAGGTTCGGATGCGGATAACGTCCGCCGGCGTCGCGCCCGCTGCCGCAAGTACGGCACGCAAGTTGGCGAGTGCCTGCCGGGTCTGCGCTGCGAGGTCGCCGGGACCGACGAGGGTGTAGTCTTTGTCCCACGCCACCTGCCCGGCAAGATGCAGCGTCTTGCCGCCGTCCTGCAGCGTCGCGTGCGAGAACCCGTAGGCGACGCTGTCGTACAGTTCGGGCGGATTGATCCGTTCGATGGCCATGGAATGCTCCTTCGCGGGTTCAGTCGACGATTTCGAGCTGGTGCCCGAACGGGTCGCGGACATAGAGGTTTTTCTTGCCGGCCAGCGGCCCGCTGTCGATCAGGATCGTCTCGAGGACGGTGCAGCCCTTTTCCGCCAAGTAGCGCGCGGCGACGTCGACGTCGTCGACCCGCAGGCCAAGGTGGTGACCGCCCCGGTCGCAGTTGCGCGGCACATGCGTGTTGCGGTCGTCGGGCTTGTCGTAGGTGACAAGCTGGAGGTTCAGGTTGCTGGTCAGCTTGAGCATGGCCAGCGTCAGCCGCGCCCCGGCAACTCCGACATGCGCCTCGGTCCAGTCGCGGCCGTCGGCTCCGGCGGGGATTTCGGCGGCATCGATCGGACCGACGCGGAACAACTCCTGCGCCCCGAACACGTCGCTGTAGAAGGCGACCGCGGCGTCGAGATCGGGGACGGTGAACGAGACATGGTCGGCGGCGAGGAACTGCGGGCGGGAGGTCATGAACGGCTCCTCATGGTCGGTGGTACAGGTGTCGCGGTGGCGGCCCTCAAGCGCAACGTCAGGCCGCCGTCGATGTCGTTGCCGCCAGCGCAACGGCGGGGCGGAGCAAGGCGCTGACGACGACCGCGACCGCCGCGTTGAGCAGCATTGCGACCAGCCCGGGCTCCCAGCCCGGCAGCAACGTGCCGGCCAGCGCCGTCACGGCCGGGACCAGTAGTGTCACATAGCCCGCGACCATGCCCGCGAACACGCCGACGGCGCTGGCCCGGGTCCAGGTGAACGCCAGGAACACACCCGGTGCAAGCATGCCGATCGAGGCGTAAGCCGACAGCCCGATCTCGACCAGCGAGCGCGTGCCGCCGATGGTCAGCCACACCGCGACCGCGGCAAAGCCGATCATCGACACCCGCGCCACTGTCAACCCGCCGCGCGGCGACAGCCGCGGCAGCAGCGGTTGGATGACGTTGCGCGAGAAGATCGAGCCCATGGTCAGCAGCAGCACCGACCCCGGCACCAGCGCCAGCAGGCAGGCGGTGCCCGCCAGCATCCCGATCACCCACGGCGGATAGCGGTCGGCGACGAACTGCAGCAGCGCGGCATTGAGGTTGCCGTCGGGCGGGATGGTGCCGGCCAGCAACGCCGCGAACCCGAGCAGGATGATGAACAGGTAAGATAGCGAATACAGCGGCTGGAAGATCGCGTTACGCCGGATCGTCGAGGCGTCGGCGGCAGAGAAGCACAGCTGGAACATGTGCGGGAAGATCCAGGTGCCCAGCGCGACGTTGAGCGCCGAGGTCATCAGCCAGGTCGTGCCCAGCCCCGCCGCGGGTTGCAGCCCGGGCAGGCTGCCGACGCCGGGATGCCGCTCCTGCACCAGACGGAACACGTCAAGCATCGAGGTCGCGCCGACATGCGAGGCGACGGTCGCACACAGCCCGGCGACCAGCGCCAGCATCAGGATATCCTTGACCCCGGCGGCGAAAGCGGCCGAGCGCAAGCCCGCCAGGAAAACGAAGGCGAGCATCGCGACGGCAGCGAGGATAGCCGCTGTGGTGCCTGAGACCTCGCTGCCAAGTGTCAGCCGCAGGATCAGGCTGAGCGCGGTGATCTGAATCTGGACGTAGACCACCAGCGCGGCGATGCCGGCGACCGCGACGATGATACCGAGCCAGTTGGCGCGGTAGTGGTCGGCGAAGAAATCGGCTTGGGTGATCAGGCCGCGCCGGCGCCCCGCGGCCCAGATTTCCGGCATCAGCCAATAGCCGATCGCCGCTGCCAGCGAGACCGAGCAGAACGCCAAATACGCCGGTGCGCCGTACGCCCAGGCAAAGCCGGATATACCCAGCACGGCGAAGGTCGTGTAGATTTCGCCGGCGTTCAAAAACCAGAAGATCAGCGTTCCCATGCGGCGGCTGCCGAGCGCCCAGTCCTCGACGTTCTTCGCGCGTGCAGCGCGGCGGCCATAGGCCATCGCACCGACGATAGTCGCTACGACGATCGCCAGCGTCAGTGCGAGGATCAAGGCGTGCCGTTCCGGGCTTCGCGGCGACGGTCGATCAGGTAGACGATTGTGATGACGAGGCTCGCGAAGACCACGCCCCCCATCTGCCACGCCATTGCGAAGGGTAGGGCAAAGGGCCGGGCTTCGATCCCGTTGGCCCACGGAGCGAGCGCAACCTGCCAGACGAACGGCAGCACCAGCAGCGCCAGGTGCCAGCGGCGTTGTCGTGGTCGATCGCTTGCCATGCCGCGCCCTCCCTTCGCTCGATCGTCGCGCTACTCCGCAACGGCAGTAAGCTCAGTTAATCGGCATTTCGCAAGCGCAGCAAGCGCAATGAGTTCGCAATTTCGTTGTCAAAAACGCTTGGCTATTTATCGGTATCGCCTGGCAGTGCATCGAGATTTTCCTGCAGGCGCCCAATCAGTCCTATCAGCCGGTCGAAATCGCTCGCGGAAAATCCGGTGATAACCCCAGCGTAAACCGGTGCCGTGATCTCGCGCGCCGCGGCCAGCAGATCGCTTCCGGCGGCGGCCAGGAAGACCTGGCGGACCCGCGCGTCGTCGGGCTTGACCTCCGACGACACCAGCCCGGCCTTCTCCATCCGCTGGACGATCCTCAGCATCGTCGACAGGTTGATCACCGCCGCGTCCGCCAGCTCGCCGACGCTGCGTGGCATGCGCTCGCCCAGCACCATCAGCACGCGCCAGTTCGGGATATCGAGTCCGATTGTCCGCAGCCGCGCCTCGATGACGATGTTGTACCGGCTGACGGCGCGGTTGAGCAGGTAGAACGGATAGCGGTCGACCTTGAAGCCCGGGCTGCCGGGATCGCCCAGCTTGCGGTTGTCGCAGGCGATGCTGTTGTTGTCGGGCACGCTCCGCAACTAGCCCCTGCAATCGTTCCGGGCAACGCGAGAATGGTTGCACGTGCAAGTTTTATCGGTCACACTTCGAGTCGTCATCCGGACCCGGGGAAATTGCATGTCAGCTGAACTGCTCCACAATTTCGCGCAGGCCGTCGCCAGCGGCACGATCCGCGCCGTTGACCTGACCCAGATCCTGTCGGAGGACACCCCCGTCCTCGTCCTGCCCGACGAGTTCGGCCAGTGCGCCGCCTTCAGCCGCGAGGAAATCTCGCGCTACGACGAGCGCGGCGTCGCCTGGTACTGGAACAATTTCACCGTCAGCGAGCACACCGGCACGCACTTCGACGCGCCGGTCCACTGGATCACGGGCCGCGACCGCGCCGACAACTCCGTCGACAGCGTGCCAGCACGCGATTTCGTCGCCCCGGCCGTGGTCATCGACTGCTCGAAGGAGGCCGCTGCAAACCCCGATTTCCTGCTGACCGTGCCGTTCATCGAGGCGTGGGAGCAGGTCCATGGCCGCATCCCGCCGCGCAGCTGGGTGCTGATGCGCACCGACTGGTCGAAGCGTTCGCCCGAGGATTACGTCAACCGCCGCGAGGACGGCGCGCACACCCCGGGCCCCGATCCCGATGCGGTGCGGATGCTGGTCCACGACCGCGATGCCCACGGCTTCGGGGTCGAGACGATCGGCACCGATGCCGGGCAGGCCCACCTGCTGACCCCGGCTTACCCGGCGCACACCTTCTTCCACGAGGCCGGGCGCTACGGCCTGCAGTGTCTCGAGAACCTCGACCAGTTGCCGCCGACCGGCGCAGTGATCGTCGCCGCCCCGCTCAAGATCAAGGGCGGCTCCGGCAGCCCGCTGCGCGTTCTCGCGCTGGTCCAGGACTAAATTCGTGGCGGAACGTTCGTTCGCACGCGAAGTCGAGCACCTCCGGCTCGGCGCTGGCGATGTCTTCCACGGTGAAGGCATCCTCGCGGTCACCAAGGGGCTGTTGCAGGCGGGCGTCGCCTACGTCGGCGGCTACCAGGGCTCGCCGATCAGCCACCTGATGGACGTCTTCGCCGATGCGGACGGGCTGTTGAAGGAGCTCGGCGTCCACTTCGAGGCCAGCGCCAGCGAGGCGACGGCGGCGGCCATGCTCGCGGCGTCGGTCAACTACCCGCTGCGCGGCGCGGTCGCGTGGAAGTCCGTCGTCGGCACCAACGTCGCCTCCGATGCGCTGTCGAACGTCGCGTCGGGTGGGGTAACCGGCGGCGCGCTGATCATCGTCGGCGAGGACTACGGCGAAGGCTCGTCGATCATGCAGGAGAGGACGCACGCTTTCGCCATGAAGTCGCAGATGTGGCTGCTCGACCCGCGTCCCAACCTGACCAGCATCGTCGACATGGTCGAGAAGGGCTTCGAGCTGTCGGAGGCGTCGAGCACCCCGGTCATGCTCGAGCTCCGCGTCCGCGCCTGCCACGTCACCGGCGAGTTCGTCGCCAAGGACAATGTCCGCCCGCCGCTCACCGTCGGCGAGGCCGCCTCCAACCCGCGCCGCGCCACCGACCGCATCGTGCTGCCACCCGCCAACTTCCTCCACGAGAAGGAAAAGATCGAGGAGCGCTGGCCCGCCGCGCTGCGCTTCGTCGCCGAGCAGCGCCTCAACGAGCACTTCGGTCCGACCAACGGCGAGATCGGCGTCATCGTCCAGGGCGGCCTGTTCAACAGCCTCAACCGCGCGCTCGAGCTGATCGGCCTGTCGGACGCCTTCGGCAACGCCGAGATCCCGGTCTATTGCCTTAACGTCACCTACCCCCTGCTCCCCGACGAGGTCGCCGCCTTCTGCCTCGGCAAGACCGCGGTGATGATCGTCGAGGAAGGCCAGCCCGAGTTCATCGAACACGAGCTCAATACGCTGGTCCGCCGCGCCGACCTGCAGACCCGCATCGTCGGCAAAGACGTGCTGCCGCGCGCCGGCGAATATACCGGGCAAGTTCTCGTCGAGGGGTTGACCAAGTTCCTGCGTACCTGGGCGCCCGCGCTCGCTCCTGACGCACCCACGCCGGTGGTGGCCGAGGCCCAGCCGCTCGCCGTCGCCGAGGTGCCGCAGCGTCCCGCCGGCTTCTGCACCGGCTGCCCGGAGCGCCCGATCTTCACGGCGATGAAACTGGTCGAGCGCGAACTCGGGCCGAGCCACGTCTCCGCCGACATCGGCTGCCACCTGTTCTCGATCCTGCCGCCGTTCGACATCGGCAACACCACGATGGGCTACGGCCTCGGCGCGGCTGGGGCAGCGGCGTTCCGCCCGTCGGGGCAAAGCGACTCGAAGCGCGCCATCGCGATCATGGGCGACGGCGGTTTCTGGCATAACGGCCTGACCTCCGGGATCGGCAACGCTGTGTTCAACCAGGACGATTCGGTTACGCTGATCGTCGACAACGGCTATTCGGCGGCGACCGGCGGACAGGATATCCTGTCATCGTCGGCGGATAATCCGAGCCGCAGCACGCATCACTCGATCGAGCGCGCGGTGCGCGGCATCGGCGGCGAGTGGGTGCGGACGCTGACCCGGACCTACGACGTCAAGGCGATGCGCGACACGCTGCGCGAGGCGCTGACCACCAAGATCGCGGGGCCGAAGGTCATCATCGCCCAGTCGGAGTGCATGCTCAACAAGCAGCGCCGCGAGAAGCCGCTGGTTGCGAAGGCGGTCAAGGCCGGCAAGCGCGTCGTCCGTGAGCGCTTCGGCATCGATCCCGACACCTGCACCGGCGACCACAGCTGCATCCGGCTCTCAGGTTGTCCTTCGCTGACCGTCAAGCCCAACCCCGACCCGCTCCGCCTCGACCCGATCGCGCATGTCGAGAACAGCTGCGTCGGCTGTGGCCTGTGCGGCGAGGTCGCGCACGCCGCGGTGCTGTGCCCGAGCTTCTACCGCGCCGAGATCGTCCAGAACCCGACCCGCTGGGACCTGCTTGCCGAGCGCATCCGGGCTGCGGTGATCGGCTTCTTCCAGGCGCGGACCGACCGCGCCCTCGCCGCGCGGGCGTTCTGATGGCGCGCCAACGCCGGACGCTGGCGATCCTCGCGCTGGGCGGGCAGGGCGGCGGCGTCCTCGCAGACTGGATCCTCGCGGTCGGCGATGCCAACGGCTGGCGGACGCAGGGCACCTCGGTTCCCGGCGTCGCCCAGCGCACCGGATCGACGATCTACTACATCGAGATGTTTCCCAGCGGCGGCCACGCCCCTGCGCCCGCCCCGGTCCTCGCGCTCAACCCGGTGCCGGGCGACGTCGACATCGTCATCGCGTCCGAACTGATGGAAGCTGGCCGCGCGATCCTGCGCGGCTTCGTAACTGCCGACCGCACGACGCTGATCGGCTCCACCCACCGGATCTATGCGATCTCCGAAAAGACCGCGATGGGCAACGGCCTCGCCAAGAGCGACCGCGTCGTCGAAGCCGCCGGCCGTCGCGCCAGGCGCTTCATCGGCTTCGACATGGACGCCGCCGCTGCCAGCGCCGGCAGCGTCATCAGCTCGGTGATGCTCGGCGCGCTCGCGGCCAGTGGCGAACTGCCGTTCGACCGCGCATCTTTCGAGGCGGCGATCAAGGCGAGCGGCATCGCGGTACCGGCCAACCTGCGCGGCTTCGCGGCCGGCTGGGACGCGGCACTCGGCGAGTCTGCGATGCCGCTGGAGGTGGTGAATACTCTCCCGGTGCCGACGACTGCGGCGGGCACGGCTTTGCTCGCGCGCATCGAGAAGGAGCTGCCGGCACGTGCCCGGCCGCTCGCAACCGAGGGCGTCCGCCGGCTGATGGACTATCAGGACGCCGCCTACGCGACGCGCTACCTCGACCGCCTCAAGGGCATTGCCGCAGTCGACGACGGCTTCGACGGCCACGCGCTGACCGCGGAAGCGGCGCGCTACCTCGCCCTGTGGATGAGCTATGAGGATACGATCCGCGTCGCCGACCTGAAGACCCGCGCCAGCCGCGTCGAGCGCGTCCGCACCGAGGTCCACGCCCGCGACGGACAGCTGCTCGGAATCACCGAGTTCATGCACCCGCGCCTGCAGGAGGTCTGCGAGACCATGCCCACGGCGCTCGGCCACTTCATCCTCAGCAGGCCGGGGCTGGTGCGCCGCCTGGAGCCGCTGTTCTCGCAGGGTCGCCACGTCCGCACGACCCGGCTACGCTGGTTCCTGGTGCTGCATTTTCTCGCCGGCCTGCGCCGCTGGCGTCCGAAGACCTTGCGCTTCGGAGAGGAGCAGGCGCGCATCGAGGCGTGGCTCAAGCTGGTCGCGGACGTCGCCTCGCACGACCCCGCGGCGGCGCGCGAACTGGTCGAATGCCAGCGGCTGATCAAGGGCTACGGCGACACCTTCGCGCGCGGCCTGCGCAACTACGACACGATCGTGGCGGCCTATCGCTCCGGGCAACTGGGTGGCGAGCCCGCGACCGCGATCCGTCGCCTGCGCGAGGCCGCGCTGGCCGACGACAAGGGCGACGCACTGGCCGAAACCAGCTTTGCACTGCAACTCGCGTCATAGCTCTTCAGGTGCGCGACTCCCGCTTGATGCCGGATGACAGCCCAGGTGGGCGGCGGGTTGCGCAACCGCTGGCTCGAGCTCGTGGGCCGGTAGCGCAGATCGGAGCGCCTAGCGTTCGCCGTTGCGGCGCATCGGCATCGCATCGATCGTCCGGCTCAAGGTCGCAAACGAAAGCGGGGCCTGCGCGCGGAGCTTTTCGCCACCGTCCTTGCCGATCAGGATCACGGTAAAGCGATCGACCGGCAGGTGGTAGGCCCGCCGTAAGCCGGCGGCACCGTCGGACGCGCCGCGCACCGCGGTGCCGAGCACCTCGACCAGCACGAGGTCACGGTCGTCGCTGCTTTCGCTCATCGCGGCGAAGATGCGGCGCTGGTCGGCAGCGGCGGCGTCGGCAGCATCCGGCGCGGTTACCAGCAGCACCCGATTTTTCCAGCGTAACTGGCTAACAGTTGCTGGCGGAGCCGGTGTGGCGGCGAAAGCCGCAGCGAGGGCGATCAAGGCGGCAGCGGACATGCCGGTCAAACGCGATCACCGCAAATCGGCTCCCGCTAGAAGAACAGCTTGCGGACCGTCAGGCGGACGGTCCGCCCGAGCGGATCGAGGCGGTCGGGCTCATAGCGGATCGGGACTGCTCCGGTGCCGTCGACAACCTTGGTACGGGCATCGAACAGGTTCTCGACCGCGAAGGTGACACGCGCGCCGCGCAGCCACGGGTGCTTGCGCGCCAGGCCGGGCACCTGTCCGAGGTCGGTGAACAGGCGCAAATTAAGCGTCGCGAGATCGGAAAAGACGAGGTTGCTGGTTGGCCGGTCGGCGATGCCGTCCACGGTCGTGCCGCTGTGCCAGTTCGCACTGAGCCGCGCGCCGATGCCGTTCCTGGTGAAGCCTGCCTGCGCCTCGATCTCGTGGCGCGCCTGGCCACCGCTGCTGCCGATCGCGGAGCCGTGGAGCAGGTCGAGCACGGGGATGCCGTCGCGGATCAGGATGTCGTCGCGGATATGCCAGGTGTGGTAGATCGCGAATTGCAGCCGGCCGCCGCCGCCGCCAAATCCGCCGCCGCCGAAGCCGCGCCCGCCGCCACCCGGCCCGCCACCACCGCCGGGCCGCCCGTCGCCGCGCTCGCCACCGGGCGGCCGCGGCAAGCCAGCACCGGCAGCGCGCAGGGCGGCGAAACGGTCCTGCGCCGCCGACTTCAGCGGCTTGGAGAAGTTGATCCCCCAACGCAGTTCCTTGCGGTCCTCGCGGGCGATATTGACCGGGCGCGCATCGATCTGGGTAAGATCGCCATTGGCGTCGCGGACGAAGCGGTCGGCGAACGCAGCCTCGATCTCCGGGGTGACGCTGCCGCTCGGGAACGCCAGGATAGCGTTGCGGGTCGCGCTGCGGACGTAGTTGGCGGTCAGCGACAAGTCGATCTTGGGCCATGGCTTGAGGGTCAGCCCGACCTTCACGACGTGGCGGTTGTCGGCGGTCAGCGCGCGGTTGCCGCCGTCGATCCGGGTGACATCGACAGTGCTGCCGGTGCGATAGTCGAACACCGGAGTCTGCGGGGTGAACAGCATCGGGTTGCCGATCTGCTGGGGCGTCGGCGCGCCGTCCTCGTCGGTCGCCGAGACGACCAGGCTGATCGCCGTAACCGGCATCCAGTGCAGGCCGTATCCGATCGTCGTCAGTGTGCCGAAGTCCGACAGATGATCGAGCGCCAGGTTGGCATTGATCGACAGGTCACCGATCGCCCCGAGCACGCCCTTGCGACGGCTGGTCAGCGGTATGTCGAGATTGACCTGCCCGTTGCCGGTGGTGCGGTTGACGCGGCCGGATTGGGCCAGCCCCGCGCGGACGGAGTCGCTGTCGAAGCCGCTCGCCGCGAACCCCGCGCGGACGCTGGTCGACACCGGGCCCGCCGGCAGGTCAAACAGCGGTCCGCTGAGCAGCAGGTCGGCGTTCCCCGAGGTTGCGACCGAGTGCGCACGGTCGCTCAGCCGCATGCCGAGGCGGGCGGGGTCGATCGGGCCGAAAGGGTTGAGCGTCGGGTCGCCACCCGTCAGGGCGGTCTGGAGCGCACCAATGTCGAAGCCGCGGTCGGTCAATGTGCGGCTCTCGTTGCGGTCGAAGGCGCTGGTCAGCGACCACCGCCAACGCGCCAAATCCCCATCGAAGGTGAAGCCGAGGTGGGCGGCGGTCGCGCGTGTGCGCTGCCGCAGCGGCTCGCCGGGATCGAGGTAGCGGTCGACCGCGACGTCATTGCCGAACGGCGAGAACGGGTTGCCCTGCGGCAGGTCGAGAGCGGCGCTGGCCAGGCCGAGCCGGGCGTCGCTGTCGTTGTACTGGAACCGCCCGTTGACCGTCGCGCCGACCTTGCCGAAGTTGCGGTTGAGGACCGCGTTGATCGACGCCTGCTGGGTCTCCGGCAGCAGCGTCCGGTAGGGCGACAGGTCGGTGGTGTTGGGCTGGTTGGCGGTCGCGGCGAAGGCCCCCAGCGCCGGGGCTCCGGTGGTGGCGGACACCGGCACCCCGGCTACGGCGACCGGCTGTCCCGCCAGCGCGCTCAGGGCCGGGTCGATCTCCGCGTTTCCAGCCGCCGCGGCGACGTTGCCCGTCAGGTCGTAGGGGCGGCGCGGCTGGGTCTCGGTGATGTCGCGCTGGCTGTCGAGCAGCGGATCGCTGTGCTGGTAATTGAGCGCGAGGTTGAACCGCCCGTTCTTGTTGATCCTGAGCAGCGTCGCGTCGGCGGTCGGGTTGTCGCCACCACCACCGGTCGAGGTCCGCCCCGCGAGCTCGCCGGTGACGGCGCGAAAGCGTGGGCGCAGGACGATGTTCACGACGCGGCTGTCGGCCCGGTAACCGTATTTCAGCGCGACCTCCTCGGGCAGGATGTCGACGCGCGAAATCGCCTCGACCGGGATGTCGCGAATTTCGGACAGCCCGGAGATGCGGTGCCCGTTCAGCAGCACTACCGGTGCGTCGCCACCGCGCCCGCGCCCGCTGGTCGTCTGCGGGGCCAGCTCGTCGAGCAATTCAGCGAGCGAACTGACGCCGTAGGACCGGATCTCGGCAGGACCCAGCTGCTGGTCGGGCGGAATGTCGCCGATCACCGCACCGCGCTGGCGCTGCCCGGTGACGACGATGTCCGGGTCCGCGTCGACGGGTTCGCGGTCGGGCGCGCTGCTGCGTTCGGCCGGCGGTTCGGCGCGGGGCGGCACCGCCTGTGCTGCGAGCGCTGCAGGCAGCACGCCGAGGGCCAGGCACGAGGTCAGGCCCGCACGGCGGACGCCGTCGAGCAGCGAGGCCTGGCGTTGCGCCGTTCGCAGCAATGCCCTCGTCACGCGGGCTTGCGGTCGCCGGCCGACTTCATACTGGGCCGCCTCGGCAGCTCGGTGCGCGCGATGAAACCGTCGGCATCGAGATCGAGCATATCGAACCGGCGATCGGCAGCCGCGACGAACTCCGCCTGGGTGATGGTGCGATTGAAGTCGCCGTCGGTGGACGCGACCGGCTCGGGAATGTTGAGCAGCCCGAAGCGGCCGGCACCCTGCAGGCCTTCGCTACCACCGCCAGAGCCGCTCGGCGGAGCGCCGTCGCCGCCGCCACCGCCGCCGCTATGACCGCCACCGCCGCCCATGCCGCCGCCCATGCCGCCCCCGCCCCTGCCGCCGCCCATGCCGCCGTGATGTCCGCCGCCGCCAGCGCCACTGCCACTGCCACTGCCACTGCCACTGCCGCGCGCTGGCCTGCCGCCACCGCCGCCGACGCTGATCTCGGGCGCGACGACGGTCTCATAGTGGTGGACTTCATCGGGCGACAGCTCGCCGTTACCATCGGTGTCGAGGGTCTTGAAGAAGCGCACCGCATCATGGCGAAACTCGGCGCGCGACAGTCGCGCATCATGGTCGCCGTCTGCGCCGTCGAACCACATCGTCATCGAGGCATCACGGCCGCCGGCGCGGAACGGCTCACCCATCGGGCTGATGAACAGCTGACCGCGCGCCGGGCCGTCACCGGCGAACCGCGGATGACCCATGCCGCCGCCGTGCGGTGGCGGCTGCGGTGTCGCGCAGGCGGACAGCAGGCAGATCACCGACCAGCCAAGTATCCGCTTGTCATGATGTTTCATCGATCGTCGGCCCCAGTTCGGGCCGAGGCTGCAGCCGCCGGCCGGTTCACGCGAGCCTTACGGTTGGTCCGGTGGATAGTCCCCGCGCCGGACGCCGCAGGAACTGCCGTCCCGATCGGCGTGATCCGGCAGGGGGATCGATAGCTCACCCTTCGTAGAGGGCCGCAGTGCGTGTTGCGGGTGGGATAACGGTTTTGCGAAAACAGACAGATGCTCGTCGCGCGAAGCTGTGCCTGCTTGTCCTCGGCGCGGTGGCGCGACCAGCCTGGGCGGGAGACCTCACGGTCAGCAACAGCCAGACGACCGCCACCACGACGTCGTCGGCCGACGGTGCCGGCCCCGGCAATATTACCGTCGCGAGCGGCGGCTCGATCATCACGAGCTCGGGAACTGCGGTAACGATCGACTCGCCGAACACGGTGACCAACGGCGGCACCATCGGGTCGAGTGCGGTCTCCGGCACGGTTGCCCTGCGGTTCAGCGGCGCCGGCGGCAGTCTGGTCAACAACGCCACCATCGACATCACCGGCACGGGCGGCAGCGGCAACACCGGCATCCTGGTCTCTGGAGCCAACGCCAGCGGCACGATCTCATCGGGACTAACGGGCGTGGTCACGGTCACCGGGGACAACGCGCTCGGGGTTTCCGTCGCATCGGCCTTTACCGGCAACATCGGGCTACGCTCGGTAACCGTCGCTGGCGCGAACTCGACGGCGATCTCGCTCACCGCCCCGCTGGCCGGCAACCTGATGTTGGCCGGCACGAACGCGTCGACAGGCGCCGGCGGCTACGGCGTGCTGGTCGCAGCACCGGTGAGCGGCACGATCGCCAACGGGTCCGCGATTTCCGCTGGTACCGCGCGGACAACCGACAGCTCCGGTGCCCTCGTCGACGGCGCCGTTGCCCTCGCCGGACTCCGGGTCAGCGCCGGTGTCGGCACCGGCATCGTCAACGACCGCTATTACATCGATACCACCGGTGCGGTCGTCGCCCCGGCGCTGGTCGATACCACGGTCGATACTCTGGTCACCGGCAGCATCACCGCAACCGGATCGGCGCCCGCATTGTGGGTCGCACCGGACGCAAACGCGCCGCAAGCGCTCGTCGTCGGAGCCGTGGGGCAAGGCGATGGCGCCTTTGCGATCGTCAACCGCGGCGTGATCTCGACGTCAATCGCCACCGCCGGTGCGGCAGCGGTCGCGATCAGGGTCGGCGGTGGCGGTGCGACGACGACATTGGTCGGCGGCATCAATTCGCAAGCGACCGCGACGATCTCGGCGGTGGCGCTCGATGCCGCGGCGACGGGCGTCGACCTGCTCGCGGGAGCGACGGTCCCGGAGTTCCTGAACCAGGGCGGGCTGGCCGTCGCGACGTCTCAGTCCGCAGCGTCCGGTTCGACGCCCATCGGCGCGGGCGGCGCGGCCTATGGGCTCATCGTCGAGCCCGGCGCATCGCTGCCCTCACTGGTCAACACCGGGACGATCACCGCCACGGCCACGGGTGCCAACGGCAGCACCGCGATCCTCGACCGCTCGGGCTCGCTGACGTCGATCGTCAACAACGGCACGATTACCGCAGTTGCCGTTGCCGGACAGGCGATCCGGGCGATCGACCTCAGTGCCGGAACGGCGGGCGCAACGGTCACCAACAGCGGCACCATCACCGGTGACATACTGTTCGGCAGCGGCGCCTCGACGCTCCAGGTCACCGCCGGCACGATCAACGGCACCATCACCTATGGCAGCGGCGGCGGACTGCTGGCGATCAGCGGTACTGGCGTGCTGGACACCACCCCGATCAGCGGGACGCCGCTCGACGTGACGCTCGCCGACACCGGCAAGCTCAGCCTCGCCAGCGGCACGACGACGCTGCGCTCGGTCGCGGCGAGCGGCAACTCGGTGCTGGTCGTGCCGGTCCAGCCCGGCGGCAGCGGCCTGCTGGTCCAGGGCGCAGCCTCGTTCACCGGCAACAGCACGGTTGTCCTTTCGCTCCAGTCGCTGGCGTTGAACCAGTCGCTTGCGGTCATTCAGGCCGACGGCGGAGTGACCACCGATCACCTGGCGACGCTGGTCGACAGCGCGTTGTCATCCTACCTGTTCACTGCATCCGCTCCGATCCTGACGCCGACGACGCTGAGCGTCGTGCTGCTGCGCAAGTCGGCGGCCGACATCGGCCTGACCGGGGGCCAGGCGAACCTCTACAACGCTTCGATCGATGCCCTGCCCGCCGGCTCCGCCGAGGCGTCGGCAATCGCCAATCTGCCGGACCGTGCCTCGGTCGTTGCCGCCTACCGCCAGATCACCCCGCCGAGCGCCAGCAGCGCGCCGCTGCGGATCGCGGAGTCGCTCGCCGACACCGGATTTGGGGCCGCCGCCCAGCGGCTCGAGGTGATCGACGCAATCCGCCGGCAGGGCGGCCACGGCATCGGCGTCTGGGGCCAGGAGCTCGGCGACTTCCAGAAGGAGGCCGCAGGTACCGAGGACCTCGGCTTTACCTCCTCCGCGCTCGGCATCGCCGGTGGCATCGACACGCCGTTCCTCCGCCACGGCACCGTCGGCATATCGGTGCTGACGAACTTCGCGTCGATGAAGCTGAACGGCGGCGACGGCCTCGCGGACGTGCCGTTGCACATCTCGACGGAGGGCATCGCGCCGTACGCCTCGTGGTCGTGGAAGATGTTCTACGTCCAGGCGATGGGGCTTGCGGCCAAGGTCAAGTACAGTAGCTCTCGGACCCTCAGCATCGGCAGTTTCAGCGACACCGTCGACGCCGACTGGCACGGCACGCAGTTCGGTGCAGGCCTGACGCTCGGCGCGCGCTTCGACTTCGGTCGGCTCGAGATCAACCCCAGCAACTCGGTCCATTGGACCAGGCTCAAGCAGGACGGCTACACCGAGACCGGCGGCGGCGCGTTCGCGCTTGCCGTCGATGGGCGGTCGGATACCGTCGCGACCGACGCCGTTCGGATGTCGCTCGCCTACCTGTTGCCGCTCACCGACGACGCCAAGCTGAGCATCGAGGCGCACGCCGGCTACGTCCACCAGTTCAAGGACAACCCGAAACAGACCGCCGCCGAATTCATCAGCGCCAGCGATGCGATCGACCTCCCCGCCGACGTCGAGAAGGAGGACAAGGCAGCCTATGGCGGAAGCTTCGGCTATCTGCAGGATTCGCTCGCGGTCAGGCTCGGCTACGACCGGCGCGCCAGCTCGGCCTACCGCGACCAGTCGGTCGCCCTGACCGCCGGGTTCGCGTTCTAGCCTGCACAATCGCCCGGAAAGCGGGCTGTCGCCGAGGGCGGATCAATTCTGCTGGAAGCGTACGCTCGTTGCGCGTGCCGGATAACGATTGCGCCCACTGGCTGCTTGTTTCGGCCGCGCAATTTGGCAAGCTAGCGGCAGCACCCGAAAACGAGAGAAGTTGCCATGGCGTCGCCGCGTTCGATCCAGAGCCGCGTCGGCGAGTCCGCGCCGGTGCCGCACTACGAGCTGTTCATCGGTGGCTTCTGGACACGGTCGAGCCGCAACGCGACCGAGCTCAAATGGGTGACGCTCCAGATGGGCAAGCGCGCCTACCCGCCGCTCGGACTGTGAGCGACCGCACACCGGCCCGCGCCGCCGTCCTGCGGACCCAGGGTGGCAAGTTCCTCGTCGAGCCGATCTCCATCGAGGCACCGCGCAACGACGAGGTGCTGGTCCGCGTCAGGGCTGCCGGTCTGTGCCACACCGACCTGATCGCACGCGACCAGCTGTACCCGGTCCCGCAACCGATCGTGCTCGGCCACGAAGGTGCGGGCATCGTCGAGCGCGTCGGCGCGGGCGTCACCAAGGTCGCGCCCGGCGACCGGGTGGTGATGAGCTTCCTCGCGTGTGGCACCTGCCCGAACTGCCGCGCGGGCGCGCCGGCCTATTGCGCGGAGCTGTTCGGCCTGTGCTTTGGAGGCTGTCGCCCGGACGGCAGCAGCGCCCTCGCCGACGATCACGGCGGGCTGTTGCACGGGCATTTCTTCGGCCAGTCGTCGTTCGCCACGCACGCGATGGCCAGTGAACGCAACGTCGTGAAGCTGCCCGACACCATCCCGTTCGAGCTGGCGGCGCCGCTCGCGTGCGGGCTGCAGACCGGCGCGGGTGCGGTCCTGAACGTGTTACGGCCGCGGCTGGGCGAAAGCATCGCGCTGTTCGGGGCCGGCGCGGTCGGCCTGTCGGCGGTGATGGCGGCCAAGGCGATCGGTGCCGGGCCGGTGATCGTCGTCGACCCCAACCCGGCGCGACTGGCGCTGGCGCTCGAACTGGGCGCGGACCTGACGATCGATCCGACTGCTCTCGATCCCGTCGCCACGATCCGCAAGCAGTACGGCGGTGCCCGGTTCTCGCTGGAAGCGACCGGGCGCGCGGACGTGCTTCGCCAGGCGATCGATGCGCTGATGCCGCGCGGCGTCTGCGGGATCGTCGGCGCGCCGGCGCTGGGGGTCGAGGCCTGCTTCGATGTCAGCGACGTGATGGTCGGCGGCAAGACGATCCGCGGCATAGTCGAGGGCGACAGCGTCCCCGACCGCCTGATCCCGGAGCTGATCCGGCTGCACGCCGAGGGGCTGTTCCCGATCGAGAAGCTCGTCCGGACTTACACCCTCGACCAGATCAACGACGCGGTCGCGGATGCCGAGGCGGGCACGGTGGTCAAGCCGGTTATCGTCTTCGCCTGACGCGCGCTAAAGCTTCACGGCGTTGAGGCGGAGCGCATTGAGCACTACCGTGAACGAGGACAGCGCCATCGCGGCCCCGGCGAACATCGGCGACAGCAGGATGCCGGCGACCGGGTAGAGCACGCCGGCGGCGACGGGCACCCCGATCCCGTTGAACAGGAACGAGAAGAACAGGTTCTGGCGGATGTTGCGCATCGTCGCCTTCGACAGCTTGCGCGCCCGCACGATCGCCGAGATGTCGCCGCTGGTCAGGGTCATGCCGGCGCTCTCGATGGCGACGTCGGTCCCGGTCCCCATCGCCAGCCCGACGTCGGCGGCGGCGAGCGCGGGCGCGTCGTTGATGCCGTCGCCGGCCATGGCGACGCGGCGGCCCTGCGCCTTGAGCTCGCCGACAATCCGCGCCTTGTCCTCCGGCTTCAGTCCGGCCCGAACCTCGTCGAGGCCGCCGACCGCAGTCGCCACGGCATTGGCGGTCGTCAGATTGTCGCCGGTCAGCATGATGACGCGCAGGCCATCGGCACGCAGCGCGGTGATGGCGTCGCGGACATTGCTACGGACCGGGTCGGCGACGGCGAGGAAGCCCGCCAGCCTGCCACCGATCGCCACGAACAGCGTGCCGCCGCCGGTCTTGCGATGCGCGTCCGCAGCCGCTTCGACCGTCGCCGGATCGACCCCGACCCGGGTCATCTGCGCCCCATTGCCCAGTACCACCGCTACGCCGTCGACCATCGCGCTGACGCCGAGCCCGGTCTGCGAAGCGAAGTCTTCGACCTTGCCGAGCCCGAGATTTTGCTCACGCGCCGCACTGACGATCGCGTGGGCGAGCGGGTGTTCGGACTGCGCCTCGACCGCCGCCGCGGCCGCGAGGAGCTGCGGCGCGGTGAAGCCCGGCGCGGGCTCGGTCGCGATCAGGCGTGGCCTGCCCTCGGTCAGCGTGCCGGTCTTGTCGACGACCAGCGTGTCGACCTTTTCAAAAGCCTGCAGCGCTTCGGCGTTCTTGATCAGCACGCCCGCCTGCGCCCCGCGCCCAGCGGCGACCATGATCGACATCGGCGTCGCCAGCCCGAGCGCGCAGGGGCAGGCGATGATCAGCACCGCGATCGCGTTGAGCAAGGCGTGCCCCATGCGCGGCTCCGGGCCGACGATGCTCCAGACGATGAAAGTGGCGACCGAGACCAGGACGACCGCAGGCACGAACCAGCCCGACACCCGGTCAGCGACGGCCTGGATCGGGGCGCGACTGCGCTGAGCGTCCGAAACCATGCGGACGATGCGCGACAGCATGGTGTCGGCACCGACCGCGCGGGCCGCCATGACCAGGCTGCCGGTGCCGTTGACGGTGCCGCCGGTGAGGGCCGCGTCGGCGGACTTCGCGACCGGTGCCGGCTCGCCGGTCAGCATCGACTCGTCGACCGCCGAACGCCCTTCGACGACGATGCCATCGACGGGAATCGCCTCGCCGGGTCGGATGCGGAGCCGGTCACCGACCCGCACATCGGCGAGCGCGACCTCGGCTTCGCTGCCGTCGGCTGCCAGCCGATGCGCGGTCTTGGGGGTCAGATTGAGCAGGGCCCGGATCGCCCGGCCGGTCGCAGCCCGAGCGCGCAGCTCGAGAACCTGCCCTAGCAGGACGAGCGTCACCACGACGCCCGCCGCTTCGTAGTAGACCGGGACCCCGCCGTGCATCCGGAACGCAGGCGGAAACACCCCCGGAAACAGCGTCGCGGCGAGGCTGTAAAGGAACGCCGCCCCGACGCCGATCGCGATCAGCGTGAACATGTTGAGATGCCAGGTGACGACCGACGTCCACCCCCTCGCGAAGAATGGCCAGCCCGCCCACAAGACGATCGGCGCGGTCAGCGCGAGTTGCACCCAGGCCGAGGTGCGTGCCTCGAACAGGTGCCAGCCGAACATCTCGGACCCCATCGAGACGATCAGCAGCGGCACCGTCAGGACGCCGGCAACCCAGAGCCGCCGGGTGAAGTCGATCAGCTCCGGATTGGGCGCATCGTCGAGGGAGGGCGCGGCCGGCTCCAGCGCCATGCCGCAGATCGGACAGCTTCCCGGTTTGTCGCGGCGAATCTCGGGATGCATCGGACAGGTCCAGACCGCCCCCGGCACTGCTGCCGCCACCGGCTGCGCCTTACCGAGGTATTTGCCCGGGTCGGCAATGAACTTCGCTCGGCAACCGGCGCTGCAGAAATGATAGGCCTGCCCGTCGTGGTCGCTGCGATGCGGCGACCGAGCCGGGTCGACGGTCATCCCGCAAACGGGATCCTTGACCGTGGTGCCGAGCCCGTCGCTCGCGAGCCAGGCATCCTGGTCGCCACGGTCGTGAAAATGCGGGTCGTCCATGGTGCTGGTCCTTTGACCCGACACATATAGGGCCGATTACGCCGGGACCCTCATGGGCCCCGGTGCCAGCAACGCGAGCGTTCCGCATTCCCTGAACATTTCCGATCGTCGCCGATCCATCGCCCACCCCGCGGTCGCATGAGCATCAGGCATCGCGTAAATGCTTGGAATACCAACGGTGAACTTGAACACGGCGATGACGGTCGCGAAAATCCCGATCCGCAATGGCACGTAAGGCCGGAGGAGCATGACGAGGTCGGCAACGACGAGGACAGCGAAGGCCGCAGCCCAGGCCCCGAGATGATGGAGTTCGCGCGGACAATGGCCTGAGTTTCGACGATTTCTCCATCGGCTCGCTCGTGCGCATATTGCAGCGCGAACGGCTAGCGGCTGCGGACGCGTTTCCGGCGGTGCTGATCGAGCCGTTGCTGGCCTTCGACGATGTCGGAGAGCCCGTAGATGATCTTGGTCGCCCGCTCGCCGTCAGGCTGGTCGTTCGCCAGGAAGTGTCCGTTGGCGGCTGGATTGGCGGTCAGCGACCTGCCGCAGGCGCGGCGCGCGAGGCCGAATGACGGCCCGTACACGCCACCAAGGTCACGGCCGAAACCCGGGCGGTCTGCAAAGCCGCCCGAAGTTCGCCAAATCACTGGAAAAATGGTGCGCCCGGAACGATTCGAACGTCCGACCCTCAGATTCGTAGTCGCATTTTGGGCCTACGCTAGGGCTTTTCTCTACCGTCGTTTGCTCACTCGGGCTAGACCTAAGTCATAGCAAATGCTGTACTTTGCGCACCGTGGCGTGGCCCGGCGTAGGTAGCCCGAACTGACCCTCGCCGATGCATTCCCCGGACTAAACCCGGACTAAAAATCGCGGCGACGGTGGTTGGTATGGCGGATCAAAAGCTCGTCCTTTCGGACCGAACGATCTTGAAACTGCCGTTCGCGGCGAGCGGGCAGTACAAGGTTCGCGACGCCGAACTGCCCGGACTTCTGCTCCTCGTCGGCCGTCGCACCAAGACATTCATGGCGCAGGGCGAGTTTTGGCGAAACGGTGAGCGCCAGTTTTCCTCGCGCATGAAGCTCGGCGAGGCGGGCGAGACCACGACGCAAAAGGCTCGCGCCAAGGCCAAGGAGATGCTCGGGCAGATTGCGCGCGGTGTTCGGCCCGGCGAACCCGAGAAGCCGAAGCGGCAGGACGTGACGCTCCGCGCGGCGTGGGAACGTTACCGCGATGCCCACATGCTACGCAAAGGCCGCAGCGCCAGAACAATCGCGAGTTACAGCGATCACGTTGACCGCCTGTTCGTGAAGTGGGCGGATAAGCCGCTTCGGCACCTGGCGGAGCAGCCGTCGCGCGTCGCCGAACTGCATGACGAGATCAGCGCGCGAAACGGTCCGTTTATCGCCAATGGCTCGATGCGGACGCTCCGGGCAATCTACAATCACGCTCTGAAGACCAACTTGGAATTGCCTGCGCGCAACCCGGTGATGGCGGTCGACTGGAACCGCGAACGCCGCCGCGACACCGCTCTCGGCGTCGAGGATCTCCCCGCGTGGTTTGGCCAACTCGCCAGGCTGGAGAACCCGATCCGGCGCGAGTTTCATCTGTTCACGCTGCTTTCGGGCGGACGATCGACCGCGACCAAAATGATCCGGGTCGAGCATATCGATTGGCGGCACCGTTCGCTCCACATTCCCAACCCTAAGGGCGGGCCCGAGCGGGCCTTCGACATCCCGCTGTCACGTGAGATGATCCGGTGCCTTGTGCGGGCGACCCGCCTTAGCCGAAAACTTGCGGGTGGAGGCGGTCCGATCTGGGTGTTCAGCGCCGTCAGCGAAGCCGGCCACCTCGTCGAGCAAAAGGAGGACCGGTCGGTCTTGTCGAAGTGGGGCAATGATCTGCGGCAGAGTTTTCGGACGCTCGGCCAGGCTGCCGGCGTGTCAGAGTTCGATGCGCGTCTGCTGATGAACCACGCCATTCAGGGCGTGAACGCCGGTTACATCACCCGCCACAAGCTGCTGAATACGCATCTTCGCAAACAACAGAACGCGATCAGCGACCTAATGATGGCCGCGGCACGAACGGCCGCGAAAACGGACGACTGCATCGCTAAGTGGCTTTCGCGTCGCGATGTCGAGCCGCGATGAAAATGCGTGTTAGCCGTCGCTCAGCCAAGATTCGCGAGGCTTCGCATTGCGATCACCAGCCGTGAAGATTTGCCGAGGCGGACAAAACCATGCGCTTCGTAGAAGCTGATTGCGCGATCGTCGATCGCATCGACAACGACCATCGATGACCCAACCGTGTCAGCGCTATCGAAAGACTTGCGCAGCGCGCTCGCGAGCAGGACCGCGCCCAAGCCCTTTCCGTGACGGCTCCGGTCTACCGCAAGGCGTCCGAGCAAGGTGGCGCTGACCAGCGGGTACCGCGGGATATGCTTGCGTGCGGCCTCGGGGACTTCGCCCTGCTCAAGCGCCGTCGCACAGAGGGTGAAGTAACCAAGAATTCTGTCCGGCGCGTCGATCGCGGTCATCACGAATACCGCATTCGCTTTGCGGCGCACATCCTGCGACGCCTGCGTCTTCAAATAGCGATCGAGGCTCTCGACGCCGCAGCTGAAAGCATCGCGATCGTGGTTCGGACCGAGCGGCTCGACACGGAGGTCGGCCGGAGGAATAGCCACTTATGCCACGACCCGCCTACGCTCGGCCTTGAACGCGCGCTGCAGGCGGTCGCTGACCGGGGGCGGGCTGACGAGGACGTGGAAGAACGACGAACGCTCTTCTTCGGTCAGCACCAGCGTCTCATGCCGCGCGATCGTCCGCTCGGCAGCCTCGGTCAAAGCCGATAGGCAATAGTCGGTAAGCTTGCGCCGCTCGAGCTGAGCGGCGCGCTCGACGAGCAGCTTCGTCGGCTGATCGACGCGGAACCCCATGCGCTCGGCACGCTGGCGCGCATCCTTCGTGATAATTGTCGCGTTCGGCATATCGAATCTCCTTGCTCGATGTACGTCCAACGTACGTCCAGTTCAAGTGAGGATAGAGTGAGAGAGCGGCTGCGCTTTCCGTGACGGGTTCGAGGTCGAGAGAGAGTCTCGCGGCCGCCCGTCGCGAAAGGCTTTGCCATGATCAAGAACGATGTGCGGCGCGACGTGGGTGCCGGTGCCAAGCCGGTGACCAGCGGCTTCAAGGTGGATATCTCCCGAGGGCAGCGGATCGGCCGCGTTTCCTCGGAATGGTTCTCACGCCCCGACGACGAGCGCTATCTCTCGCTGAGCGCGCTGCATGACGCGGTCCGCACGCGCGCGGAGCGAGCCACGGCACGCACCGTCGAGACCAAGTCGCTCCGTGTCGAGGCGCGGACCAACGACGTCAGCCGGCTGTCCCTCGCGATTCCGGGTTGTCCCGATCTGGTTGCCCCCACCCACTGGTCGTTCGGCCAGCTGTGCGGCCTGGGTTGGGCGGTGCCGCGTGCCATGCTGCCCGACCTTCCGCAGCGCGCGCTGGCAACGCTGCGCAGCCAGTTCGTGGAAACGCGCTCGATCCGCCAGCTTGCTCGCGATGCGCGCGCCATCCTCGGCGCTCTGCTCGCCGACAGCGAAGGCCCTCGGCGCCACTGAGTTACGAGCAGGGGGCGTTCTGTCCGACTGCAAGGCCGCAATTTTGCTCCTGCCAATCTTAATCGGAGGCGAGCGCTGATATTTGGTGGATTGCGCCCTGGCCGCTTTCGGGCCGGACGACTTGGATAGCGGACATATGTTCATCGGACGGGGCAGGAGAGTTTCGGCCGCGATCGGTGCCAAGCGAGCGGCTAATCATCTGCCGAACCGCGACGTCAGGCGAGGCACGATAACGCCAACGCCAACGCTGGCAGTTATGCGTCTCACCCTTATCGCCCGGCTAGATTCTTACGAAGTCTAAAACAAACCTGGGCCCGCTATTGGATGCCCGAGCCCCTGTGTAGCCCAAACTACCTAAAGCGGATACCGGCACCGAACATTGCACGTTGACGGGAAGTGTGGTCGTCATAACGCGAATAGACGTACTGGCCGTTGACGTAGAACATCGGCGTCAGCGAATACTCGACCCCGCCGCCGGCCTGGTAGCCGTCGGTCGAGTAGTGGTCGGTTGCCAAAAACCCTGGCCCGACGATGTTGCCGTTGACGTAGTACAGCCCCGTGCTCGACAGGAAGCTGTTGCGCTGCTTGTCGTTGACGTAGCCGCCCTTGCCGAACACCATCAGCGATGGCGTGAGCAGATAGCCGACGCGGATCGCGGCACCCAGTTCGTGCGACGACTGCTGGCACAACGCGCCGCCGTTCAGGGTGGTGCAGGCCGACGTGCCCTTGTTCGGACGCCAGTAGCTGCCCTCGGCGCCGACGACGATCTTGCTGCCGATCATCCCGTCGAAACCGAAGGTGCCGCCGTAACCGAGCTTGGTATTCTTGTCCCCCTCGGCCTTGAAGCGGTCACCGCCGACGTTGCCCTCGAGACGAAAGCCCCGGAACGAGGTTTCGACCTGGGCCGTGGCGACATGTGGTGCGAACAGGGCGGTCAGCAGCCCGGCGATTACATAGCGGCGCATTAGAATTTCCTTTGTGATTGCTGTGGGTTGAAACTTGCGAAGTCATGCGCCGGTTGCGTCGTGCGTGTTCATGATCGCAGCGATGCGGCGCACGCCGCTGGCGCGGTCGAGCTGGACGACGATGTCTATCATCGAGCGGGCGTAAGCGAGGGTGTCGGCGCGGCCGAGCCCGAGGCCGGACTGCATCACCATGAGCGCCAGTTGCTCGAGCGCGCCGGCCGGCGAGTTGGCATGGATCGTGGTGAACGAGCCGGGATGGCCGGTGTTGATGGCGCGCAGGAAGCTGACCGCCTCCTTGCCCCGGATTTCGCCGAGCACGATCCGGTCCGGCCGCAAGCGCAGCGCTGCCTGCAGCAGATCCTCGGTGGTAACGCGCGCTTCGCCGAGCTCGCCCTTCACCGCAACCAGCCCAAGCCCGTTCGGGCTGCGCAACCGGATCTCGGGTGTATCCTCGACGAGGATGACGCGCTCGCGCGCCGGCACTTCGGCAAGCAGCGCGTTAAGGAAGGTGGTCTTGCCGGTCGATGTGCCGCCGCTGACGAGGATAGTCTTCCGCTCCCGGACAGCGCGGCGGAGGTAACCGACGGGGTCGGCGCGCGGATCGAGCGGGGCGGCGGGCACGGCCTCGGCGAGCGCGCCGTGATCGTAGGCATCGAGCGGCAGATCGATAAGCCGGTGACGCCGGATCGCCATCGCCCAATGGTCACGCGTCGCCGACGGTGCCACGAACTGCACCCGGGCACCGTCCGGCATCGTCGCGGCAAGCAGCGGCGACACGCGGTTGACGCCCTGATTGCTGATCCGCGCGACCTGCTCGGCCAGCCGCTGAACATGACGATCGTCGAGCTCCGGCAGCGCGACCCGCAGCATGTCGCGCTCACCCGCTACTTCAATCCAGGCCTCCCCCGGCCGGTTGACGATGATCTCGGTGACGTCCTCGCGGTCCAGCCACGTCCGGAACGGCGCCAGATAAGCGTCGAGGAAAACGCTGCCACCCGCGATCTCGTGGAGCATCGCGCTCACGGGAGGACGCCGTTCGCGGCGACGGCGTCGGCTGCGAGGGCATCGCTGGCGACAGTCGAGAAATCGAGGTCCTTGGCGGTGAAGACGCGGATCGGCTGGCCCTGTGCGACACGGATGGTCGGCGGTATCTGGCCGTTGCCCTGCGCCGCGACGCCCGCGGCGCTCGTTCCGCCCGCGAGCACCACGGACGGATTGCCGATCGCCGAAAGGCCACCGATGACGGTCAGCAGGGCGGCGGCCCCGAAGCGTTTGAAGAAATGGCTGTCGACCTTACCGTCGAGCCCCGACGTTCCGGTGAACCCGACCGCCGGCGATGCCAGCGCGACGGAGACGCCGTCGGGCCGGATCAGCCGTGACCAGATCACGTAAGCGCGGGTCTGGCCGGCGGCGAGGCCCGACTTGTACTGCCCGATCAGGCGCGAGGAGCGCGGGATAAGGACGCGCGTGCCGTCGAACGACTTGACGTCGCGGCTGACCACGGCACGGACGAAACCCGGCAGGTCGGTATCAATCGCGGTTTCGAGCACCGCAGGGATCAGTGTTCCCTGGGTGACCGTGGTCGTTGGATTGCCGAGCTGCTCGGCGGTGGCGACCTCGGCCGAGCCATTGCCGATGCGCGCCGCGAACTGTTCGTTGTCGTTGCCCCCGGCCGCGAGCGGCGACCTGGGTACGGCGCTCCCGGGCACCGCTGTTGCCGTGGTGGCCGCGGTCGTGACGGCTGACGGAACGCTATTGTCGTACACCATCAAGGGCGCCGGGCCACGATCGACGGCCTGCGGTATCGCGACCGAGGGCACCGAAGGCATCATCAGCGAGTGCGGCGCGATCGGCACGACCGCACGCACCGGCGGCGCAGTGAACACCGGCGACGCGCGGGCCACGACCGGCAGTGGCGGTGCGGCCGGCGGCAGGCGATGGCTGTTCATCGACCACAAAGTGAGCCCGCCCAGCGCCAGCGCGATGCTCCCGCCAACGATCAGCCCGCCGGTATCCTTGCCGGCCTCGCGGCGCGCGACGATCGGGAAGGCGTTCTCGCTCGCCAGGACCAGTGCCTGGTCGTCGAGCACGGTCCGTGGATCGGTCGCCTCGTTCGGCAGGAAGACCAGCCGGCTCGGGGACGTGGTTTCGGTGGTCATTGCGCGTTACTCGCGAGACTGGCGGAGGGCGGCGCGAAGACTGCCGGGGCGGCTTCGCGGCGCGCCTTCCGCGCATGCCGATCGGCGGCGGGTTGTGCATCGGCGGGTTTCAGCGTCGCCATCTGCTTGCCGGAGCGCAGGATAAGCTGCGCCGGCACGTCATCGACGACGATGTAATTGCCGCGCGTCGTGTAATTGACCGGGCCCTCGATGCCCGGCGCTTCGGTCGCCAAGATCGCGGGCAGCGGCACGTCCGCCGGCCATGCGAGGAACGTCGAATGCCCGTCGTCGAACACCCGCGACGGCAGCAGAGCCTTGTCGCCCCGGCTCGCCCACGCGAAGTTCAGCGTGCTCGGGTCGGGTTCGATCGGCTTCGCTTCGGCCACCACGACCGGCGCTGCCGGAACTGCCGCGACAGGAGCCGGCCGGTGCACTGCCGGGTATGTGAACCGCAGCATGTAGACCGGCTCGGCGCGCGGCGTGCTGATCAGGTCGAACAGATAGGTGCGCTGGTCGGTCACCACTGTCATGTTGGTCCGGGCACCGGGCTTGATCGGCTTCAGGAACAGCAGGTCGGCGCGCTTGTTGGGCGCCACCTGCCAGCCGGCGCTGTCGCCCACCGCGACATTCTCGATGCGCTCGTCCGGGGCGAAGGCGATCGTCGACTGGGTGTCGCCGCGGCCGTGGATCGTGACGACCTCGCTGGGCTGGTAGAGATGCGAGGCGATGCGCGGGTCCGCGTGGGCAGCGGTGCCGGCGGCGAGCATGAGAACGACCAGGCTTCGCAGTCTCACGATACATGCTCCTTCGACAGCGCGGCAGGTGCGGCGCGGAACCGGCTGCCGACGCTCTGGATGCGGCGATCCGCCGTGCGAGCGGGACGGGCGGCGTCGCCGCCGATCGAGACGATCTGCGCCGATATTGTACGTCCGCGCCCGAAGCTGCCGGGTGCATTGGCCGGGTCGGAGGCGATGCTCACGGGGATAGACGCGACGATGCGACGGACGCGGTCGTCGCCGCCATTGGCGCTGACCGCGGCTCTAGTCCCGGACACGACCGGAGTGACGCTCGGCAGCGCACTCGCATTGCCCGTAGTCACAACGCCGTCTCGACAGTCGCTCCCGCCCGAAATCCGCCATCCGGCGATGATCGTGCTGGCGGTCTTGAGCACCATCAGCATCAGCGCGCAGTAGACACAGACGCCGAGGAACAGCACCGCGACGTCGCGGGCCTGGGGCTGGCCACCAGCGGCCGCGATGTTCCCGACCAGCGGGCTCAGCGCGCCGACCGCAGCCCCGCCGATCAGCACCGCGAACAACGGCACCAGCGCGAACATCACGACAGCCTTGAGCCACCCGACGAACAGGCCGCGGCTACTCCGGAACAGCGCCAGCACGATGAACAGCGGGCCGATCGCGAGCAGGGCCGCAAGCGCGATCTTGGACGTGAGGAGCACGCCTGCGGTGCCGAGCATCAGCAGGATCGCGCAGACCCACAATGCCGTCGCGGAGGAGAAGCCGCCGACCGTCGCCGCCGCCGGCGTGATCCCGGTATCGGTGGTCGCGCCGGGCTTGCCGGCCTGGGTCGCGGCATCGGCGACACCCGCAAACAGCTGGTCGAGCCTGTCCGCGAACGCGACGGTGGCCGAGCCGTGGCTGCCCGCCAGCAGGCCGGCGATCTGGTCGGGAGCACCACTCGCAAGCGTCCAGACGACCTGCTGATACGCGACCCACGAGGTTGCGAAGGTCAGGACCAGCCCGAGCGTCAGCATGCGCGGCGTCAGTGCCGAGATGCCGAGGCGTGAGCGCCCTGTCAGCAACGAGATCGCGAAGAAGGCGACGAACAACGTCAGGCAGCCGGTCAGCACCGGCATCAGCCTGCCGTCCGCTCCAAACAGCCGGCCGAAGGCGTAGGCGGTGGCTTCGCCGGTGCGGCAGTCGATCGCCCGCAGCGCCTGCGCGATACCCGCCGCGCTGTCGCTGTTGGCAAGGCCGGGGCAGGCGCTCATTCCGCCGCCTCGAAGAAGCGAGTATCGGCCGTTTTCCCGGGCCACTCGGCACCGGTCAGCGCGAAGTACCACGCCGCAGGCTCGTCGCCGAGCATCGCGCGCAACCCATCGAGCCGGCGTACTGTCATCTCGCGGCCCGACAACACTGCGAGGATATCCGGCTGGCCGCTCAGGTCGAGCCGGGCCACCACCGAATGATTGGCGTGGCGGACCAGGAAGCAGTGGCTGTGCGCCGGCAGCTGCCGGATCAGGTCGAGCTCGTGCTCGGTCAGGCCGAAGCCGATGCAGTAATCCTCTGCCCGCGCCTTGGCGTTGGGGGTGAAGATCATCGTTGCAGTCTGCTCGACGATGGCCGAGGCGATCCGGCTGTCGAGCGCATCGCGCGCCGACTGGGTGGCGAAGCCGACAAGGGCGTTGCGCTTGCGAAGTGTCTTCAGCCAGTCGCGGATCCGCGCGGCGAAGACCGCGTCGTCGAGCGCTTTCCAGCCCTCGTCGATCATGATCATCGTCGGTGTGCCGTCGAGCCGCTCCTCGACGCGGTGAAACAGGTACATCATAGCCGGGGTGCGCAGTGCCGGCGTGTCGAGCACAGCGGTCATGTCGAAACCGATGGTGCGGGCGTCGAGATCGAGCTCGTCAGCGGCATTGTCGAACAACCAGGCGTGCTCGCCGTTGCCGATCCAGGGATCGAGCCGCGCGGCAAGGTCACCGGGCTCGGGTCGCCGGCTGCCCGCCAGCAACTCGCGGAAGTAGCGCAGGCGACGGAAAGCGGGCTCCGCCTCCATCAGTGCATCGACGGCGGCAGCGATCGTGCCGGCCTCCTCGGTGCCGATCACTGCCAGCATCACGCTGAGCCAGTCGCGCAGGAAGGCGCGGTTGACCGCGGTGTCGGGGAGGCGGAGCGGGTTGAAGCCGGTCGGTTCGCCGGGCAGCAGGCGGCTGTAATAGCCGCCGCAGGCGCGTAGGAAGATTTCGGCACCGCGGTCCTTGTCGAATAGGATGGTCCGCGGAGCAAACCGCTGGGCCTGCGCCGCGAGGAAGTTGAGCACCACGGTCTTGCCCGAACCCGACGGCCCGATGACCGTGAAGTTTCCGAGATCGCCCTCATGGAAATTGAAGAAGTACGGCGTCGCGGCGGTGGTTTCGAAGACGGTGACGGCCTCGCCCCAGTGGTTGCCCGCGGCCCGGCCGATCGGCATCCCGTGCATCGACAGGAAGCCCGCCGCGTTGCCGGTCGAGATCAGGGCGCGGCGCACGACGTAATTCTCGTTGCCCGGAAACTGCCCCCAGAAGCTGGGCTCCAGATTAATGTCTTCGCGCACCGCCACCGCGCCGATGTCGGCGAGCGTCGCGGCGGCGGCTGCCATCGCGCTGTCGAGGCCCGGAAGGTCGGCCGCGCGAACCATCAGCGACAGATGGTGATCGCCGAACCCGGCTTGCCCGGCACCTAGGGCATCGCGGGCCGACAGCATCTCGCGCCGTTCGGCACCCGCTTCCTCGTCGGCCGAGCGCAGGCGGCGGATGGCGAGGTCGATCCGCTCGCGCGCGACCTGCCGATCAGCCGGGGCAAAGCTTTCGGTCAGCACCAACTCGTGCGGCAAACGCAGCACGCCGTCGATCAGCCCGGCCCGCGTCGTGTCGGGATAGTCCTTCATCGAGATCACGCCCGCGAACTCGCGCCCGCCTGCACGGCGTACCTCGATCGCATCGAGGCCGAAGCTCACCCGCGCATAGGGGATGTGGTGGCCGACATCGACATCGTAGGAGGGCAGCAGCACCGGCCGCATCTCGCCGTTGTAGATCGCCGACAGCATTTCCAGCGGCTCGGAGCAGCGGCCCCCGCTGCCGTCGTAAGTGCCGAGCATACGTCCGCCGTAGGCTCCCAGCCCGGCGAGCAGGGCCGTCGTCGCGGCATCGAGCGCGCGCAGATCCGCCACGTCGACGTCGACCCGCGCGCCACCCATTCGCCGCCGCAGCCGCTCGGGCCAGCCGGTCTTGCCGCGTGCCGGGCGACGGACGATGCTCAGCACCTGTTCGTTGACGAACAGCCGGCGCTCGTCGAGGCGCTGCTGCCAGCGCGCGTCGAGCATCGCTGCAAACGGTGCCTCGATCCCATGGTCGAGCTGGACCGAGACGCGCCGCCGAACGACATGATGGTAGATTACGAAACGCGCATCGAGCGCCGAGCGCAGCATCACCTCACGCACCCCTAGGTGATGGTCGAGCGCCTCCGAGTCTTCGGTCTCGAAGGCCAGCCCCGGCACCTGGATCATCCGCATCGCCGAACCGTCGCGCAGCATCAGCGTGTTCGCATCGAGATGACGCGCATAGGGCAAGCGGTCGCCCGCGCGGGCTTCCTTCTGCCCCCACGCGGCCGGACCTTTCCACTTCGCCATCGCCGAATTCCTCACTGGATTTTCAGGGCGCGTAGCTGTTGCAGCCCCAGCGCTTCCAATTGCGGACGCGCGGGGTGCGGCTGACCTTGGTGAGCCACAGGTCGAAGATGCGGGGCTCGCGCAGGGATGCGAGATAGCCGACGCCGTGAACGATGAGTGCCACCGGCAACGCCAGGAAGCTGCGCGTCATCAGGAAGGCCTCGGTGGTGACGGCCGCGTTGAGCACGAAGAAGCTGTAGGTGACGCCCGCAAACATCTGCGGTCGGGTTAGCGCCCGGAACACGGGCGTGCGAGCCAGCACCGCTCAATGCACCATCGCGGTCGTCTGGATGCCCGACACGATCGCCGAAGCGCCGAACAGCACGAAGCAGCCGACGATCACGGTCGCGCCGAAGCGCCAGTTCAGACGGCCGGTCAGCATCATGAAGCCGACCATGGCGACGGCGATCACCGCGACCGCTGTCGCGACGTTGCCGAGCAGTGTCCCCTGCAGCCAGCCGAGCGCAGCGACAATGGGCCCCGAGCCGGCGGGATCGGCACCGGCAGCCTGCGCCGAGGCGGCGGCGGGCAGCGCCAGCGCGACGAGCCACAGGTGGAATCGGTGTCTAATGTGAGTCATGGCTGCATTCCTTGCAGGACGGTGCGCTGGTCGTGTCGAGGCGATCGATGATCGAGGTGACGTAGGCGCGGGTTTCGGCGATGGCCGGCAGGCCGGTGGTCCGCAGCACTCGGCCGGGACCGGCATTATAGGCAGCGAGCGCGCGCTCGACGTTGCCGTCGAACAGATCGAGCATCGTCCGGAGATAGCGCGCGCCGCCGGCTAGATTGGCTGCCGCATCGCCCGGATCGACCGCCAAGGCATGAGCTGTACCGGGCATCAACTGCGTCAGCCCCCGCGCGCCTTTCGGAGAGACAGCGGCCGCGTGCCAGCGGCTCTCCTGCCACACTAGCGCCGCGAGCAGATTCGGACTGACCCGAGCTCGTTCAGCCGCCTGAGACAACGAACTCCGGAACGCGATCGGGACAACTGGTGCATCGACAGTCGTCAGGGCCGCATCGGGAATGTCCGGACCCAGCATGGCGACAGCTTCTGGATCCGCTTTACCGGTGACGCCGCGGTTGTTTGCCCGGACCGTGACCGAGCCGTTGGCCCCGATCTCGAACACGTCGGCGCGCGCCGCGCCAGCCAACCCCACGAAGCAGAGCGTCGATGCGCAAAGCGCAGGAAAGGAACCGCGTCTCACACCAGGGTCCACAACAGCACGAGGTTGAGGCCGGTCACGGTCGCCGAGACACCGACCGAGGTCCACTTCAACCAGCCCCGATTGGCGAAGTCGCCCATGACCGCAGGGTCGGAGGTGATTCGCACCAGTGGCACGACCGCGAACGGGAGCTGCAGGCTGAGCACGATCTGGCTCAGGACCAGCAGCTTCGTGACGCCGCTACCGCCGTAGACGCTCGCGACGAACACCGCAGGGATGATCGCCAGCGAGCGGGTTACCAGTCGCCGCGCCCAGGCCGGCATACGCAGGTCGAGGAAGCCCTCCATGACGATCTGTCCGGCGAGCGTTCCGGTGACCGTCGAATTCTGGCCCGACGCCAGCAAGGCGACGGCGAAAACGACACTGGCAGCACCTGCGCCAAGCAGCGGGCTAAGCAGCCTGAACGCCTGGCCGATCTCGGTGATGTCGGTGTGCCCGGCTTCGTGGAACGCTGCCGCCGCGAGGATCAGGATTGCGGCGTTGACGAAAAATGCCAGCGTCAGGGCGACGGTGCTGTCGATCGTGGCGAGCCGCACGGCTTCGCGCTTGCCTACGTCGGAGCGGCTGAACCGCCGGGTTTGCACAATCGACGAGTGCAGGTAGAGGTTGTGGGGCATGATCGTCGCGCCGAGGATGCCGATCGCGAGGTAGAGCTTGCCCGGGTTCATGACTATGTCGGCGTGCGGCACGAAGCCAGCCCCGACCGCGCCGAGTGCCGGCATAGCCACTATCATTTCATAGACGAAGCAGGCCGCGATCAGCCCGAGCAGCGCTATGACGAACGCTTCGAGCCGGCGAAACCCGCGCTTTTGCAGGGCCAGCACAATGAACACGTCGGCAGCGGTGAGACAGACCCCGACGGCCAGCGGAATGTCGAACAGCAGCTGGAGAGCGACCGCGGTGCCCAACACTTCGGCGAGGTCGCAGGCGATTATGCCGACTTCGCAAAGCAACCACAGCGTGATGCGGCCGGTGCGCGAAGTGCGGCTGCGGCACGCCTGCGCCAGGTCCATGCCGGTGACGATGCCGAGCTTGGCGGACAATGCCTGCAGCAGCATCGCCATGACGCTGGCGAGCAGCACCACCGACAGCAGCGAATAGCCGAACGCCGAGCCGCCCGCGATCCCCGTCGCCCAGTTGCCGGGGTCCATGTAGCCAACGGCCACGAGGTAACCCGGCCCGGTGAAGGCGAGGAGCTTCTTCCAGAACTGCCCTGCCCCCGCCGGAACACCGACCGAGGCGTGCGCCGCGTCAAGACTACGGCGCGTGATGTTCGCGAGCCCGACGGTATTGGGCAGTGGAAACGTGCCGTGCACTGAGGTGCCCTTCCCTAGGCCAGTCGGTTCAGGACGCGCAGGGTCAGCTTGCGGTGCTCATGTTGATCGTCCCGTTGACACCGGCCGGGAAGAACCCGCCCTTGGTCGCCGCGAGCTTGGTCAGATAGACGATATCGAGCACTTGGCCGGTGGTCCGGCTGTAGACGATGCTGTTGGAGTCCGTCGGCACGAGGTTGGCGTTGCCGTTCGCGTCGACGAGACCCTGGTCATCGTCGCTGGATCCATCAAGGCTGTCTCGCGCGTCGGAGATCTTCCCAGCGGCGGTGATTAGCGTCGGTGCCTGAATGCCCTTGGCGTATAATACAGTCCGCACGAGGCCGGCGTGATAGGCCTCCGCAGCGAGGATACCGGCCGCGGCCTCAATGTAGGTTGCGTTCTGGATGGCGGCGGCAGCGCCCTTGTATGCGGTCACGCCGACATCTTCAAAGATGAAGGCGCCGAGCAGGAAGTTCTCGTCGCTGGCGTAAGGATCGAAGGACTGACCCGCGCCAATCAGCCCGGCGGCACGCGCCGCGCTGGAGAATGCGCCGTTGGGATCAGTGCCGATATCGATCGTTGGCTGTGCCACGGCCGAGGCGCCAAGCGCGCTGCGAAGGAAGTTGACGTGCGCCAGTTCATCGCCCGCGATCTCGATCGCATAGGCCTTGACCACCGGATCGGTGAACATCACCTGCCGCCCACCGGTCGCTGCACCCTGCGTGCCGGTGCCGGTCTGCATGCTCGATGCGAGGCCGATGCCGTTGACTGCATATTGATAGAAACTGGCCTCGAGATACTCGAGGTTCAGCGCGAAGTTGAGGATGTCGGCATCGCCGATCTGCGGTGCCGAGGTCGAGTCCGGAACGCCTTTGCCATCGCCGCCGTCCCCGCAACCGGCGAGCATGGCGGAAGCCGCAATCGTTGCGCCGGCGGCACCGGCAACTTTCAGGAATGAGCGGCGCTCCTCGCGGCGCTTCGCTTGGCGCTCAAAGACTTCGGCGATGAGATGGTGCTGGTTCATCGGAACAATTCCTTCCGCTTTAAATGACGTCAGGCCGCACTTGCGGCGCTGAGGTTGATTGCGCCGTTGACGCCGGCGGGGAAGAAACCGCCGCTCGTCACCGCGGCACTGTTCAAATAGACGATGTTGAGCACCTGTCCGGTCGACCGGCTGTAGGCGAGGCCGTTCGCATCGAGCGGTACGATGTTGCTGGCGGTACCGATATTGCGGATGCCTTGGTCGTCGTCGCTCGGCCCGTCGAGACTGTCGCGCGCATTTGAAATTGCCTCGGTCGCATCGACCAGCGACGGGGTCTGGATGCCCTTGGCGTAGAGCGTCGTGCGCACGATGCTGGCGTGATAGGCCTCGACCGCGAGGATGCCGGCGGCGGCCTCGAGATAGGTCTTGTTGGTGATCAGCGGTGCCGCGCCCTTGTAGGCGGTAACCCCTACATCCTCGAAGATAAACGCGCCGAGCAGGAAGTTCTCGTCACTGGCATAGGGGTCAAACGACTGGCCTGGCCCGATCAGGCCGGCAGCACGTGCGGCACTGGAGAAGGCGCCGTTGGGATCGGTGCCAACATCGATGGACGGCATTGCCACGGCCGACGCGCCGAGCGCGCCGCGCAGGAACGCCACGTGCGCGATCTCGTCACCGGCAATTTCCCTGGCGTAGGATGCGACCACGGGATCGGTGAAGTTCACGGCACGGCCGCCAGTTACAGTGCCTTGCTTGGCGGTGCCGGTCAGCATGCTGGCGGCGAGGCCGGTGCCGTTGACCGCATAGGAATAAAACTGAGCCTCGAGATACTCGAGGTTCAGAGCGAAGTTGAGGATATCGGGGTCGCTCGGCGCTGCCGCCTTGGCGGCGGTCGAGATGACCGATGCACTTCCGGCGGCTGTCGCAAGGGCGCCAAAAGCCCGGAAGAAAGCGCGTCGTTGGTCGCGCCTCTCGGCCCGCGCTTCAAGCGCTTCGAGCAATTCGGTCTGGTCGGGCATAGCGCCGCTCCTATGGAACATCGGCACAAATGCTGGACGAATTTATCGTGCGGAACCAGCGTTCTAATCGGCCCGGTACGCTGGCGTTCCTTCAAGTTGGACTGATCCGGACAGCAGCCAAATGGTTCCATTATTTTATTCATCACAGCGCAGATTTTTTGCGCATCGCGAACGCCAGCGCACCGTATCTGTCCGAGCAACAAGGAATCGCCAGCCTATATGCTGACCGCTGTTAAGAGCGCCGACTCTCCAAATCAGTTTCTGCGATCGTTAAGCGTCGACGACCGGGTCTTGCTCGCCGGAAAGCTTAGTCGGATCACCGTAGAGCCGGGCGAAATACTTCTCGATGAAGCCTATCCTATTGCTGCCGTCTATTTTCCGGAGACCGTCATCGTCTCCATCGAAAGACAGTTTGGGGATACCCAGCATGTCGAGACGGCCGTGGTTGGATATGAAGGGATGATTGGCTGGTCGGCACTGGTCGGTTCAGGCCAGTCTCAAGAGCGAGCGGTTATCCAGATGCAGCCAGGTACAGTACTCGTCATCTCGATCGTCGATATCATGGCTGCCTGCGAGGCAAGTCGGACGCTGCAATACGCGGTGATGCGTTTTGTCGGCATCGTAATGACACAGATGTCACAGGCAATCGTCTCGCTTGCCCGTGACTCGCTCGATCTGCGCGTCTGCCGCTGGCTGCTGATGCGACACGACCGCATTCCCACGGACCAGATATTTATCAAACACGACGAGATCAGCCGCAACCTAGGCTCACGTCGAGCCAGCGTGACGGACTGTCTACATGTGCTTGAAGGACAGCTGCTTATTCGTTGCTATCGCGGCCGTATAATTGTCCGCGACCGTGCAAGCTTGGAGCGGCACGCCGGGCAATCTTATGGCGCTGCAGAAATGTATTATCGCACCATGATCGGCCCCTTTGGATCTCAATCAATATAGAAGTGTATAGCCGACGATGCCTTTGTTCGACGAAAGATGAAGGCGCGTGTTGGTCCGGAGATGGCTGAGCACTTCTGAATCGCGCTGTTGAATAATCGCGCATAATTTTCGGCGCCGACATGCACACGGAGTTGTAGACGTCGGTTCAGCTTCAAGCGGCTACCCATGAGCACTGTCTGGCCTGTGAACCGGGGAATGCACTGCTTAGGGTCAGGACCCATTGATCTGCACGTCGCGCTCTGATTCAGGCTCCGCAAGGAGACTGAGCATGAGCGACCTGTACGGGCTGACCGAGAATCAGATGGCGCGGCTTGAGCCGTATTTTCTGAAAAGCCATGGCACGCCACGGGTTGATGATCGGTGGGTGTTGAGCGGCATCGTTTTCGTAAACCGCAATGGCTTGCGCTGGCTGATGCACCCAGGGAGTAAGGACCGTCCAAGACGCTCTACAACCGCTAGAAGCGGTGGGGCGAAAGGGGCGTGTTCCTGCGCATGATGGAAGGATTGACCGCCGCGAGCGCTACGCCGAAGACGATCATGATCGACGCGACCCATTTGAAGGCGCACCGCACGGCATCGAGCCTGCGGGTTAAAAAGGGCGTCTCGGTCGACTCATCGATCACACCAAAGGCGGCATGAACACGAAGCTGCGCGCGGTCACCGACGCAGACGGTCGCGTACTGAGCTTCTTGATGACCGCTGGCCAGGTCAGCGACTACACAGGGGCCGCAGCGCTGCTCGACGATCTGCCCAAGGCGCACTGGCCGCTGGGCGACCGCGGCTACGACGCCGACTGGTTCCGGGATGCCCTGCTGGCAAAGGGCATAACACCCTGCATTCTTGGACGAAGATCGCGGATCATGCCCGTCAAATACGACAAGCGCCGGTAGCCGAGCCGCAGCCGCATCGCGATCATGTTCGGACGCCTAAGGGACTGGCGCCGCGTCGCTACCCGCTATGATCGCTGTCCAACGGTCTTCTTATCGGCCATCGCCTTGGCCGCCACCGTCATCTTCTGGCTTTGATCAGTGAGTCCTGACCCTAGCGTGTTAACGCTCGTCGCTATTCGTTTCAGTGATCGGCGGCTTGGAACTCTTGGGTTCAAACAAGCCGTTCACACGCGCTGAAGTACGACGCAGCGACGAATGGCATATGCAAGACGAACACTGTCGGCTTGTCAACTATCGTTCGTAGCAGTTAATGTTATCGCACTTGATAAGATTATATCAGATGGTGGGTCATACTAGACTATAAAAATAGGCTCCAGCGAAACGAAATGCTGCGGACTGTATTGTTTCCTGATCTTGGAATATAGAATTCCAGCATATGTGTCTTCGCTATCGGTGCGAAACAACTCTATACCGTTCCGTCTACGTGAGTTTCGTTATCGCAACGGCTTTAGGGATAAAACCGTCGGTGTGCTTTACATTCTGTAGTCGTAATGATCGCTTAAGTCATTGTAATCTTCCAGTTTCCACTATTGGCACACTAATTGCTTCATTCTTAAGACAGGGGGGCGTTTCGAAGGAAGATGAACAGATGAAACTGCCTCATATTTTGTTGCCTGCCCTGGCATTTCTGGCTGCCGCTGCTGCGCCGGCTGGAGCCGTAACTTATATCGTGGCTCCGGGTGCGCCCGATCCGGGTAAGTTGGCCACCGAAACAACCTTCTTTACATTCGACTCTGCGCCGACCGCAGGCTTCTCCTATAGCGGCAACTACGATATCGTCACCGGCACGTCGAAGAATCATTATGCGGCACCGGCCGGCGACACGACGGCATTTTTCTACACCTCGCCGGAAAAGCCGAACGGCGTTGCCACGTTGAACACACTCGACCTCTCGACCGTCAGTTTTTACTGGGGCTCTGTCGATGATTATAACACGGTCGACGTACTCGGTGCCGGCGGTGCTACACTAACCAGTATCAACGGGGCCGACTTTTCACCTGCAAACGGTGGACAGGATACCGCTCACACTAACGAGCGTATCTACATCACCGCCGGTGCAAATGAGGTGATCACTGGGTTGCGCTTCCACGCCACCGGCATCGCCTACGAGATCGATGATGTCGCTGGCACACTTGCGAACGGTAGCAACCCGTCGACGGTTCCCGAGCCCGCGTCCTGGGCCTTGATGGTTGCAGGCTTCGGCCTGGTTGGCGTCGGCGCTCGTCGGCGCCGTGGGGCAACGATGCGCGTTAGCGCCTAACCCGCAATCTGACTGAGACGCGGGGATTTGATCCTCGCGTCTCATCACTGACTAGGAACGCGTCAGCGCCGAAAGCCAGTTAGTTTAGGCCATCGCCATTCCGGCTGTCCACGCATAACCTTAATTTCTATGCTCTCGGCGCCGCGTCAGAGACAATCTGACTTCATATCCGTTCGGAATATCAACTGCGTATCTAACTACCTAGACCAACTAGTACTTCTGTAATGTCAATATTTGTCGTCGCTGATGCAGTCGTTGCAAGGGCAATTGAGTTGAGGAACTATAGTTCGCCATAAGCGATATTGTGCATGTGGTCCGTTTCCAGACCGCCGCCTAGGTCGAAGGTTGCCGGAGGCCCGAATGATAAATCCGGTGTTGAGCGACGATGAATTAGAGACGTGGTTCATTCGTCACGTCCATGAGGCACGTCGTATGTCTCACGACAATCTCTTACCGATCGCGCCATGGATCCCGATCATCGGCCTGCCCGCCAATGACCGCTGAACGATGGTGCATAAGTCGTCGATAAGGCTGGGATAGGCTCAACCCAACGTGTCCTTAACTCGCCCACAGATGATAACCATGATGCGGTGTGAACGAAAGTTAACAGACGTGATCAGGCAGTGTTCACGTCACTGGCCGCAAGCTGGGTATGAGAGGGCTTGCTGAGCAGCGGCGACGTGTCGTGCGAACCTGCCCTCCTGAACAACGATGTTGGTAGCAGCTATCGCGCCTAGCACGCCTGGTGGGCAGTTCGATCAACGCCGTCTCGTAGGCTAATTCGAGGGACGTGATGTGGCCGAAAATGACGATTGGCGCCGTGAACGCGCTGAGGCACTTGGCTTCGGTGGGAGCAGCCGCATAAACGGGGCCGTGCGCGTCGAGGAAGCGGCCTTGCCACGAGACGGCGTCCTGCCGATGATGCGGCAGGCGCCTGCTGCATCGGCAGCAACGTTTCCGCCGCCACCCCAGAGACGTCCCGTGCAGAGTGATGACGACATGTTGGCCCATGCCGAGGCCCCTCCACAACGATCTAGCTCCGCCACTCGTCCGGACCCACCCAGATCTCGCGGACGCCTAACCCAACGGCAGATCAGCCCGCTGGTCGTTGCCGCTGCAATTGTGGCGCTAGGCGCCAGTGGCAGCCTCGGTTGGGTTCTCCACGACGACGTATCGAGCGCCGCTAACCGCCGAGCCGTACCTGTAACTCACGTCACGCTCCTCAGTCCCCCGACCGTTTCGGCGGAGGTTGTGGTATCGGCTCCGGCGGTCTCGCTGCCTGCAGACGGCGTTCCCGCAACACTACCCGATCAGCCTAAGGAGGCTGCTTCTCGAGCCCCAAATATCGATGTCGGGTCTCGATTGATGGCACCTCAACGCTCCGCAGTATCGAGCCGCAGGGTGGTGGCTACGAACGTTCGGGTAGCCGGGGCAGCGCGAGGATCTCGTTGGTCCCGACCGGCGCATTCACTCGGCCTGTCACGCTACAACTTTGCGCCGAGCTTCAACTGTCGTCGGGCAACGGCCAAGGTCAATCAGATGATCTGTCGAGACAGAGAGCTGGCGTCACTCGATAATCAGATGTCTGCGGCGTACTACGGCGCCATCGAAGGCGGCAACTCTCCGTACGTGCGCGCGATTGATGCCGGGCAGACTGACTTTCTCAACGAAAGGTCCCGGTGCAGGAGCTCAGCGTGTACGGCTCAGGTTTATCGTGATCGCATCGATCAGCTTGCCGAGTTTAATTCCACAGGCCGGGATTAGATGCACCCGGCGAGCCTGCCGATTAGCATCCGCAATTCTGTGCCCTAGCGTTTGTCGTGGCCGGTCAAGACGGCCCCTGCGATGACCGCCGCGCACAATTCAGCGAGGGACGTGATCGCTGCAATCTCGGTTCCCTCGGCTCCTCGCCCGGATCCCTCACACCCAGAGCACGATCGCCGCCGACTCGAACAACGCGAGCATGCCGTCCTCGTAAGTCGGTATCTGCCCAAACGGCTGCAGAACACGATGCGGTGGCTCCTTCAACGCGGCGAAAGAGAGCAGACGCACGTCATAAGGCTGGCCCACCTACTCCAGAGCCCACCGCACCGCCAGATCCCGCGCCAGTCCCCGGCCACGATCGGAGGACAGCGCGAAGGCGGTGATCGTCGGGTTCATGCGGTGGCTCAAGCTGGGCGGTAGCACGATGCTCGCCGGCTCAAGGTCCGACAAGAGTACCGACATGAACGGACGGCCGAAGTCGGGGAGCTGAAAAGGCAGCCGGAATGATTTCCGTCTTCGTCGTCGCAGGTCGGTGGGCGGTGTCGGCGGATATCGTCCGCCAGTCGCGGATGTCGGCAGCCATGCGTTCGGCCCGTTGCTCGGCGCGGTTCAGGGCGTCCTGTCCGAGCAACAGGTCCAATGGCGGCTCGTCGGCTTCGACGAGCTGCAGCATCGCTGCCGCCGCAAGTGCCGGGTCACCGGCCTGGCGGCCGTCGTTCGCCGACCAGTTCGCCAACGCCTCGTCGACGGCGCGGTACGCCCGTTCCGCAGCGGTCCGTCGGATCGATTCCTCTCCGAGGAATTCGGTCCGGAAGGCGCCCGGCGAAACCACCGAGACCCAGAGACCGAACGGCGACACTTCGGCAGCCAGACTGTACGACATGGCGGACAAGGCGGCCTTGGTGGCGCCGTAGACGCCGGCGCCCATGCTCGGCGCCACGCCGGCGATCGATGCCATGTTGACGATGTGACCGCTGCCCTGCGCCCGCAGGTAGGGAAGGGCGGCGCGGATCAGCCGGAAGGGCGCGAAGACGTTGACCTCGAACAGGTCACGGAGCGCCTTGTCGTCGGTCTCCTCGATCGGACCGAGCAGTCCGTAACCGGCATTGTTGACCAGGACATCGATCCGACCGTGCACCCCGAACGCATCGGTCGCCAGACGGGCGGCGGCTTCGGGATCGCTTGCCTCGAAGGGAAGGACGGTGAGGTCACCGGGCAGGCCTTCAGGTGCGTCGCCGCTCCGCGTCGTGCCGATCACGCGGTCGCCGGCCTCCAGTGCCGCCGTTGCGAGCGCGTGGCCCAAGCCGCGGGAGATGCCGGTTATCAGCCAGGTTCTGGCCATGTCTCTTCCTCCATATCGATGCAGGCTTCGGCTGCATCGTCAGGAGCGATATGCGCCCGGAGGTGTTGGAGGATAACGCCCGGTGTTCCACTCGTCGTTGTGAGCGAGATTAGATAATCAGCTCTTCCCGCGCAGGACGTCGATCACCGTCCGTAGAGCCGGAGACATCTGGCGTTGCCGGGGATAGCAGAGATGGTAGCCGGGAAAGGTGTCGGTCCAGTCGAGCATGAGCGCTTCCAGGCCCCCGGTCGCAAGATGGTCCGCGACCTCGCGCTCGGTGACGAAGGCTATGCCGGCCCCGGCGAGCGCGGCACCTATGGCGACCTGCCGGTCGTCGACGATAAACGACCCGGTGACCGCCTTCTCGAACCATTCGCCGTCGCGCCTGAATTCCCAGGCGTAGGGCGTCTCCCGTCCTTCCCATCGCCATTGGATGCATCGATGATGTTGGAGGTCGTCGGGCACGATCGGCCGTCCGTGCTCTGCGAGATAGGTGGGCGACGCCACGGGTATCTGTCGAAGGTCAGAACCGATCCTGACCGAGATAATGTCCTGATCGATCTCCTCGCCGATGCGGACGGCGGCATCGAACCCATTCGCCACGAAGTCGATGGTCGCGTCGGTCACAGTCAGGTCGAGGACGACGTCGGGCGCAGCGGCAGCCAGACGGGCGAGCGCGGGTGCCACCTCGAACCTCGCCGCCACCCGGGAAGCGACGATGCGGACGGTGCCGCTCGGCCGGTTGGCGATGCTACGGGCGTCGGAGAGTGCGCCGCCGATCGCCTGCATCGCCGGTCCCAGACGCGCGGCGAGCGCCTTGCCGGCCGGGGTGAGGGCGACGCTGCGGGTGGTGCGGTTGAAGAGCTGGATGCCCAGCCGTTCCTCGAGAGTGCGGATTGTGTGACTGAGCGCGGACGGTTTGACCCGCAGCGCGTCTGCGGCTTGCGAAAAGCTCAGACGTTCGGCCACGAGCAGAAACGCCCGGAGATGGACAAGGTCGCCCGGCGAAAGCTCGTTGCCGATGCTGATGGAGAGCCCTTTCCAGGTCCTCGACACGAAGTGCCGACATCTCGTTGTCGAATGGACGATGCCACCTGAAGCAGTGATGTCCGCGCTAAGGTGCCCGCGATGTTAAAGGTTGCGGCACCCAAGTCCGCACATATCGACGTTGTCTATGTGACAGTCAAACGCTTGCCGTCCGTATGTCGCAAGTCACGCGAACGGTTGCCGCTGTATCCGAGCCGAAGCATGGAACCTGCATCGAACCGAAAGGCGCTTGGATCGCGATGGACATGTTTTGCGTACTTCCTCTCGCGCGGAGGAGGCAGGCTCTCTCCGACGTGCACCAAGGAATGACTGCAACGCCCCAGACATGGCCGTTCGAGACTGGCCAAGTTCGCCGAAACGGTCGGTCGGTGCACATGAACGAGCGGCAGGTTTCGGGGCGCGGGAGGTGCCGCCTGAACGGCCGATTTTGGGTCCTCGCTACCGCGAAGCCGCCAAGCAGGGAACGCCCAACGGCGTATCTTCGGCAACCTCAGTACCAAGCGCCGTCGCCAGCAGCCGCGCCAAAATCAATGTCCGGAACACTGCGTCCGCTCATCCGGGAACGGTCTCGCACATCACCCCCGATCACTTGGTGTCCAGCAAGGCAACAGAAACTTCCCAATGATCTGAGTGCCCATCTTTTTGATCTTGGGTGCACCATAATTTCGGTCACTTACCGTCGCATTTGTGGTTCCGTCTGGAAAAAGCAGCTAAAACGTAGGTTGCGTTATTCCTGTTCAACAGGCCTCTCGCGAGCGGCATGGCAGCGGGCGCAGGCTTGCGGATCAGCGGCGCGGGCTTCTACGACCATCAATGGGAGTTCCTGGCAGCTTCATGGCGGCGAGAACCTAATCCCGACCGTCCGCGGCCCTTCCTGGGCTCCCAAGACCAGACTTACGCTCAGCTCTACAACGGCTATTGCGCGTATCATCGCTGCGACGACATGCGCGGCGCATCGCGCGGCGATGTTGGGCATTGAGGCAGAGTGCACCCTGTTCGTCCCGACCCATTCCGGCCCGGCCAGGAGAGCGTGTGGGACTATCCACGCCCGGCCATCGCGGAGCGGACCGCCGCACACATCCTGATCAGGCTTGGAGGGGCGATCGTTGCCGACACCCGTCGGGCGGTGCGGACACTCGAGACCAGCCATCCGCCAAGCTATTATATTCCGCCCGAGGACATCGCGCCGGGTGTCCTGGTGCCGGCCGGAGGGTCGAGTTTCTGCGAGTGGAAGGGGCACGCTCGCTACTTCGACGTGAAGACGGACGGCGCGCACCGGGCGAGAGCTGCCTGGTCGTACCCGGACCCGACACCACCCTTTACGATCCTGCGCGACCACGTCGCCTTATACGCGGGGGCGATGGACGCGTGCTTCGTCGACGGCGAGCCGGTCGTCCCGCAGCCCGGCGGCTTTTACGGCGGCTGGATCACATCGGCGGTTGCCGGGCCGTTCAAGGGTATGCCCGGAAGCCGGTTCTGGTGATGGAGACCGTAGTCGCGCCGGACGGTCGCACCATCGCGGTCCTTGATCCGGCTGCCGCACCGTCTGCCTCAGGGCATCCACGGGCTTGGCTTTCCGCCTGACCCGTGGCTTTCTGGACCGGCAGGACGGGGTGAAGGCGACGCACGATCATCAGACCTCGGGACAGCGCCAGCGGATCTGCCTGCTTGGCGCGACCGGCACGATCGGCCGTGCGGTGACGTCTGCCCTCGTACAACGTGGCCACGACGTCGTCTGCTTCGGGCGGGGCGGCGCGGCGTTGGCGGGGGCGACCGTCAGGGTACTGGATGTCACGGATCCGCTGTCCTGGGCTCGCGACGGCTTCGCAGGCGAGCCTTTTGACGCCGTGGTGTCCTGCATGGCCTCGCGCACCGGCGTGCCGGACGATGCCTGGGCGATCGATCACGGCGCACATTTGAACGCGCTTGCGGCGGCGCAGCAGGCCGGCGTGCGCCACTTCGTCCTGCTGTCGGCGATCTGCGTGCAGAAGCCGCTGCTCGCTTTCCAGCGCGCCAAGCTGGCTTTCGAGGCAGCCCTGATTGCATCCGGCATGCGCTATTCGATCGTGCGTCCGACCGCCTTCTTCAAATCGCTGTCCGGCCAGATCGAGCGCGTACGGCAGGGCCGGCCCTTCCTGATCTTTGGCGATGGACGCCTTACTGCGTGCAAGCCGATCAGCGACGCCGACCTCGCCGACTACATCGCCGGTTGCCTGGAGCACGAAAGCCGCTGGAACCGTATCCTGCCGATCGGCGGCCCGGGCGAGGCGATCACGCCCCGCGAGCAGGGAGCGGCGCTGTTCGCGCTGCTCGGGCGCGCGCCGAAATTCCGATCCGTACCGGTCGCCCTGCTGCGCGGCATCATCGGTGTCCTCGGCACCTTCGGCCGCATCGCACCGTCGTTCGCCGCCAAAGCCGAACTTGCTCGGATCGGCCACTATTATGCCACCGAATCCATGCTCGTATTGGACCCGCGCAGCCACCGATACGATGCGGCGGCAACCCCTTCGACCGGCACCGAGACGCTCTTCGACTACTACGGCGCCGTGCTCGCCGGCACCGCCGCTCCGGAACGCGGCGACCACGCCGTTTTCTGAGCCAATCGCGCAAGAAGCCACTTCGTGTGGACGAAGGCAGAAAGTGCGGAGGATCGCGGCCCGGATGGCCGGCTTGGCGGTTCTCGGCGAAAGTCGGCAGAAAAGATGGGCAGCGACGACCAATTAGCCTCCCGTTCGCAAGACACCCGCTCCGTTATTTCATTCGCTCACAAAGGGTTAGCGGGCGTCGATCTGGACCATAGCCATCGGGAAAATAGAGCAGTCTTGGGTCAGCCGGTGTAAGGAAATCCCATTCAGGCTCCCTGGCGCGGGGTTATTCCCGGGATATCGCTGGCTTGCCTAGACCGATCGCATCCGGCCTCGCACTATCGCCACCGATGACTTGATAGAGTGTGATGCGATTGGTCAGCGCCGTGAGATCGGTGGCAATCCGGGTTTGGCGCGCGGTGTAGAGCGCGCGTGACGTGCTCCCCTGAAATCAGGCCATTGGTAAGTTGGGCTCATCGAGAGGAGATGAGCCATGCGACGGAGCCGTTTTACCGAAGAGCAGATCATTGCCGTGCTGCGAGAGCATGACGCGGGCGTGAAGACGGCGGAGTTGTGCCGCAAGCACGGGATCAGCGACGCGACGTTCTACAACTGGAAGGCGAAGTTTGGCGGGATGGCGGTGTCCGAGGTCGCCCGGCTGCGGGCGCTTGAGGACGAGAACCGGCGGCTGAAGAAGCTTCTGGCGGAATCGATGCTCGACGTTTCGGCGCTGAAGGACCTGCTGGCAAAAAACTGACCCGGCCTGCAGATCGCTTCGCGGCGGTGGAGAAGCTCGTGGGCGACCACGGCTTCTCCGAACGCCGCGCCTGTAGGCTGATTGGAGCGAACCGGTCGGCCTGGCAATACGAGCCGGTGCGTAGCGACGACGGCGCGGCGCGGGAGCGGTTGCGGGCCATTGCGAACGAGCGCCGGCGGTTCGGCTACCGGCGGCTGGCAATCATGCTCAGGCGTGAAGGCAAGACCATGAACCTGAAGAAGATCTACCGCCTGTACTGCGAGGAGCGGCTGACGGTCCGCAAGCGCGGCGGCCGCAAGCGCGCATTGGGAACGCGGGCACCGATGACGTTGCCCCAAGGTGCCAACCAGCGCTGGAGCCTCGACTTCGTCAGTGATGCATTGGCCTGCGGCCGGCGGTTCCGAGTGCTCAATGTCATCGATGACTGGAGCCGCGAATGTCTGGCCAGCGTCGTCGACACGTCGATCTCGGGCAAGCGGGTTGTCCGCGAACTGGCGGCGATCGTCGAGCGTCGCGGCAAGCCGCTGACGATCGTCAGCGACAATGGCACCGAACTGACCAGTCGCGCGATCCTGGCTTGGTGCGAGGAAACCGGCGTCGAGTGGCACTACATCGCGCCCGGCAAGCCGACGCAGAACGGCTTTGTGGAATCGTTCAACGGTCGCTTGCGCGACGAGTGCCTCAACGAGCACGCCTTCACGTCGCTCGCCGCCGCGAAGCGCATCATCGCGGCATGGCAGCTCGACTACAACACCGTACGGCCGCACAGCGGGCTTGGCGGGCTGTCGCCCGCCGCGTACGTCAGCCGTCCCAATCCGGGACAACTGTGGACCGAGCCTAACTTATGCGCGGCCTGAAAACGGGGAGCACGTCACGCGCTGTGCCACCAAGGTTGTCAGATAGGTATCGATCCCCTCGCGGTAGCGCGCCTCGGCCAGCGTGTAGGCCTGGCTCGACGCGGTGAGCAATGCCGCCTGCGCGGCTTGCTGGCGCTCGATCGTACCGGCGCGGGCGAGCGCATCGGCGACTTCCCGGAAAGCGGTCTGCACGGCCTTCTCATACTGCGCGACGTACAGGTCGCGCTGGGCCTTGCTGTAGTCGAGATTGCCGCGAGTGGTGCCGCCGAAGATCGGCAACGATGCCGACGGACCGGCCGACCACGAAAACGCGCCGCCGGTGAACAGCGAGGACAGCGCGGTGCTGGCAAAGCCGACCGCCGAGGTCAGCGTGATCGTCGGAAAGAATGCCGCGCGCGCCGCGCCGATATTGGCGTTGGCACCGACTAACTGATGCTCGGCCTCGATCACGTCGGGCCGGCCCAGCAACACCTGCGACGACAGCCCGACGCGGACCTTGGCGATCCCCCTCCCCAGATCGTCGAGCGTGCCGGGCAGCAGCGCATCCTCGACCGGCGCACCGACCAGCAACTCGAGGGCGTTGCGGTCCTGCGCGACCTGCGTGGTCGCGTTCTCGACGTCCGAGCGCGCCTGGGCGTTGGTGGTTTCGATCGAGCGGATGTCGACCTTGCCGGCAAGCCCGGCCTCGTTGAGCGCCACCGTAAGCTTCAGCGACCGCGCGGTGCTGGCGACGGTGTCCTGCGCGACGACGAGCAGTTCCTGGTCGGCGGCCATCGTCGCATAAGCGGTGGCGGTCTCGGCGATCAACGTCAGCCGCGTGTTGCGTGCGCCCGCCTCGGTGCCGAGATAGGTCTCGAACGCCGCCTTGCTGAGGTTCTTCAGGCGGCCGAACAGGTCGATCTCGAAGCTGCTGATGCCGACATCGGCCGCGAAGACGTCGACCGCTCCGCTCGCGCTGCCACCGCCGGCATACGACGCCGTGCCGCCAGCCGCGATCGTCGGCAACTGCGACGCGCGCTGGACGCGGTAGCTGGCACGCGCCGACGCGACATTGGCGACGGCGACGCGCAGGTCGCGATTATTGGCCAGCGCGCGGTCGATGATCGTGCGGAGCTTCGCGTCCGTCAGGACCTCGCGCCACGGCAGATCGACCTGGGTCGTCGATGCGGCAGGACCGTAGGATGCGCCGGTCGGCAAGCTCGGCGCCACCGGCAGGCCTGGCCGGACGTAGGCGGGCGCGAGATTGCAGCCCGACAGCAGCGCCGCCGCGGCGCCGGTGAGAACAAGCGCACGCATCACCTGGTCTCCGGCGCGGGCAAGGCCAACGGGGCCGGCGCGGGAGCCGCCTTGTCCATGCCGAACAGACGGCCGACCAGCACGAAGAACAGCGGCACATAGAAGATCGCGATCGCCGTGGCGGTCAGCATTCCGCCTACCACCGCCGTACCGATCGCGATCCGGCTCTGCGCGCCGGCCCCCGTCGCGATGGCAAGCGGGATGACGCCGGCAATGAAGGCAAGGCTGGTCATCAGGATCGGCCGCAGCCGCACCTTGGCCGCCTCGAGCGCCGCGTCGAGCGCGTTCTTGCCCGACTTGTGCGCGTCCTCGGCGAATTCGACGATCAGGATCGCGTTCTTTGCCGCCAGCCCGATCGTAGTGAGCAAGCCGACCTGGAAATAAATGTTGTTATCGAGCCCGCGCAGCGTCACCGCCAGGACCGCGCCGATCACGCCGAGCGGGATCACGAGCAGCACCGCGATCGGGATCGACCAGCTTTCGTACAGCGCTGCGAGACACAGGAACACGACCAGGATCGAGATCGCATACAGCTTGGGCGCCTGGCCGTTGGTCAGCTGCTCCTGATAGGACAGCCCGCTCCAGGCATAGCCGGTGCCTTGCGGCAGCTTCTGCTGCAGGGCGACGATCGCCTTCATCGCGTCGCCTGAGCTTGCGCCCGACGCGGCCTGGCCCTGTATCTCGTAGGATGACTGGCCGTTGAAGCGCGACAGCGACGACGGTCCCTTGGTCCAGCTCGATGTGGCGAAGGCCGAGAAGGGCGTCATCGTGCCGGTGGCGGAAGCGCGCACGAACCAGTTGTCGAGATCGGTCGGCAGGGCGCGGAACTGCTGGTCGGCCTGCATGTAGACGCGCTTCACACGCCCGCGATCGACGAAATCGTTGATGTAGGTGCTGCCCCAGGCCGAGCTGAGCGTGGCCGTCACGTCGCTCTCGGCCAGCCCGAGCGCGGCGAGCTTGGTTTCGTCGATATCGACGTGCAGCTGCGGCGTATCGTCGAGCGAGCCGGCGCGAACGCCCGCGAGCGTGGGATCCTGCCCCGCGGCCGCGATCAGCTGGTTGCGCAACTCGAGGAAGCGCGCCTGGCTGAGGCCGCCGGTATTGAGCAGCTCGAAGGTGAAGCCGTTCGACTGGCCGAGCCCCGAGATCGCCGGTGGGGTCAACGCAAAGATTTGGGCGTCACGGATCGCCGCCAGCTTCATCGTCGCGCGCCCGGTGATCGCCTCGGCGGAATCGGCCTTGTCGCCACGGTCGCTGAACGGCGCCAGGTTGCCGAAGGCGAGCCCCGCGTTCTGCCCCGAGCCCGAAAAGCCGAAACCCTGGATGCTCAACAGGCTGGCGACGTTCTTCTTCTCGTCGGTCAGGAAGTAATTCTCGATCTGATGGGCGACCGCATCGGTGCGCTCCGCCGTCGCGCCGGCGGGCAGCGTGAACTGGATCAGCGCCTGGCCCTGGTCCTCGGCCGGCAGGAAGCCGGTCGGCAGGCGCACGAACAGCACGGCGAGCACCACGCAGATCACCGCATAGACGCAGAGGTGAAGGAAGCGACGTCCGACGACCCCACGGACCGCGCTGACGTAGCGCCCGGTCGTCCGGTCGAACCAGCGGTTGAATTTCCCGAACGGTCCCTTGCGAGTGAGCGGGTCCTGGTGGCTGGGTTTCAGGAGCGTGGCGCACAGGGCTGGCGTCAGGATGAGTGCGACAAGCACCGAAAGCAGCATCGCCGAGACGATCGTGATCGAGAACTGCCGGTAGATGACGCCGGTCGAGCCACCGAAGAACGCCATCGGCAGCAGCACGGCCGACAGCACCAAAGCGATGCCGACGAGCGCGCTGCCGATTTCCCCCATCGACTTGATCGTCGCGTCGCGCGGCGAGAGACCTTCCTCGGCCATGAGGCGCTCGACGTTCTCGACCACCACGATCGCGTCGTCGACCAGCAGGCCGATCGACAGCACCATGCCGAACAGCGTCATCGTGTTGATCGAGTAGCCGAACAGCGCCAGCACGCCGAACGTCCCGAGCAGCACGACCGGCACCGCGATCGCCGGGATCAGCGTTGCCCGCCAGCTCTGCAGGAAGACGAACATGACGATGACGACGAGGACTATCGCCTCGAGCAGCGTCTTGACGACCTCCTCGACCGACAGCTTGATGAAGTCGGTCGTATCGCGCGGATAGTCGATGACATAGCCATTCGGCATGCCGGCTTCGAGCTCCTTGACCTTGGCCTTGACCGCCTCGGCGGTGGCAAGCGCATCGGCCCCGGGAGCGAGCTGGATCGCGATCGCGGCGCCGGGATGCCCGTTGACGCGGGACACGGTGTCGTAGCTCTCGTTGCCGAGTTCGATCCGCGCCACGTCGGACAGGCGCACCACCGAACCATCGGTCTGCGACTTGACGATGATGTTGCGGAACTGCTCCGGCGTCTGGAGCCGCGACTTGGCGGTGACGGTCGCATTCAGGCGCTGCCCGGCCGGTGCCGGCTTCTGCCCGATCTGCCCGGCCGAGACTTCGACGTTCTGCGCCTGGATCGCGGCCTGCACGTCCGACGGCATCAGTTTGACCGCGGCCAGCTTGAACGGATCGAGCCAGATGCGCATCGCATATTGCGACCCGAAGACCTGGCTCTGGCCGACGCCGTTCACGCGCGCCAGCGGGTCCTGGTAGGTGTTGACCAGATAGTCGGCGATCGCGGTCTGGTTGGCGCGATCGGTCTTGTCGTACACCGCGACGATCATCAGGAAGTCGCTGTTCGACTTGGTGACCGTCAACCCCTGCTGCTGGACCTCGTTGGGCAATCGCGACAGCGCTTGCTGCACCTTGTTCTGGACCTGCACCTGAGCCGTGTCGGGATCGGTGCCTTTCACGAAGGTGACGCTGATCTGCGCGCTGCCCGACGAACTCGACGTGGACGAGAAATACAGCAGCCCGTCGATGCCGGTCAGCTGCTGCTCGAGGATCTGGGTGACGCTGGTCTCGAGCGTTGCGGCCGATGCACCCGGATAGGTCGCGCTGACCGACACCGACGGCGGCGCGACGTCGGGGTATTGCGCGATCGCCAACGACATTGCCGAGGCAATGCCGGCCAGCATGATGCCGATCGCCAGCACCCACGCAAAGATCGGTCGGTCGATGAAGAATTTGCTCATGGCTCAGTTCGCCTTCACGGCGACGGGCTTGACCACAGCGCCGGCCCTGGCCTTGTCGACGCCCTCGACGATCAGGCGGTCGCCAGCCGTGAGGCCGGCCGTGATCAGCCATTTGTCACCGATCGCACGGTCGGCGGTGACGGTTTTCTGCACCACTTTATTGTCCGTGCCGACGAGCAGAGCGGTCGCGGCCCCGGTCGGGTCCCGGCTGATCCCGTCCTGCGGTGCGAGGATCGCGTTGGGCACGATCGCCTCGGGCGCCACGATCCGCACGAACATGCCGGGCAGCAGCAGGTTGTTGGGATTGGGGAAGCGCGCGCGGATCGTCACGCTGCCGGTGTTCTGGTCGACCGTCGCCTCGGCGAACTCGATGCGGCCAGCCTGCGGATAGTCGGTGCCGTTCTCCAGCTTCAACCGGATCGTGGCGCTCGCGGGCAGCGCGCCGCCCGAGGCGAGCGCTTGCCGTAACGCGACAATCTTGGCTGACGACTGTGTGATATCGACGTAGATCGGATCGAGCCGCTGGATCGTCGCCAGCGCATCGGTCTGGCTCGCCGTGACCAGCGCGCCCTGCGTATAGGCGGACCGACCGATGCGCCCGCCGATCGGCGCGGTAATCCGGGTGAAGCCCAGGTTGATGCGCGCGGTCTGCAGCGTGGCGCGGGCTTCGCCGACTGCGGCGCGGGCCGTCCCTGCCGCGGCGGTGACATCGTCCTTGTCCTGCTTGCTGACCGCCTCGATGTCGGTCAGCCGGTCGTAGCGCTTGGCCTTGGCCTCCGCGGTAACGAGACTGGCCTGTGCGCTCGCCAACGCGGCGGTCGCCTGCGCGACGGTCGCGCGGTAGAGCGACGGGTCGATCTGGTACAGCGGCTGGCCGGCCGCGACGATCGCACCTTCGGTGAACAGCCGCGCCTTGATCAGCCCGGAAATCTGCGGACGAACCTCCGACGTCAGGAAGGCCGTCGTGCGGCCGGGCAGTTCGGTCGAGAGCGTCACCGCGCCTACGGCCAGCGTCACGAAGCCGACCTCGGCCGCCGGTCGTTCAGGCGGCGCCGCCTTGTCGGCACACGCGCCCAGCACCAACACCAGCGGCGTCAGAGCCAGGGTGGCGGATCGGGCCGACACGGGAAAACGCATGAAACTCTCCGGAAGCACTGGCGGATCGTGCAATCCGGCGCGGTCCGTCCTGTGCGACGCACGCCGTTCCCGGTAGCCAAAGTTGGTGTCGATCACGTCAATTCGGTTGTCGTCCTGTAACGGCACGCAACGCCTTGTATCGGCGTGTGTCGGGACCGGGCCGCACCGAGACTTCCAATCCGCGCGATGCTATCCAGGGCGGATGCAGGCGAACCAGGAACAGCAATCCAGCCGTATCCTCGTCGTCGACGACGATGACGACATTCGCGAACTGATCACCGCGCAGCTGGTCCGCGACGGCCAGGATGTCGTCGGTGTCGGTAGCGTCGCTGACATCCGCGCCGCGCTGGCCGAGCGACCCGTCGACCTGATCGTGCTCGACCTGAACCTGCCCGACGGCGACGGCCTCAACCTGTGCCGCGAGCTTCGCGCCGAGGGCGTCACCAGCGGGATCATCATGGTCACCGCCCGCGACAGTGCCATCGACCGCGTGCTCGGCCTCGAGCTCGGGGCGGACGACTATCTCACCAAGCCGTTCGAACCGCGCGAGCTCGTCGCGCGGGTCCGCAATCTGCTGCGCCGGACGCGGAGCGAGGATGGGGCCAGGTCGCGCAATGCGCGCGTCGCGACCTTCGGCGGGTGGCGGCTCGACCTGCTGCAGCGCCGGCTGGTCGCGCCCGACGATCGCCTCGTGATCCTGTCATCGGCCGAGTTCCGCTTGCTCAGCCGCTTCACGGAGGCGCCCAATACCGTGTTGGCGCGTGAGGAATTGCTGCCTGAGCGCGCCGCGACGGTGAACTATGATCGTTCGATCGACCTCCAGATCAGCCGTCTTAGGCAAAAGCTCGCCGGGGTAGCCGGCGGCGAGGCGCTGATCCTGACGGTGCGCAACGAGGGCTATGTGCTGGCGAGCGATGTCACTTATTCCTGAGCCGCGCGGGATGCTCGTCCGGACCCGGGATTTCATGAGATCGATGGCGGGCCGCATCTTCCTGATCCTGGCGATCGGCATGACCGCCGCCTCGATCGGATCGCTGTTGCTGGCCGAGCATGCCCGTCGACATGACTTCGACCAGGCCCGGCTGGACCGCGTCGCGATGAGCGTCGCCGACATCGCCGAGCGGCTGCAGCAATCGCCCGAAATCTTCGGCAAGATGCTTGCCGAGCGGCGGATCCTCGGCGCGCTGCCGGCTCCGGCCAACGTCTCGCTGGCCGCGCCCGATCCCGTCCTGGCACGGCTCCTGAGGTCCCGCCTCGGCAGCGCCGCGCACGCCGAGGGTGGCCAGTTGCCGGGCGGGCTGTGCCTTCCGCCGCAAGGCAAGGATATCGATCGGCTGGCCGCGGGCATCGCCGACATGCCGATGCCAGAGTGCTGGCTGGTGCGCTTCGTCGACAAGGCCGGGGTGCCGCGCGCCCTCGCCATCATCCTGCCGACACTGATCATCCCGCGCAGCTCGATGCTGGACCCGGCCTATCTTCTGGTCGTGGTGGCGGCGAGCGCGGTGCTGGCGATGATCGTCGCACGGATTGCCGCCACCCCCCTGCGGCGTCTCGCGGACGCGGCCCGTACGATATCGGTCGCATCTGAGCCCGAGCCGATTGCCGAGCGCGGCCCGACCGAGGTCCGCGCCGCGCTGAAATCGTTCAACGTCATGCAGCGGCGCGTGCGTGACGGCGTGCGCGACCGGACGCAGTTGCTGGCGGCGATCAGCCACGACCTGCAGACCCCGCTGACGCGCCTGCGGCTGCGGCTGGAGCAAGTCGCCGACGAGGCGCTGAAGGAGCGGCTGACCACGGATCTGGCGGCCACGCAGACACTGGTGCGCGAGGGCCTCGAACTCGCCCGCAGCAGTGAAAGCAGCGAGCCGATATCGAGCGTCGACATCGACTCGCTGCTGTCCAGCATCGCCGAGGATGCGAGCGAATTCGGGTCGGCGGTGACCTTCGAGAGTGGTTGCGGGGCCGTCGTCCGGGTCAAGCCCAACGCTTTGACCCGGGCGGTCGTCAACCTCGTCGACAATGCCGTCAAATACGGCGGCAGCGCGCACATCGCGTGCTCGGACTCGACGAGGGGGCTGACGATCACCGTTCGCGATCAAGGCTCCGGTATTCCCGAGGACCGGATCGAGGCGATGTTCGCACCGTTCGAACGTGGCGGTGCGAGCCGCTCACGATCGACCGGCGGGACTGGCCTGGGGCTGACGATCGCCCGCGCTCAGGCGCAAACCTTCGGCGCAAGTGTCTCGCTGGCGAACCACCCGGAGGGCGGTCTGCTGGCGTCGATCGTGGTCGCGAAATAGCCTGCTTCCCGGATGCGCGGTCGCTCTCCCAGCCGTCCGCTTGTCAGCCGAGGTCGTCCAACGCCGTCACCGCTTCATCGGGAAGCTCCAGCGACGCCGCAGCAAGGTTCTCGCGGAGATGAGCGACCGAGGATGTGCCCGGGATCAGCAGTATGTTCGGCGAGCGCCGCAACAGCCAGGCGAGCGCCACCTGCATCGGCGTCGCACTCAAACGTGCCGCCACCTTGGACAGCGTCTGCGACTGGAGCGGACTGAAGCCACCGAGCGGGAAGAAGGGAACGTAGGCAATGCCGTCCGCCGCCAACGCGTCGATCATGGCATCATCATCCCGGTGAGCGAGGTTATACTGGTTCTGCACGCAGACGATCTCGACGATACCACGAGCCTGCTCGATCTGTTTGAACGTCGCATTGCTCAACCCGATGTGTCGGATAAGGCCCTGCGCCTGAAGTGTGGCGAGCGCGGCGAGTTGCGGCTCGACCGATCCCTCTTCCGGACCATGCCCGTTGCCGCCACCCATGAGGCGCATGTTGACGACCTCCAGTACGTCCAGGCCGAGGTTCCGGAGATTGTCGTGCACCGCCGCTGTAAGTGCTGAGGCATCCTGCGCCGGGTTCCACGACCCATCAGGACCGCGCACCGCGCCGACCTTCGTCACGATCGTGAGGTCGTCGCGATAGGGGTGGAGCGCCTCCCGGATGAGCTGGTTGGTAACGTGCGGGCCATAGAAATCGCTGGTGTCGATATGGTCGACTCCGCTCGCGACCGCTTCGCGCAGGACGGCCAGCGCCGCGCCGCGGTCGCGCGGCAGGCCGAATACGCCAGGGCCTGCAAGTTGCATGGCACCATAACCGAGCCGCTTCACGGTGTGGTCGCCGAGCCGGAAGCTGCCTGCCTGATCAATCGTCTGGATGTCTGTCTCCTCTTCTTCGACCAGTTAGACGTTGCCCGACCGCGCGATAATCCATCATGGTCCGCACGAGCTGTACGGAAAATCGGACAATGGATCGTGATCTTGGAGACCTGAGCGCGTTCGTCGCCGTGGCGAAGGCGCGCGGCTTTCGCGACGCGGCACGAACGAATGGGACCAGCGCCTCCACGTTGAGCGAAGCCGTGCGGCGTCTGGAGACGCGGCTCGGTCTGCGCCTGCTCCACCGCACCACGCGCAGTGTCACCCCGACCGAAGCTGGCGCGCGGCTATTAGAGCGGCTGACCCCGGCACTCGGGGAGGTGGACGCGGCGCTCAATGCCCTTCGCGGCCTCCGGGAAGGCTCGGCGGGAACGCTCCGCCTCAACGTGCCCGTCAGCGCAGCACGTCTGGTGCTGCCGGCGATCCTGCCGGGCTTCCTCGCCGCTCATCCCGGCATCAGCCTGGAGATCGTCGCCGAGGACAGCTTCGTCGATGTGCTCGCCGCAGGATGCGACGCCGGCATCCGCTACGACGAACGGCTGGAGCAGGACATGATCGCGGTGCCGATCGGCCCGCGCGTCCAGCGGATCGCCACGGCTGCCGCGCCCGCGTATCTCGATCGCCACGGCCGCCCTGACCATCCGCGTGATCTGCTCGCGCACGCCTGCCTGCTCGGACGTTTCCCGAGCGGCGCTTTGACGACGCCGTGGGAGTTCGAGCGTGCCGGCGAGATCGTCCGTATCGAGCCGCGTGGTCCGCTCATCGTGCAGGTCGGCGGCGCGATCGATCTCGCCGTCGATGCCGCCGTCGCCGGGGTCGGGATCGTCTCGCTTTTCGAGGATTGGCTGCGCCCACATCTCGACAGCGGCGCATTGGAACCAGTGCTGCCGGATTGGTGGCAGCCATTCTCAGGCCCATTCCTCTATTACTCCGACCGCCGGCTGGTGCCGCCCCCACTGCGCGCGTTCATCGATTTCATAAAGGCGACTGCCTGAGCATAACTCCGAATGGATCGGCAGCGCTGGCTGCCGCGGAGTTGCCGCTCGGCGGTCGCGCCAATCCATCGTCGTTCCTGGCCACACCGCGGTTGCCGGAAAGCTGCTTCTCTCTCATGAGCGCGAGCTACCAACACTACCGGTTTCCAACACCGACTGGTGCGCATCTCCGGAAATGGCACTCTGCCTGTAACCCGCCGCTCCGCCGGTGTGCCGGCCTTGCTCTCGCTAGCTCCACGCTGAATATTGCTCAGTGGAGTTGCATCAACAAGCGCGTGACGGCAGAGGATGGAGCATGCGCATCAGCCGCGCGGACCTGGCGGACTTTGCCTACTTCATCCTCTGGCGAAGCACCGCAGCTTTCGCCGCGCAGGGGTGGAGCTTGGCGTTACCGCCTCCGCCCTCAGCCATTCGCGAAGGGGCTCGAGACACGCATCGGCGTGCGCCTGCTCAACCGGACCAGCCGCAGCGTCACATTGACCGCGGCGGGAGAGGATTTTTACGCGGCGCTCACGGCACCTTTCGACGCGATCGGGACTGCCGTGGAGGGACTGAACTGCTATCGCGATGATCCAGCGGGCCGGATCAGCCTGAACGTCATGGAGCACGCGAGTTCGCTGCTGCTCGCTCCGGTTCTGCCGGTATTCGTGGAACGCTATCCCGGGATCGCGATCGACGTCGCGATCACCAACCACATGGTCGACGTTGTTGCGCAGGGTGCCGATGCCGGCATCCGCTGGGGCGGCACGGTGCCCGAGGACATGGTCGCCCAACGCTTGTCGAGCGACATACCCTGGGTAGTGGTGGGCTCGCCTGCGTACCTCGAGCGGCACGGCGTTCCCGCACAATGCAGTGATCAATCGCACGATCGCGTGGACCTCGGCGTGATTGGCCGCATGCACCAAGCGATCAACTATCCGCGCCTGGCCGTGGCCTTCAATCCGTTCAGCCCTTTCGATACGGCCTATCTAGCCGAGCTTCTCGGCTTCTACGGCGATGTCGGTGAAGCGAATGCGATTCTGAGAGCAGCGCAACAGCGCTTCCCAGGTCATGCCCAGCTAGCGCTAGCCGATTTCAGTTGTCGGCGCTCGGCGGCGATTCAGAGCATCCGGCATACTGATTAGCGGCGCTTGCCGTGCTCGGTACGATCGTCGCAGACTTCGCGCTGCCGATGGACCCGCTGCTATCCGTCGGTCTTGTCTGCGGTCGATCTCGCAGCTACGGCCACATTCGCTGCAACTCGCGGTGCCGGTCGATCCACTGGTGCTTGAGCGCCCCCGCGATGTGCAGCGCGAACAGCCCGTACAGCGCCCACGCAAATCCCGCGTGCCAGCCGAAGAAGATACCGTGCAGCCGCTCCTTGCCGGGCTGGGCGATGCTCATGATCCAGCCGATGCGCGGCACCTCGACGAGGCCGAACAGGGTCAGCGGATGCTCAGCGGCGGCCTTGAAGGCGCTGTCGTGCATCCAGCCGGTCAGCGGCAGGCCGACGATCACCACGTAGAGCGCGAAATGGGCGAGGTGCGACGCGGTCTTCTCCCAGCCGGCATAATGCGGCAGCGGCGGCGGCGCGTGGGTAACGCGCCACAGGATGCGAAGGGCGACTAAACCCAGCACGGTCAGTCCAATCGACTTGTGCCCGTCGATCGCGGGCCGGATCCAGTTCTCGGGCAGGCTGTCCGCAAGCAGGCCGAGCGCCACGTTGATGCCGATCAGCAACGCAATCAGCCAGTGCAGCACGATCGCCGGCCGCGTGTATTTGTCGCTGCGTGTCACGTCGCCTCGGATTCACCCTGCATGAGACATCAGGTCATGGCACGTTCACCGCACCAGCCGCTATGGGCCATGTTGCCGCTCGCGAAGGGTCCGTCTTGCCGTCCAGCCTCCAGACTTCGCTCCACGCACACTCACCGCGATTTGCAGCCCCGCCGACGCCGCTCGCGAGCCTGCTCGTCCACGGCGGCGTGGCGCTGCTGTGGGTGCTGCTGTTCGGCGGCGCCTTCTTTTTCACGGGCGTATTCGCCTGGAGCGTGGGCCTCGTCTACATCGCCTACGACACCGTGCTGCTGGGGTTCACGGCGATCCAGACCTGGACGCTGCGGCGGCTTCAGCCGTTGCCGGAGCGGGGCACGCCCGTGCGCCTTGGCGTCATCGTCGCCGCGTACAATGAGGCGGCGGTCCTGCCGATCACGCTCGACGCCTTGTTCGGCCAAGCCGACGCGCCCGAACTGATCGTCGTTGCCGACGATGGGTCGAGCGACGGCACCGCGGCGTTGCTGACGGAGCGATTCGGGCTCGTCCAGCCGCTGCTCGGCGGGTTGAGCGCACCGAGCCCTAGCCACCCGAGCCTGCGCTGGCTACGCCTGCCCCACGGCGGCAAGGCGGCGGCGCTGAACGTCGCACTGGCAGCGATCGATGCGGAGGTCGTGTTAACGGTCGATGCCGACACGCTGCTGGAGCCAGACGCGATCCGGGCCGTGCGCGCCGCCTTCGCGGCCGATCCCCGGCTGGTCGCGACTACCGGCGTGCTGGCGCCGGTTTGCGACACCTCCGTCGGCGGCCGGCTGTTCGAGTGGTTCCAGCGCTACGAATACATTCGCAACTTCCTGTCCCGCTTTGCCTGGGCCCGGCTCGACTCGCTGCTGCTGATTTCGGGCGCGTTCGCCGGCTTCCGGCGCGATGCGGTGCTCAGCGTCGGCGGGTTCGACCCCGATTGCCTGGTCGAGGATTATGAGTTGATCCACCGCCTCCGCCGTCATTCGGCGCTCAGCGGACTGGGCTGGCACACGGCCGTTGTCGGCGGGGCACGCGCCCGCACCACCGCGCCCGCGACGTTGCCGGCGTTCCTCGCGCAGCGGCGGCGCTGGTTCGGCGGTTTCCTGCAGACCCAATACTGGTACCGCGACATGGTCGGTGACCGCCGCTACGGCGCGCTGGGCCGGTGGATGTTGCCGGTCAAGGCGTTCGACACGCTGCAGCCCGTATTCGGCCTGACCGCGTTCGCGCTGCTGGTCTTCTACCTCCTCACGGGCCGCGTCCACGTGCTGCTGCCGGTGGCGCTGGTGATCGCGGCCAAGATCGCCATCGACCTTGCCTTCCACCTCTGGTCGCTCGTGCTCTACCGGCGTTGGGCGGGCGGGGCGCCAATGGGCGTTGCTGCGGCGGTGCTCGCCTCGCTGCTCGAGCCGTTCAGTTTTCAGCTGCTCCGCCACACCGGTGCGGCGCTGGGCTGGGTGACCTTCCTGACCGGTCGGCAGACCTGGAGCGCGCAGAGCCGTGGCGGGCTGGTCAAGGCCTGATCCCCTGGCAGCGCGTTCGGTCGACGCCTCAGTTCATCCGGGCCATCGTCGCGCCTGAGGCGATCAGTCGGTACATGCGGCCGGCGACGGGCGTGTCGAACCAGAAGCGTTCATAACCGCCCTTGTCCTCCTCCGCGTGCCAGAACCCGGCCTTGTCCTCCACGAGCGGCCCGGCGCCAAGCGCCACCAGCCGGTCGCCGCGGACGACGAAGTCCGCTCCGCCAATCCATGGATTTGGGGAGCGGTAAGCACCCGCCAATGCCAACAGCCGCGCCGGCGCCGGCGCTGCCCGAGCGGGTGCCTCGTTGCGCCCGAACGCACGGTCGCGGTACCAGAGCCTGTCGGGGTTCGCGTTCTTGTCCCCGTTCAAGGGAGCGGAGAACTCCAGCATCCCGGCGCGAAAGCCCGGCAGATCTGTGATGAGCCTGCCGCCCAATGCCTCCAGGCGCCCGGTCCGACCGCCCGAGCGAACCACGAGACCGGTGATGCTTTTGGCAAATTCGAGGACGGTTCCGTCGGCGGAAACCCATCGGCCGACATACCGCTCGGGCGTGTCGACCCGGCGCGGCTCGTACAGATCCGGCTGGGGCGGCAGCGGCTTGTTCGCGCGCACCGCCCGCAACGCCCGCATCGCATAGGCGGTCACCGCGACCGGTCGGTGCTCGGCGAGGATACCGTTGGTGCTCGCGAACGCGCCGACGCCGTCCTCCGCATCGACGTCGAAGGACGAGGCGAAAATCTGCATGCCACCGGTGTGATGGAGCATCTGCCGGCCGTCGATCTTCGTGCGCATGAAGCCGGACGAGTAACCGCCGCCGACCTCCTCGGCCTTCGCCACGTTGCCGAGCAGCGCCCTGGCGCTCGCATCGGGGAGCAACGGAGCACCTTTGCCGCGACCGAGCGCAATCACGTAGCGCAGATAGGCGGCCATGTCCGCGGCCGTCGCCATCACGCTGCCCGCGGCCTCGTCCATCTCGTTCCACGGCCCCTCGACCAGCGCGCAGCCGAACATCGGCGGCAGGTCGTCGGCCGTGACATAGCCGGTCGCCATGCGGCTGCGGTCCTCGACGTGGACGTGCGCCGTCGCCTGCAGCATGCCGATCGGCTTCTGCACGCGCTCGCGGATCACTTCCGGATGGGGCCGTCCGGCGACCTGTGTGATCAACAGGCCGATCAGCTCGTAGCCGGTGTTGCTGTAGGAGAAGTTGGTGCCGGGCTTCGCGCCGGTCCAAAGCCGCCCATCCGGGGAGTTCGGCGGGATCGGGGCACCGTCCGGCAACCCCGCGACGTGGTTGAGCAAGTGCTGCGCGGTGATCGGCTCGGGCGGCAGGCAGTGCAACGGCAGGTAGCGCGACACCGGCGCATCGAGGTCGATCTTGCCCTCGGCGGCGAGCTGCCACAGCGCCAGCGCCCCAAGCGACTTGGAGATGGAGCCGATCTCGAACAGATGGTCGGGGCCGACCGGGGTGCGGCTGGCGAGATCCGCCCAACCGATGCAGAGCTCGGCCTCGAAGCCTTCATCGTCGACCAGCGAGACGATCATGCCCGGCAGGCCGGTCGCGACGAGTTCAGCCTGCGCGCAGGCCCGGATCGCCTCGATCGCCGCGGCATAGTCGCGCTTGCCCGACGCCCGGAGCGTGACCCGTCCCGGATACACCTCGGTCGCGGCAACGGCAGGTGCGACGGCGGCGAGCGTGGCTGCGCCGAGTAGCGCACGGCGAGTCATGGTCATGTGAAGGCCCCCAATCACTGTCAGCCCATCAGTAAGGCGGCCGACGCGAGGGTCCAAGCGCCCTTTCGCTGCCCTGGGTGGTCGCGTCGCCGAGGTTCTTGACCGTCACGCTGACGACGCGCGGGGCGCGGTTGATGACCGCGTCGGTGACATGGGCGATTTCGAATGTCTGGCCGGTCTGAGCAGGTATCGCCCAACGTTTGCGCGATGACGATGACGTAGCCGGTGTTGGTGCGAACACTGGCCGGCCCGATCATCTCGACGACGGCATCGTTGCTATCGGTCGCCGCGTTATAGACGGGATCGCCGACATTGAGCACCGGTATGACGCCAGCGCCAACGCTGGCGTCATCACGCACAGCAGCGCAGTGACTGCCGAGGCCGTCAGCTAGACACTTCCTCCCAACAATCGCGATCGAAGCCGACCCTGCCGCGGGGCAGGCACTGTGGTGCGCGCAGTCCAGGGAGCCAGTCATCCAACCCCAAAGAACCGTCGCCCCTCAGTAGCTGGCAGCACAGCAAGATGATGATGCGCGCCACCCATGTGCCCACCGACTGTGTGTCAGGCGACTCAATCTACGCTCGCGTGGGCCCCGCGAATCGGTCACTCCAGGCCAACTAGTAAAGAATAACACCGGTTAGGCACTGTCACGCAATGAGATAGCAGATTATCGGTCTACGACTACTCTATCAGACGGGTGATTCTTCTGACAACAACAATAGAGACGAGTTGCGATCGGGATCAGGGCAGAGAATTGTCGATTCCATACAATCCTGGCGTATTGCTTCACGCTATGACGCTGAAGAAGGGCCATCCACTGTGAACCGACGGCTAGAAAGCGCCGCTCGGTCGGGAGACCCGCGATGAAACCTATCAGCAATGGCGCCGATGACAATCAGGACCATACGGCCGACATACTCGATGACGTAGTTCTCGATCATTTTACCGCGACATCGCCTGCAATCGGCCCATTTGGCGAGACGACACTTAGCTGGTCGGTCAGCGGTCCGGCCGGCTTCCACGTGCAGCTCAATGAAATCGACGTTGAGCGCTCCGGCAGCCAGGTCGTGAAACCGCCCGTGACTGAAGCTTACCGACTGTCGGCACGGGCCGGACAAGGCAGGCGCAGCTTGTCGACGCTGTCGATCCACGTCGACACCTCGACCTGCGCCGTGGTTCAGCCATCGTTCAACGATGGGCCGGGCGAAATGCTGAAGCTCCTCGTCGACCAGGTGCTCGCTGCCGACACGTCGCTGTCGATCGCGCAGCGCGTCGTCTTGGGTCCGTTCGGCCAACAGCATCTGGAGCCGCGCCAACCGACGATCAGCTTCGACCTCGGGGTCATGACGATCGAGCTGCACCTCAAGAAGAACCATGTCGCGGACGCGCCCGATCCGGATATCGACGTGACCATCAAGACCGGGCTGCGCCTCGATCCCGAGACGGGCGCGCTTGAAACGGTAAATGCCACCGTTACCGGCGAAATCGATCAGCCGTGGTGGATCGACCTGGTGCCGGTCTATGGGTTGATCGTCTCGATCAAGACCGGTGAGGCCGAAACGCGCCTGCCGATGCAGTTCGCCCCGGTCATCGCCGCGATCCCGCAGCTCGTCGGGTTCGTCTACGCGATCGATGCGAGCCGCCAGCGCTACCAGACGGTCGACATCCCCGGCGGCGACGCCAACCCGGCGATCCGCCTCGTGGCATGTGCCAAGCCCCGCACCTTCCCTTTTCCGACCGGCACCGTCGACATCGGACACCAGGTCGAAATCGAGCAGGCGACTGTAAGCCAGCCACCCCGCTCGACCGGGCCAACTCGAGTGCTTGAGCCTTCCGGCGCGGCGGGCCCGCGTCGACGCTAACCCGGTAACCGACACGTCCGATCGAACTCCAGGTCGCATCCGCACAACGTTGCGGGCTTGGGTCTCGGTGCCGCCAAAGCAGCGGCCCGGACCTGCCATTTGAGCAGGAGGTTTCAATGACTGACGATCCAATGGTGATGAATGACAGTGCCGACCCGTCCCGGTTCAAGATCGGCGCGACGTCCGCGGCGCGGCTGGCGTCGCTCAGCGGCGTCGCGACCGAGAAGTTGACCGACCTGACGATCAGCGATGCGACCAAGCAGTTCGCCCACCTGATCGATCCGCAGCTGTTCCTGTTCCACAAGATCTGCGGGACCGTGGTCAAGACCGATCCGGTCACCGGCACGGATTTTCCGGTGCCCTTCGCGACCGTCCAGGTCGAGGATACCGACTGCTCCTTCCTCGGCTATTTCCCGGTGAACTCGCCGTGGAGCTGGTACTTCCCCTTCCGTTGCCACCGCGAGGTCATCGCCACGGCCAAGACCGACGCCTGCGGCAATTTCTGCGTGTGGGTGCCGCGTTGGGACATCGACTGGGTGGTGCGCTGGCGGCTCCAGCGCAAATGCTTCCCGATAATCTTCGAACGACCGAACCTGCACGACCTGATCGACCAGATCATCCCCCAGCAGGTGCCGCCGATCCCGCGCGGTCCCGGTGATCCCGGTCCACGCCTGCCGATCGATCGCGGCCAGCTCGTCGATCGCATCGCGTCGTCGTTCGGCCGTACCGTGGGCACCAAGCTCAACCGGCTGCTGACCCCGGCGACGTTCGGGACCAACACCACGGCGGTCGACGCCGCCCTCGTGTCACCGGCCTTGCTCCCGCACATCCGGCCACCGTTGCCGGCCGAGATCCACGCTCTCGACGTGCCGCAGCCGGCCGGCCTGAAGGACGCGCCGTCGCCGACCTCGACGCTGCTCGCCAACCGCCTGTCGCTCGATCCTTCGGTCCTGAAAGCGGTCGACATGCGGCGCTACATTGGGCCGTTCAAGCGCTGCTTCGATGTCATCTTCCCCGAATGGACGCCGATCATCGATGTCCCCGACATCACCTTCCGCGTCCTTCAGGACACCGACGGCGACGGGGTCGAGGAGCAGATCTACGGCGAGACCTATTTCCAGGTGCGCTGGGACGCGGGCAACATCGGCCCCGTCACCCTCCACGCCGGCCCCAACGCGAAGGCGGCACCGCTGTGCGGCCCGACCAACATCCCGTGCGGCGACGTGCCGGCGATCGTCACTGCCGGGCGGCTGCCGGTGACCGGCGACCCGTCGACCTATGACGCCGCGACCGGCTACGCAGTCCGGACCAACCGGCCGCACCCGTCGGGAACGTTCGGCGAGGTCTCGAGCACGCCGGCACAGTCACCGCTGGCCGGTGTGCTGGCGCTCTATGGTTGCGCCAAGACGGACCCGACGGCGACGCACTACCGCCTCGTCTTCCGCTACAGTCCCGATCGCGGCGTCACCTTCACGTCGCCGACGCCGTTCACCAACTTCACCTGGCCGCTGTACCGGCTGAACGGGTCGGGCATCGGCGAATGGTATGTGGCGACGCCGGACGCACTCGGCTGGTATCCGATCGCATTGCCGGCAGGGCCGAACCCGTGGCTGCCCGAGGACCTGTTGCTCGACTGGCCAACCGGTACGCTTGCCGACGGACTTTACGCCGTGACCCTGCAGGTCGGCACCGGCGGCGCCGTCAGCCAGAGCTCGGCCGAGGTGGCGTTCACCATCGACAACAGCGCGCCGACCGGGCTGTTCCAGGTTGCGGCGGGCACGTCGCCCGGAGGCCCGTTCACGCCGATCGACGGCGTCTGTCCGGTGGTCCGGCGCGGGGTCGTACCCCACGACCTGTACTTCCAGGTCACCCTGCACGCCGCCGCTCACCACTTCCGCTCGGTCGAGCTGTCGGCCAGCGGCTGCGGCGCGGGTTCGTTCCAGTTCGAGAGCGGCTCTGGCGGCGTCCAGGAACCGGCCGGCGGCACGACCTTCCATCACTGGCACACCGCGGTCACCGACAACGACGATGTCATGCAGGTGATCTACAAACTGCCGAGCACCGCACTCGAGGGCACCTACAGCTTTGGCGGCGACATCTGGGGCCGCGCCTTCAACCCGGATGGCGGTGACGGCGGCCAGCTCGCGGTGCCACCGTGGGAATATAGCCCGGGGTACGTCCACATCACCCCGAGCGTCGCCTTCTCGGTCTTCAATTCGAACTAGTGGAGAGCTGGTTCGGCCTCGTGATCGCGACGCTGGCGACATGGCGACTGTGCCATCTGGTCGCTCACGAGGACGGGCCGTTCGGATGGGTAGCTTGGCTGCGCCGGCGGGCGGGCGGTGGGCAGTTGGGGCAATTGATGGACTGCCCCTTTTGCCTCAGCCTGTGGTTCGCCGCGCCGTTCGCTGTCTGGCAGGCCCGCGGCGTCGCCGAGGGAGTCGGCCTGTGGCTGGCCATCTCGGGTGCCGCGTGCCTGGTCGAACATGCGGCAGCGGACTGGCGGAGACCCTCGCTCCCACTGATCGACTTGATGCCTCCTGACCGGTCCGAGTCGAGCAACGCGAAGGACAGAGAGTGACCTGCTGTTCCGACCGGAGAACCGCCACAACGACGCCCTGGCTGAGGGCTGCGGCGAGCGCCCCACCGGCCGCCCCTGCCCGGACATCCACGCTGCGCTATGTCGGAACGACGCCCGTGGCGCTGCGCGGCCCGAGCGGACGGATCTATACGGTGTATCCGGGGACGCGTGACGTCACGATCGACGACGCCGATCGGTCAGTCTTGCTCAAGACTGACCTGTTTGCAGACAGCTAGGACGGCACCTGTAAACAGGACGACTGGAGGATCTCGGCAGATACGCGTTCCTATCGGATTGGCGCACATCACGTCCTCGACGGCCATGACACTGTTTCGGCCGCGCCCCGGCCATACGCACCGGCTCATCGTTCGATCGAAAGTTTCAGGCGTTGGCGCCGCCAATTCCGATATTGCTTTGCGCCTGAATCTGATGTCACCTGTCGTCACGGCGCACTGAGACAAAGCGCGTCGCCCGAAACAACGTTTCCCTGGGGAGGGTGTGCGTGGTTCGGGGACAAGCCTATGTTGACACGACGGAATCTGCTCGGGCGCATCGGCGCTGCCGGTGGCGCGGGTGCGGTCGCGAGCGCGATGCAGTCGCTCGGGATGTTCGGCGTCGCCGAAGCCGCGACCCCGCCGAATTTGCCCGCGAGCTTCGGCAAGGGCCAGCGCGTCGTCGTCCTCGGGGCCGGGGTCGCCGGGCTGGTGTCCGCCTATGAGCTTCAGGAGGCCGGCTTCGAGGTCACCGTGTTGGAGGCGCGTCACCGCGTCGGCGGCCGGGCCTGGACGGTGCGCGGCGGCGACAAGATCGAGATGATCGGCGAGGCGACGCAGACCGCGCGCTTTTCCGACGGAGTCTATTTCAACGCCGGCCCGGCGCGGTTGCCGAGCTTCCACCAGGGCATGCTCGGCTATGCCAAGAAGTTCGGGGTGCCGCTCGAGGTCGAGATCAACTCCAGCCGCTCCGCCTATATCGCTGACCAGAACGGCAGCCGCATCAAGATGCGCGTCGCGATCAACGATACCCGCGGCTATTTGTCGGAGCTGCTGGCCAAGGCGGTCAACCAGGGCGCGCTCGACCAGGCGGTAACGCCCGAGGAGAAGGCCAAGCTGCTGCCGTTCCTGAAGTTCTACGGTGACCTCGACGAGAACATGGCGTTCAAGGGTACGGCGCGCTCGGGCTTCGGGACGCCACCGGGGGCGGGCGTGTCGAGCTTCGAGACGCCGGCCGCGCCACTGCCGTTCGACAAGTTGCTGGCCAATCCGCAGCTGCCGATGACGCTGTTCGAAGACATGATGTACATGCAGGCAACGATGTTTCAGCCGGTCGGCGGCATGGACCAGATCAGCGTCGGCATCGAGCGCAACCTCAAGAACCGCGCCATCCGCAACGCCGAGGTCAAGCGCATCCGCCAGCGCCCCGAGGGCGTCGAGATCACCTATGTCGACCGGCCGAGCGGCGCCGCCCGCACGATCAAGGCCGACTATGTCGTCTGCACCATCCCGTTCCCGGTGCTGGCGAAGATCGACACCGACTTCCCGGCCGCGACCACCGCCGCGATCGCGAGCGTCATCTACGACGCCTCCAACAAAGTCGCGTTCGAGGCGCCGCGGTTCTGGGAGCGCGAGCAGATCTACGGCGGCATCAGCTTCGTCGGCGGTGACACCTCGCTGATCTGGTACCCGTCCGCAGGCCTGCACAGCGAGCGCGGCATGCTGCTCGGCACCTACACGTCGGGAGCCAAGGCGCTGGAATGCCAGGCCCGGCCGCTCGCCGAGCAGATCGCCGCGGCGCGTGCCGCGATCGAGATGGTCCACCCCGGACACGGCGCCGATTGCGTCGACCCGCTGGTCGTCAACTGGCGCAAGATTCCGTACAGCCTGGGGCCGTGGCCGGCGTGGAACGGCATCGCCACCGGGCCGGGCCAGGAAGGCCATATCGACAAGCCCGCCTACCGCCTGCTGTGCGAGCCGGCCGGCCGCGTCGTCTTCGCCAGCGCCGCGCTCAGCCAGACCCCGGGGTGGCAGGAGGGCGCTGTCCAGTCCGCCCATGCCGCAGTCACCGCGCTCGCCGGACAGGTCACCGCCCGCGCCGTGACCGAGCCGGTCCGTGCATTGGCCGCGGCGGCTTAGCTGTCGTTTAATGTTGTATAATAGTCACATCAATCCTGCCAATCGTTAGCTGCAATTCGGAAGTATCTTGTCAGTAGACGTGGGTTAATCACAGATACGTAACGCGACTAAGAACCAAAACTAAAGTCGTTGAGCGGGGATATAACTGAAAAAGCCGTTTTGGTAACTGGATAACTGCGTTCTGTTGTCACTATCCCGGACTTTGAGTTACGGAAATATGCTGGAAGACGTCGAAGAGCGTGTCTGGCGGTGGGGAGGTTTGCCGAAACCTTATCGGGGAACTCCAAATGACTAGAACCACACAGATTTCGTACGTCGCGTTGGCTTTTGCCAGCCTCTCGGTCCAATCCGCAGGCGCCCAGACCGTCGCTGCCGCCCAGACGACCGCTGCTGCCACCGACGACAGCAGCGAGATCATCGTTACCGGCACCCGCGCCGTCGGCACCTTGGCCGTCGACAGCGCCGCCCCGATCAAGATCGTCGGTGCCGATGCGATCGGCCATGTCGGCCAGCCCAACCTCAACCAGGTCCTGACCCAGCTGGTGCCGTCGTTCACCGCGCAGGGGTTCGGCGGCGACACCGCCAACCTGACGCTGTCCGCGTCGCTGCGCGGCCTCAACCCGAACGAGACGCTGGTCCTGGTCAACGGCAAGCGCCGCCACGGTACCGCCAACCTGCAGATCCTCGCTGGTGCCTTCCAGGGCGGCGCGGCTCCCGACCTCGACTTCATCACCCCGGCATCGATCGACCATATCGAAGTGCTCGAGGACGGCGCCTCGGCGCAATACGGCTCCGACGCCATCGCCGGCGTTATCAACGTCATCATGAAGTCGGGCGAAGGCGGCGAGTTGTCGGCAACCGCCGGCCAGTATTACGGCGGCGACGGGCTGACGTACTCAGCCAGCGCCAACTACGGCATCAAGTCGGAGCGCGGCTTCCTGAACGTCACCGGCTTCTATCGCTATCACGACTTCAGCAACGCCGGGAAATACGACATCCGCATCTACGACCCCGCGACCGGCGGCGTCCCGGCCGGCACCGACCCGGCGCTGGCAACCGCGCTGCTCGGCATCAAGGGCTACCCGAACCTCAACCGCGTCGTCGGCGACGCGCGCTCGAAGTTCGGTGTCGCATCGTACAACGGCGGCTACGATATTACCGACGGCGTCCAGGCCTACAGCTTCGGCTCCTACGGCGTCCGGCGTGCCGAGTCGTACGAGAACTACCGCCTGCCGAACCGGGTCGTCGGATCGACCAACGTCGGCGAGGACGGGCTCTTCCTGCCCGGCACCTACGGCGCTCCCGACGCGCTCGTCCCGCGTCCCGAGGGCTTCAAGCCGCAGGAGGCTCTTCGCGAAATCGACTTCCAGTTTACCGGCGGCCTGAAGGGCGACATCGGCGACTGGAGCTGGGACCTGAGCACGACCTACGGCAGCGACCGGACCAAGATCAAGACCTTGGATTCGCTCAACCCGCTCCTCTACACCCAGTATCACGACGACCAGTCGGACTTCTACGATGGCCTCTACAAGGCCACCGAGTGGACCAGCAACCTCGACATAACGCATGATTTCACCGGCGTCGGCACCCTTGCCGGCGGTGCCGAATATCGCCGCAACACCTACGAGATCGGCGCCGGCGAGCCGAATTCCTACTACGGCACCGGGGCCCAGTCGTTCCCGGGCTTCAACCCGCTGGCGGCCGGCAAGCACAACCGCAACAACTATGCGTTCTACGGCGACTTCCTGCTGACCGCGATCGAGAACCTGAAGCTCGACGGTGCCGTGCGCTACGAGCATTATTCGGACTTCGGCAGCAGGACGACCTTCAAGGTCACCGGTCGCTACGACTTCACTCCCACGGTCGCCGTGCGCGGCACGGTCGCGACGGGCTTCCGGGCACCGACGCTGGCGGAGGAGCAGTACACCGCCGTCAACGTCGCGCCGGGCTCGGCGACCGCCCAGCTGGCGGCGAACTCGAACGCCTCCAAGGTGCTCGGCATCCCCAACCTGGAGCCCGAGAAGTCGACCAACTACAGCGCCGGCGTCGTGCTGCGCCCGGCCCGTCACCTGGTGCTGACCGTCGACGCCTACCAGATCAAGCTGCGTGACCGGATCATCGGCAGCGGCTCGATCTCGGCCGACACCAGCAACCCGGCAGATCCGGTCGCCGCCGCCATCAAGGCTGCGGGCGTCGTGCTGGAGGCCGACCTGCCGGCGTTCGTCTCGGCGTTCATCAACGGACCCGACACCCGCACCCGCGGCATCGACGTCGTGGCCAGCTACGACACCGACTTCGGCAACGCCGGCAAGGCCGTCTTCACGCTGTCGGCCGCGTACAACAAGACCAAGATCACCAGGCAGGGCATCGATCCGGCGATCGTCGCCGCGACCGGGCAGACGCTCTACAACGCCCAGACCGACAGCTTCCTGACGACGTCGGTGCCGCACCTGAAGCTGATCGCCGGCGTCAACTGGTCGCTCGGCGACTTCACCGTCGTCGCCCGCGAGACCTTCTACAGCAAGTCGGTGGCCCTGCTGTACAACGACAACGACCCCGCTGCCGCCTCCAGCTATGCGTACAGCAAGGTCGGGTCCGCGGGCATCACCGACCTCGAGGTCGACTACAAGCTGACCAAGCAGATCACGCTGGCGGCGGGCGCGAACAACCTGTTCAACAAGCGTCCCGAGAAGGTCCGCTTCGATGCCGACGGCATCCTGTCGGGCGACTCGGCGGTCGGCGGTGCGCCCTACCAGTTCGGTCCGTACGGCATCAACGGCGGCTATTATTATGGCCGCGTGACGTTCGCCTTCTAGTACAACGACAGAACCGCCGGTCCCTCAACAGACCGGCGGTGTTACCCTGGGGAGTTATCCGATGTCCTTCATCCGCCCGACCGCAGCGCTGCTCACCGCCGCACTGCTTGCCGCCACCGCGGCGCTGCCCGCCACCGCCGCCGAGATCATGCGCCACAAGAACCCCGGCACGGCGATCATCCTGCAGGGCGTGACCGTGCCCGCCGGTGCCGAGATGCTGTACCTCAGCGGTCAGCTCGCCTCGCCGATCGACCCCGCCAAGCCGATGTCGCCCACCCTGACGATGGCGGACTACGGCGACACCAGGACCCAGACGATCAGCACCTTCACCAAGATCAAGGCGGCGCTCGCGGCGCACGGCTTCACCATGGCCGACGTCATCAAGCTGACGGTGTTCGTCGCGGGCGACCCGGCGCTCGGCGGCAAGATGGACTTCACCGGCTTCAACGACGGCTACAAGCAGTTCTTCGGGACGCCCGAGAACCCGAACCTCGTCGCCCGCTCGACGGTGCAGGTCGCGGCGCTGGCCGGCCCGGCGTTCCTGGTCGAGATCGAGGCGACCGCCGCCAAAGCTCACTGACCGCCCCCGTTTCATTCCGGCGAACGCCGGAACCCAGTTGCCCCCAGCACTCAAGTTCCGACCGTGCCGCGCAACTGGGTTCCGGCCTTCGCCGGAACGACAAACTACGCGCTCCCGCCGAGCGCCTTCCCCATCCGGATCAGCGGCACGCGGGCTTCGCCGACCTCGATCCGCTCGACCGGCACATAGCCTGCCGACAGGTACAGCGGCTCCCCGCTCAGCGTCGCCATCAGTTCGACGCGGGCGAACCCTGCCGCCCCGGCGGCACCCTCGCAAAGCCGGAGCAGCAGCCGCCCGACGCCCTGCCGCACGAAGTCGGGGTGGGTATACATCGCCCGCACCCGCGCCGGGTCGTGGCGCGGGTCGAGCAGGCCGGGGTCGCGCTGTTCCTTGCTGTGGTCGCCGCCGAACAACGTGCGCCGCTTGCTCCAGCCGCCGCAGCCGACCGCGCGCCTACCCTTCTCGATGATGAAGTAGGTGCCGTCTTCGACAAGCTGGGTGTCGAGGCCCATGACGCTGGCGCTCGCCTCGACCTGCGCGTCGGACAGGAACCCGCGCTGGAGCTGCGCGATGGCGAGCCCCATGATCGCCCGCAGTTCGGGCAGGTCGTCGAGCGTTGCGAGCCGGTGCGTGAAGTCCGTCATCGCCGCATGATGTCGGAAAGCGATGCGCGCTGTCCAATCAGCATTGGGCGATTTTATCCGCCTGTGGCGCCCCACGCGCTTGCCGCTGCCGGGGCCATGCTCTAACCGCACCCCCTTGAGGGCCCCATGTCGCGCACCGCCACGATCCAACGCCGGACCAACGAGACCAAGATCGACGTCACCGTCGATCTCGATGGCACCGGGCTGTACGATGTCCAGACCGGCATCGGCTTCTTCGACCACATGCTGGAGCAGCTGTCGCGGCACTCGCTGATCGACCTGATCCTGACCTGTGACGGCGACCTCCACATCGACCAGCACCACACCACCGAGGACGTCGGGCTGGCGATCGGGCAGGCGATCGCGCAGGCGCTCGGCGACCGGCAGGGCATCGCCCGCTACGGCGAGGCGCACGCGCCGATGGACGAGACGCTGACCCGCGTCGTGCTCGACATCTCGGGCCGCCCGCACCTGACCTGGAAGTCGGGCTTCACCACGACGCGCCTCGGCGAGTGGGACACCGAACTGATCGAGCACTGGTTTCAAAGTTTCGCACAGACCGCGGGCATCACCCTGCACGTCGAGACGTTGTACGGGCAGAACAACCACCACATCGTCGAGAGCTGCTTCAAGGGACTGGCGCGCGCGTTGCGGCAGGCGGTGACGCTCGACCCGCGCAAGGCGGGCATGGTGCCCTCGACCAAGGGCACGCTCGGCGGGATGGTGGCACCCGCCGGCATCGCCGGCAAACTCAACAATGCCTGAGGGGCCGACGCTCGTCGTCGACTACGGGGCAGGTAATCTGCGCTCGGCGGCCAAGGCGCTCGAAGCGGCAGGCGCAACCAATGTAGTCGTCTCGGGCGAGGCCAGCGCCGTCGCTGCCGCAGCGCGAATCGTCCTCCCCGGTGTCGGTGCCTTCGGCCAGTGCATCGGCGCTCTGCGCGCCAAGCCGGGCCTCGTCGCGGCGCTGGAGCAAGCGGTCCACGGCGACGGCAAGAGCTTCCTCGGCATCTGCGTCGGCATGCAGTTGCTCGCGACCCGCGGCCACGAGCACGGCACTTTCGCGGGCCTCGACTGGATCCCCGGCGAGGTCGTGCGGATCGAGCCCGGCGCCGACCACCTCAAGGTCCCGCACATGGGCTGGAACGACGTCCGCGCCCGCCAGCCCGGGTTTGTCGAGGGCAGTGGGTACTTTACGCACAGCTACCGGCTGGTTGCGGACGACGCGGCCGATGTCGTCGCGACCGCGGACTATGGCGGCGAGATCGCCGCGGTGATCCGGCGCGGCAGCGTGACCGGGGTGCAATTCCACCCCGAGAAGAGCCAGGCCTATGGCTTGGCGTTCCTGCGGGACTGGCTCGGCAACCCCACCCCTAGCCCCTCCCCTGAAGGGGAGGGGAACCCGCACGGCCGTACTGCTCCCCTCCCCTTTAGGGGAGGGGCCGGGGGTGGGGTCTTGGCCCGAGGAACAGCATGACCTTCACGATCTACCCCGCCATCGACCTCCACGCCGGCCACGTCGTCAGGCTAGCCGAGGGCGACCTCGACCGCGCCACCGACTACGGCGACGACCCCGCGGCACAGGCCGTGATGTTCGCCGAGGCCGGAGCGGGAGCGCTACATGTCGTCGACCTCGACGGCGCATTTGCGGGCAACAGTGTCAACGGCGCGGCGGTCGAGCGCATCGTCGCGGCCTTCCCGGGGCGGGTCCAGCTCGGCGGCGGCATCCGTAGCCGTGCTTCGCTCGATGCGTGGCTGGAGCTCGGCGTCGCGCGCATCGTGCTCGGGACCGCCGCGCTCGCCGACCCGCAGCTGGTCACCGAATCAGCGAAAGCCTACCCGGGGCGCATCGTCGTCGCGGTCGATGCGCGCGCCGGCATGGTGACGACGCGCGGCTGGGCCGAGACCTCGACGCTGCCGGTCGCCGAACTGGCCCGGCGTTTCGAGGGTGCGGGCGTCGCGGCGCTGCTGTTCACAGACGTCGGCCGCGACGGCATGCTCAAGGGTGTCAACCTCGAGGCGACGCTGGCGCTGGCCCGGGCGGTCAACATCCCGGTATTGGCGAGCGGCGGCGTCGCCGGTCCCGAGGACATCGACGCGCTCAGGCTTCACGCGGGCGACGGCATCGAGGGCGTCATCGTCGGGCGGGCCATCTATGACGGGCGGCTCGACCTCGCGGACGCGCTTGCCCGCGCTGCCTAGGTGCTCGCCACCCGCATCATCCCCTGCCTCGACGTCGCCGGCGGGCGCGTCGTCAAGGGCGTCAACTTCGTCGCGCTGACCGACGCCGGCGACCCGGTCGAGGTCGCCCGCGCCTATGACGCCGCCAACGCCGACGAGCTGATCTTCCTCGACATCACCGCCAGCCACGAGAACCGCGACACCATCCTCGACGTCGTGCGCCGCACCGCGGACGTGTGCTTCATGCCGCTGACCGTCGGGGGCGGGGTGCGCTCGGTCGCCGATGCGCGGGCGTTGCTGCTGGCCGGCGCCGACAAGGTCGCGGTGAACTCCGCCGCTGTCGCCGACCCCGCACTGATCGATGCACTCGCCAAGCAGTTCGGCGAGCAGTGCGTCGTCGTCGCCGTCGACGCGAAGCTGGTCGAGCCCGGACGCTGGGAGATCTTCACCCACGGCGGCCGGCGCGCCACCGGGATCGACGCGCTCGCCTACGCCGTCGAAGCGGCCGAGCGCGGCGCGGGCGAAATCCTGCTGACCAGCATGGACCGCGACGGCACGCGGTCGGGCTACGACCTCGCACTGACCCGCGCCGTCGCTGACGCCGTGCCGGTCCCGGTGATCGCCAGCGGCGGTGTCGGCACGCTCGAGCATCTGGTGGAGGGCGTGCTGCAGGGCCATGCGTCGGCCGTGCTAGCAGCCTCGATCTTCCACTTCGGCGACGCCAGCATTGCCGACGCCCGCTCGACAATGGCGGCGGCGGGCATCAGGGTGCGGTCGTTATGAGCTGGACCCCGACCGACACCTTCGATCGCCTGCACGCATCCGTGGTCGAGCGTCGCACCGGCGATCCGGAGACCAGCTATGTCGCGAAACTGACCGCCAAGGGTCGCGCCAAGATCGCGCAGAAGCTCGGCGAGGAGGCAGTCGAGACGGTGATCGCCGCGATGCAGGACGACCGCGCCGCGCTCACGTCCGAGGCGGCGGACTTGATGTTTCACCTGAGCGTGCTGCTGGCCGATGCAGGGCTCAGCTTCGACGACGTCCGCGCCGAACTCGTGGCCCGGGAGGGTGTCTCGGGGCTGATCGAGAAAGCATCGCGAAAGGACTGACCATGCCCGTCCCCGCCGTCGGCCCCTACGACGACCAGAACATCTTCGCGAAAATCCTGCGTGGCGAAATCCCGTGTCGGAAAGTGTTCGAGGATGATTTCGCCCTCGCCTTCCACGACATCGCCCCGCAAGCGCCGGTCCACGTCCTCGTCATCCCGAAGGGGCCACACGTGTCGTGGGCGGATTTCTCGGCCAAGGCGCCGGACGCCGAGATCGTCGGCTTCGTGCGCGCAGTGGGCCAGGTAGCGCGCGATTTGGGACTCGAGGAGCCGGGCTACCGGCTGCTCGCCAACGCCGGGGTGCATGGTCATCAGGAAGTGCCCCACCTGCACGTCCACGTCTTCGGCGGACGGCAGATGGGGCTGATGCTGCCGAAGTAACGGCGGGCGACGCCGCTTGTCCGGCAGGTCGTTCGCTTACTCGGCCCAACCTTACTCCGCGGCGCGCTTCTCGCTGTTCGGCTGCGCCATGTCGCGGTGCATCTTGGCCAGCGCCGGGTCGGGCAGGATGTTGGTCATCAGCGCCTGGAACTTGTTCTTCAAGCCCGCGACGACGTGGTCGTCGTTGGCCATCAGCGCCTCGTAGCCGACCTTGGCGACATCCTCGGCGCTCATCTTCTCCGACTGGCCGACCTTGGTGTCGTCCATCTCGGCGCGGTGGAAGAACTCGGTCTCGGTGGCGCCCGGCATCAGCACGGTGACGACGACGTCCTGCTCCTTCAGCTCCTCGCGGATCGCCTCGCCCCAGCTGTCGAGGAAGGCCTTGGTGCCGTTGTAGACCGACTGGAAGCTGCCCGGCATCAGGCCGGCGATCGAACCGGTGATCAGGATGCGGCCCGAACGCCGCGCGGCCATCGCCTTGGCGACGTGCTTGACGATATGGACCTGGCTGGCGACGTTGAGCTGGATCATCTCGAGCTCGGTATCGAGGTCGGTCTCGGTGAACCGGCCGCCGAGGCCGACGCCGGCGTTGGCGCACAGCACGTCGATGTCGCGGCCGAGGCCCTGCACCGTCTCGAGGACCTTGTGGATGCCGTCGCGCTGGCGAAGGTCGGCTGTCACCGCAGTGACGGCACCGCCGTTGGCCTGGAGCGACTGCGCGGCGGTCTCGAGGCCGGCGGCATCCTCGGAGTTGATGACGATGTCGTAGCCGTTCTGCGCGAACTGCCGCGCGAGTTCGAGACCGATGCCCGACGAGGCACCGGTGATCAGGGCGAGGGGACGCGAGGACTGGGGATTCATGGGGTTAGCTCCTGGGCTTGAAGGATGTCCTCGAACCGCGCGACCCGCCGACGTGTTCCGCAAAGAGGGTGGTTGTTTCGTGGTTGCGGCGATTGACCGCCGTTGCCGGGCCGTGAAGCGCCGCGGGCGACGGTGTCGACGGGGCTGCAATTCAGGCTGTAACACCTACCTCGCAGGGTGAGCGTCCACGACAACGGAGAACGAGCATGAAGATCGATCGCAAGGGTTCGGCGGAGTGGAGCGGCGGCCTGAAGGACGGGCGCGGCTCGATCACGACCGCCAGCGGCGCGCTCAGTGCCTACCCCTACGGCTTCGCCAGCCGCTTCGAGGGCGTCGCCGGGTCCAACCCCGAGGAATTGATCGCCGCCGCCCACGCCGCCTGCTTCACCATGGCGATGTCGCTGGCGCTCGGTGATGCCGGGTTCAAGGCCGACAAGATGGACACCAGCGCCAAGGTGACGCTCGAGCAGGTCGACGGCGGCTTCGCGATCACGGCGTCCGCACTGACGCTGACCGCGACCATTCCCGGCATCGACCAGGCGACGTTCGACGCGGTTGCGGCCGGGGCCAAGGCGAATTGCCCGGTCAGCAAGCTGCTCAAAGCGGAGATCACCTTGGACGCCAAGCTGGTTTGAGGCACGCCGCCCGCCACTTGCTTCTTGTCATTCCGGCGAACGCCGGAACCCAGTTGCCCCTCAGCGCTCCGCGTTGTGAGCTTGTGGTGCAGCTGGGTCCCGGCGTTCGCCGGGATGACAACTGAGCCGGAATGACAGCTGAGCCGGAATGACAATGTGGAGGGCACGATCCGCCAACTCCCGCAGGTGACGGCGGCCCGTTGACGCACTAGTCTGCTCCCCTTGCGCCACGACGGATAGGTCAGTATATCTGACCTATCTCTTGGGGAGTGTCCTGAATGGTTGCCGGCCTGCCGCCTGTCTCGCTCGACGACAAGTACCGCTTCACCGAGGGGCGCGTCTTTATGTCGGGCGTCCAGGCGCTGGTCCGCCTGCCGCTGGTCCAGCGCGCCCGCGACCGCGCGGCGGGGCTCAACACCGGTGGCTTCATCTCCGGCTACCGCGGCTCCCCGCTCGGCAACTACGACCAGGAGCTGTGGCGCACCAAGAAGCTGCTCGCGGCTGAGAACATCATCTTCCAGCCCGGCGTCAACGAGGAGCTCGGCGCCACCGCGGTCTGGGGCTCCCAGCATGTCGGCATGCACAAGGGCGCGACCGTCGATGGCGTGTTCGGCATCTGGTACGGCAAGGGCCCCGGCCTCGACCGTGCCATGGACGTGCTCAAGCACGCCAATGCGGCGGGCACCTCGCCCCACGGCGGAGTGCTGGCGATCGTCGGCGACGACCACGGCGCCAAGTCCTCCACCCTGCCCCACCAGTCCGACCATAATTTCCAGGCGGCGTTCGTGCCGTTCCTCGCCCCCGCCAGCGTCCACGAGTTCGTCGAATACGGCCTGCTCGGCTTCGCGATGAGCCGCTTCGCCGGGACCTGGGTCGGCTTCAAGGCGACCGCCGACACCGTCGAGACCTCGGCCACCATCGACCTCGCGAACGAGTGGAAGCCCATCGTGCTGCCGCCCTTCGACTTTCCCGAAGGCGGCATCTCGATTCGCGGCGGCGACATCTGGCGCGAGGAGGACACTCGCCTCCAGCGCTACAAGGGCTTCGCCGCCCTCGCCTTCGCCAAGGCCAACCGCATCGACCGGATCGTCTGGGACACGCCCAAGCCCCGCTTCGGCATCATCACCACCGGCAAGGCCCATGCCGACACCATGGAAGCCCTCGAGGAACTCGGCATCGATGCCAAGGTCGCCGCCGAGATCGGCCTCCGGGTCTACAAGGTCGGCATGCCCTGGCCGCTCGAACCCGACGGCATCCGCGCCTTTGCCGAAGGGTTGGAGGAAGTCCTCGTCATCGAGGAAAAGCGCGAGTTCATCGAGCACCAGCTACGCTGGCAGCTGTACAACTGGCGCGAGGCCGTGCGGCCCCGGGTGGTCGGCAAGCACGACGAGAACGGCGAGTGGCTGCTGTCCCCCGACAACGAGCTGACGCCGGGCGTCATCGCCAACGTCGTCGCCGGCCGCATCCAGAAATACTACGACACCGACGATATCCGCGGCCGCCTGGCGTTCTTCGCCGAGCAGGCCGACAAGGCCGCCGCCTACGAGACGCCGATCAAGCGCACGCCCTACTTCTGCTCGGGCTGCCCGCACAACACCTCGACCAAGCCCCCCGAGGGATCGCGCGCGCTGGCGGGCATCGGCTGCCACATCATGGCGCTGTGGATGGACCGTGCCGAGACCTTCACCCAGATGGGCGGCGAGGGCGTGACCTGGGTCGGCGAGGCGCCGTTCACCACCGAGAAGCACGTCTTCGCCAACTTGGGCGACGGCACGTATTTCCACTCGGGCATCCTCGCAGTGCGCCAGTCGATCGCCGCCAAGGTCAACATCACCTACAAGATCCTGTACAACGACGCGGTCGCGATGACCGGCGGCCAGAAGCATGACGGCGAGCTGTCGGTCGACCAGATCGCCGCGCAGATGGTCGCCGAGCACGCGAGGAAGGTCGTCGTGCTGACCGAGGACCTGTCGCGCTACAAGGGTGTCGTGCTGCCGACGTCGGTGCGCCTGCTCGACCGCGCACACCTGCCCGAGATCTCGGCCGAGTTCGCCGAGACCGAAGGCACCACGGTCATCATCTTCGACCAGACCTGCGCCGCCGAGAAGCGCCGTCGCCGCAAGCGCAAGACGATGGACGATCCGGCCCGCCGCGTGTTCATCAACGCCGCGGTCTGCGAGGGCTGCGGCGACTGCTCGGTCCAGTCGAACTGTGTCTCGATCGAGCCACTGGAAACCGAGTTCGGCCGCAAGCGCCGCATCAACCAGTCGAGCTGCAACAAGGACTATAGCTGCCTCAAGGGCTTTTGCCCCAGCTTCGTCACCGTCGACGACGCCCAGATCCGCAAGGCCGAGCAGAAGAACCTTGCCGCGGCGATCGACCTGTCGGGCGTCGCCGACCCGGTGATCCCCGCGCCCGGCCACGGCTACAACATCATGGTCACCGGCATTGGCGGCACGGGCGTCCTGACCGTGTCGGCGCTGCTCGGTACCGCCGGTCACGTCGAGGGCATCAGCGCGACCACCGCCGACATGGCCGGTCTCGCGCAGAAGGGTGGCGCGGTCTACTCGCACGTCCGCCTCGCCGCCACCGACGACGCCCTGCTCAGCCCGCGCATCATCGCCGGCGGTGCCGACCTCGTGCTGGCGTGCGATGCCGTCGTCGCGGCCGACAAAGCGACCCAGACGCTGATGATCCCGAGCCGGACCGCGGTCGTCGCCAACGCCGACATCGCGCCGACGTCGGACTTCGTCCGCAACCGCGACCTCGACTTCCAGAGCGCGCGAGTCGAGCGCAGCATCCGCAAGGCCGCCAACCCCAACGCCACCAGCTTCGTCGCCGCCGATACCATCGCGGTCGCCCTGCTCGGCGATGCGATCGGCGCGAACATCCTGATGATGGGCTATGCGTGGCAGTCGGGCCTGATCCCGCTCAAGCTGTCGAGCCTCGAAGGCGCGATCGAGTTGAACGGTGTCGCCATCGACTTCAACAAGCGCGCGTTCGCGCTCGGTCGCCTGCTCGCAGCGCGCCCCGACAAGGTCGTCGCCATGGTCGAGGCCGCGCGTGGCCCGGCTCCCGAGCCGCTGTCGACGACCCTCGACGGGCTGCTCGACAAGCGCGTCGCCGACCTCACTGCCTATCAGGACACCGCCTATGCCGAGCGCTACCGCAGCCTCGTCGAGCGCGTCCGCGCCGCCGGCCACGAGCCGCTGACCGAGGCGGTCGCCAAGTCCTATTACAAACTCCTCGCCTACAAGGACGAGTACGAGGTCGGGCGGCTGTATTCGGATGGCCGCTTCCGCGCCGCGTTCGATGCGCAGTTCGCGGGCGGCAAGCCCCGAGTCCAGCTCAGCCCGCCGATCTTCGCACGCATGGACCCGGCCACAGGTCGGCCGAAGAAGTACAGCTTCGGGCCGTGGGTGTTCTCGGTGTTCGGCATGCTGGCGAAGCTCAAGGGGCTACGTGGTACCGCGTTCGACGTCTTCGGCTACAGCCACGAGCGCCGCTCTGAACGCGCCGCGATCGTCGACTACGAGGCCGAGGTCGACCGGCTGCTGGCGGGCCTGACGGTCGACAACGTGGCCCTCGCCACGGAGATCGCCGCGTTGCCGCTTGCGGTCCGTGGCTTCGGTCCGGTCAAGGACGCGGCGGCGGTCAAGGTCGCCGGCGAGCGTACCGCCTTGTGGTCGCGCTGGCCCGGCGAGGCGACCCGCGCCGCGGCTTGAGATGCTACCCGACCAGTAACTATACTTAACATCCTGCTTGCTTCTTGTTCATTCGATCCGTAACGGGTGAACAAGAAGCGGGGGTTTCATGAAGATTTTACACGGGCTTGCGGGCACAATGGCGCTCGCTTTGGCCATTTCGCCAGCGACAGCGGGTAAGCGTTCGGGACACGAGGCGGTCGACCTCGACCCGTCGAGCCGCGGCGTCGTCACCGGGACCGGTCTCGAATCGCGGGACATCGTCGGCATGGCCGACCGGCTGGTGCGCGATCTGCTGCAGCGTCCCGACTTCGTGAACACCGCTAAGCCGCCGCGGATCATCGTCGACTCCTCGCGGCTGGTGAACAAGTCGAGCCAGCGCCTCGACACCGACATGATCTCCGACCAGCTCCGCGCCCAGTTGATGCGCGCCGCCGCCGGCCGCATTCGCTTCCTCAGCCGCGAAAACCTCCAGGACGTCATGGACGAGCGCGAGCTCAAGCGCAGCGGCCAGGTCGATGTCGCCACCAAGGGCATGGCGCACGCGGTCGCCGGGTCGGACTACAAACTCACCGGCCGCATCACCTCGCTCGACAGCCGCAACAACAACACCGGCATGACCCAGCGCGCGATGCAGGTGGTGTTCGAGGTGATCGACCTCGAAACCAGCGAAAGTGTCTATATTTCAGAGCCTTACATGATCCTCAGGGCTCAGGGCGACGACGTCGTCTACCGCTAGGACGCACCTGCCAGACGCCGAGGGGGCTCGGCGGCAGGCGCGACCGATAATCTGAATAGGGGCTACAGGCATGAATATCGTACCATTTGCGCTGGTCTCTGCGACCGCGCTCGCCGTCGCTGGCGCAGCGCTCGCGCAAGATGCTCCGCCGGCCGTCGCCACCTCTGTCAGCGCTGACCCGGCAATGGACCCGGCCACCGCCAAGGCCGCGCTCAAGGCGCGTGAGCAGCAGGTCAAGGCCTGGAAGGCGCAGTACGGCGACGGCCCCTACCCCGACGAGATCGACGGCTTCACCCAGACCCGCTCCGAGGCACTGCGCCCCTACTTCAAGGCGCTCTACACCGGCGGCGAGCGCAACGCCGTGCTCAATCTGTCGCGCCTCGGCCTCGCGGCGATGGAAGTCGGCAGCTACACCGACGCCGAGCGCGCCTTCGACGCCGCCCTGCTCCGCATCGAGTCGGTCTACGCCAAGAACAAGTCCGCCGAAGCCGCCCGCTCGGTCTTCCACAAGGAGTCGAACAAGGACTGGAAGGGCGAGCCTTACGAGCGCGCCATGGCCTATTACTACCGTGGCCTGCTGTACCTGCGGAAGGGCGACTACAACAACGCCCGCGCCTCCTTCAAGGGTGCCGAATACCAGGACACCGTCTCCGAGGACGAGGAGTTCCAGAGCGACTTCGCGCTGATGGACTACCTCATGGGCTGGGCCTCGCAGTGCGCCGGCGACAACGGCAGCGAAGCCTACGACACCGCGATCAAGGCCGAGAAGGGCCTGACCGCGCCCGGCGCCGCTGACAACGTGCTGATGATCGCCGAGCTCGGCCACGGCCCCTTGAAGGAGAAGGACGGCAAGCAGAAGGAAAAGCTCGTCTTCCGCCCCGCCGAGGGCTTCCCCGAGACCGGCGCGGTGTTCGTGCTGGCCCCGGCGACGGGCGCTTCGACACATTACGACAGCCACCTCGCGAGCAGCGTCTACTACCAGGCTACGACCCGCGGCGGCCGCGCCATGGACGGTATCCTGAACGGCAAGGCGAACTGGAAGACCGGCACCGCGACCGCGGGCAACGCGCTCCTCACCGCCGGTCTCGTGCAGGGCGGCGATGCGGGCATGTACATGGCGCTGGCTGGGGCGCTGTTCTCGCTGGGCTCGTCGGCAATGAAGACCGACGCCGACATCCGGCAATGGGACACTCTGCCCGACGGCGTGTCGCTGTCGACGACGAAGCTGGCCGGGCCCTTCACCTCAACGATCAGCTACGTCAGCGAGAACGGCGCGCTGACCCTGCCGCCGACGCCGGTGATGCAGGCGACGGCGGGCAAGTGCACGATCGTCTGGACGCGCTCGCGAACCGCGCTGACCGGCGGCGACACGCCCGGCGACGATGCCAAGGTGCGCGCCGCGGTCGCCAAGAAGAAGGACGTCGTCCAGAAGGACAAGCTGTTCCGGACCGGCATCGTCTCGACCTTTCTGCCCGAATGATCGCCCTTCAAGGAGCCCCGCCGATGCGCATCCTGCTCGCTGCCGCCTTGCTTGTCGCAACCGCTGGCCCCGCACTGGCCACCGAGAACAAGGTCGTCAGCTGCAAGACCTATCTGGCGCGCTGGGCAGGCCATACTGGCGGTCCGGCGCTCGTCGCCAACGTGCCGTCGTCGATGACCCCGATCGACCTCAACGCGGTGCTGTTCACCGACAAGAAGCTCGACCGGCAGGTCATCGTCGAAGGGCTGTTCGCGCAGCGCACGCCGGTCGGCGGGCTGCGGGTAATGGCGCGGCTGGTCAACTGCACCGACAAGACCCTGGTCATCCAGGCACGGTCGAACTTCATGGACGCCAACCAGCTGCCGACCGAGGCGGCGTCGGCTTGGCGGACCCTCTACCTCTCGCCCCGCGCCACCTCGGTCTACGAGGAAAACTCGGTCGGCCCGCAGGTCGGGGCCTATCTGATCGAAGTGCGGCCCGACCTGTGACGAACCTCATCCCCGGAGCTGGCCAAATGCGGACCCTGATCGCCGTCGGCCTGTTGCTCGTCGCGTCTGCCGCGGCAGCGCAATACCGCGACGATCCCGCCGGTGCACCCGCCGGGGCCTTCCGCGACGGACCCGAGGTGCTCGCGCCGCCGCCGGTGCCGATCCCGGCCGGTGTCGTCGCGGCGGGCAACTTCCGCGCCGTGTACGACCGCGTCGGCCGGCCCCGGATGCTGGTGTTCTGGAACCGCAGCTTCAGCGACGAGGTCAGTTCGACCTACCGCGACAATCTTCACGCCGAAGCCAGCGCGAGCAGTGCCGCTTCGGGCTCGACGTCGACGCGCTCCGGCTGGAACGGCACCGACTCGAAGACCGCCGCCGAGGGTAGCAGCCATTCGTCACTCGACGTCTCGGTGGGGGCACAGCGGGTCGAGGACGGCCGCTTCAACCCACTCGAAGAGAACATCGATTTCGCCGTCGAGGCCGCGTTCTCGCAGACTCTCGCCGGTAACGGTGCCCAGCTGATCGACCGCAGCCTGGCGATGCGGACGGCGCGCGGCGCACGTGGGGCCGGCAGCCGCCCGAACATGCAGGCGATCGAGACCGAAGCGGCCACGTCGCGCGCCGACCTGCTGATCGAGGTGCTGCAGACGTCCGCCTCCGGTACTCCCACCGGGGCGGTGTTCAAGGTCACCGTCAAGGATATCAAGCGCGCCCGGCTGCTCGCCACGTTTACGACCGCGGGCGATCGTCCGTACCGCAAGCCCAGGCTCGTCGCCGGGGCTGGTGGCTTCGTCCGTGCCGGCGCCGAAGGCACGTCGCCAGATGGTGTCGGGCGTGAGCTGGCCAACCGCACGATGGCGGCGCTCGCGGGGTCGCTGCGCTAGCCTACCTGGTTGATCCTAAAACCTGTTTCACGTGAAACAGGTTCGCACCTTCACCCTTGCGTAACAAAGCAGGCCTTGCCCGCAAACGCCAGCTTGGCGCACGTGTCCCGCGCCGCGTCGCGCGATGCGAACGGCCCGAGCTGAAACTTTACCACCGGCCCGGCGGAGTCAAAGATTGGCTTGGCCTTGCCGATCGCGCCCGAGTTCGCCGACTTCACCGAAGCCCAAGCGGCGTCGGCGAGCTTTTGCGACGAGAACGCCCCGAGCTGGACGCGCCAGCCGGCAGGCTTCGCCGGGACCGGTTTCAGGTCGGCGAGCGCCACCGTCGCGGGCTTTAGGTCGACGACATCGGCCTTTGCCGGACGCGCGTCGGCAAGCACTGGCTTCGGTAGCGGCGTTGCGGCGGGAACTGTTGCAGTCGGGGCCGAGGTCGCTGTCGTGGTCGCCGCATCCCCGGGGTTTGGCGGGCCCAGCGATCCACGCGCGGTCGCCGTGGCGGGTGCGACCGGACGCGGATCGGGGACGGCGGTGGCGTTGTCGATCGGTTTCGGCGCTGGCGGCGTCGTGCCCGGCAGGAACGGCTTGGGGCCGGGAACGGCAGCGCTGGCGTCGGACTGGAGCTTCGGAGCCGGGTGCGTCACCGGGTAGGCGGTCGTGATATCGGCGGGGGGCCTGACTGTCGTCGAGCGGGCCGGGTTCGGCACCACGGCCGCGGGCGGCCTCGCCTGGAACGTCCGCGACGACAGGCTGGCGTCCGCGGTCTGCGTCACCGGCTTCGTCACGACCGGCGGGGGCGGGGCAAAGCCGAAGGCCGAGCGCACCGAGGCGACGACGTTGCCCGCCGCGGTGCCGATCGCGCCGGTGGCGTTCGTGGCGAGGCTGCCGGGACGCTGGATGCCGGCCGGGCCGGTACGCTGGATGCTCGCGGCAGCCAGCGCACTCGGTACGCCGGTTCCGGCTGCGAGGCTGGCCGCCATCGCGGTGCCGGCACTGCGCGCATCCGGGGTCAGTACCGGCTCGATCGAGCCCAGCGCGGTCGTCGCCTGCGCCAGTCCGCTCGCCTGGGCGCGGAGCAGATAGCCATAGGCAAGGCCGAGGTTCTTAGGGGTGCCGTCGCCGTTGTAGGCCGCGATGCCGAGCACGTACTGGGCCCGCGCCTCGCCCCGATCCGCGGCCTGCTTGAGCCACTTGACCGCCTCGAGCTTGTCGCCCGCCTGGAACAGCGCGATGCCGAGGTTCGCCTGCGCCGGCAGGTGCCCCTTGAGCGCGGCGCGGCGGTAGTAATCGCGCGCGACTGCCGGGTCCTTGGCGACGCCGCGCCCGAGCTTGTAGGCCTGCCCCATGTTGAAGCAGGCGTCGGCATCGCCTTGGGCGGCAAACGGCAGCCACGCGGCGACGGCGGCGGGATAATCGCCGGCTCGCCAGCGCTCGACGCCCGACTGGACAGTGGCGGGCTGGCCCACAGCGGCAGCACCAACGGCGAGGGTAATCAGGCTCAACATATTGGGATCATGAACTCCACACGATGTCGCCGCCCTTAACGGTCATCGCGACGCGGCCTTGCACGGCCATGCCGTCGAACGGCGTGTTGCCGGCGCTGGCGACGCTGGCGTCGGCGTCGATCCGCCAGGGTGCGCCGGGGTCGTAGACGATGAGGTCGGCGGGGGCTCCGGCAGTCAGGTGCCCCCCGGGCAGGCCGAAAATCCGCGCCGGGGCGGAGGTCATCGCGGCCAGCACGATTTCGCGGCCGATGCCCTCGTTGGTCAGCGTCAGCGCCAGCGCGAGCAGGGTCTCGGCCCCGGTCGCACCCGGCGCGGCATCGGCGAACGGCAGGCGCTTGTCCTCCTGCGTGCGCGGGTCGTGGCCGCTGGCGATGACGTCGATGGTACCATCCGCTAGGCCCTCGATGACGGCACGGCGGTCGTCGTCGTGGCGCAGCGGCGGCGACAGCCGCGCGAAGGTCCGGTAGCCGGTCACTGATTGCTCACCGAGCAGGAAGTACGCAGGCGTGACCCCGCAGGTGACCGCGACGCCGCGCGCCTTGGCGTCGCGGACGAGTCCGATACTTTCCGCCGTGGTGACCTGCCGGATGTGGAGCTTGCAGCCGGTGGCCTCGGCGAGGCGCAGATCGCGGGCGACGCGCAGGGCCTCGGCAAAGGCAGGCGCGGCCGGCAGGCCCATGCGGGTCGCGAACTCGCCCTCGGTTGCGACGGCGTCGCCGGTCAGGCCGTCGTCCTCGGCGTGGACGACCACCACCAGGTCGAAGCCGCGCGCATACTGGAGCAGCCGGTGCATGACGCCGCTGTCGTTGATCCCGGCGCGCCCGGTGGCGCAGCCGACCGCCCCGGCCTCCGCGCACAGCCCGATCTCGGCAAGCTCGACGCCAAGCAGCCCGCGGGTCGCGGCGGCGAGCGGATGGACCCAGACGTCGGGCTTGCCGATGCGCTGGGCGAATTCGATCAGCGCGGGGTCGTCGAGCGGCGGCGAGCGGTCCGGCATCAGCACCACCCGCGTGATCCCGCCCGCGAGACAGGCGGCGGCATCGGCGGCGAACACCCCGGCGTCGATCAGTCCGGGCGCGAGGTGCTTGCCGCCGCAGTCGATGACCTTCGCGTCGGCAGGGGCAGTGCCGCCGATGCTCTCGATCAGCCGGTCGCGGACGACCAGCGTGCCGAGATTCGCGGCGTTGGTGAAGGCAAGGACGCTCACCAGCCGGCGACCCCCCGCCGGCTCCGCGTCAATACGTCGAGGCAGGCCATGCGGACGGCGACGCCCATCTCGACCTGCTCGGTAATCGCCGAGCGGGCGATGTCGTCGGCGACCGCGGTGTCGATCTCGACGCCGCGGTTCATCGGGCCGGGGTGCATGACCAAGACGTCGGGCTTCGCCTTGGCCAGGCGCGCCGCGGTCAGGCCGTAGAAGTGGAAGTATTCGCGTGGGGACGGCACATAGCCGCCGGTCATGCGCTCGCGCTGGAGGCGGAGCATCATCACGACGTCGGCGCCGTCGAGGCCCTCGTCCATTGAGGTGAAGACCTCGACGCCCATGCGGTCAACGTCGGTGCCGATCAGCGTCGGCGGCGCGACGGCGCGGACATGCGCGCCGAGGCTGCCAAGTAGCTGGAAGTTGGAGCGCGCCACCCGGCTGTGCAGGATGTCGCCGCAGATCGCGACGGTCAGCCCCTCGATGCGCCCCTTGCGGCGGCGAATGGTCAGGGCGTCGAGCAGCGCCTGGGTCGGGTGCTCGTGGCGGCCGTCGCCGGCGTTGAGGACCGGGCAGTCGACCTTCTCGGCGATCAGCTGCACCGCGCCCGCGGCCTGGTGGCGGATGACGATCGCATCGGGGTGCATGGCGTTCAGGGTCAGCGCAGTGTCGAGCAGGGTCTCGCCCTTCTTCACTGACGACTGGCCGACGGTCATGTTGACGACGTCGGCACCCAGCCGCTTGCCGGCGATCTCGAAGCTGAGCAGCGTCCGGGTCGAGTTCTCGAAGAAGGCATTGATCACCGTCAGGCCGCGCAGCCGGTCGTCGTGCTTCTCGCGGCCGCGCCCGATCTCGATCCAGCTCTCGGCCTCGTCGAGCAGATAGAGCGCTTCCCACGGCTTCAACTCGGCGACGCCGAGCAAGTGACGATGGGGGAACGGGTGGACGCCGGCGGCGGCGAGATCTGCGTGGCGCGCGGTGGCGTTCATCGGGGCACCGTGTAGCGGTTTGCAGGGGGCGGCGGCAAGCGGCGGGCGGACTCGACCAGTCGTGCGGGCGGCACGGACTGGCGGCGGCATCGTGTCGACGACAACGTACCGGGGCCGGCGGAACTTGCATTTCGCTAAATTTTCGCCCATATCGCCGGTGCCGAAGGTGCCTCACCCGACGAGGCGCTGTTACGGCCCCTAATTCGTTGATGCGCTACCGGTGCTCTGCAGGGATTTTCCCCGGCGGGCTATCGAGACTAAGGACGTTACTATGACGGCAGGCACTGTTAAGTTTTTCAACACCACCAAGGGCTACGGCTTCATCGCCCCCGATGGTGCTTCCAAGGACGTTTTCGTCCACATCAGCGCCGTTGAGCGCGCCGGCCTCGACGGCCTGAACGAAGGCCAGAAGGTCAAGTTCGACGTCGAGAACGATCGCCAGGGCCGCGCTTCGGCCGTCAACCTGTCGCTCGCTTAAGTCGCCTGTGGCGAAGGAAGAAGCCCTCAAGGTCGAAGGCGTGATCGCGGAGATCCTGCCTGATGGCCGGTTCCGCGTTAAGCTGGAAAACGACCACGAGATCATCGCCTACACGGCGGGCAAGATGCGCAAGAACCGCATCCGCTCGATCGTCGGCGACCGGGTTCATGTCGAAATGACCCCGTATGATATCGACAAGGGCCGCATCGTCTTCCGCGAGAAGACCGCACCGATGCCGATGAACCAGAGACGGTTCTTCCGGCGCTAGGGCGCTCCTCGCTGAAAGCTTCCACCCCCTCCCGGCAACGGGAGGGGGTTTTGCTGTGTGGACTAGCTCAGCTCGAATTCCGCCGGGTCGGGCGCCCGCGTCGCGCTCCAATAGTCGACTAGGGCAAACGGCCAGTTTTGGGCCACCCGCCCGGACTTCGCCTTGTACCAGCTCGACACGCCCGACACGCCCCAAGCCATCTTCGCGTTCGCCGCATCGACCCGCAGGTTAAAGGCGTCGTGGACCGCGCGCTTGGGAGCCAACGCCGTCCCGCCGCCCTCGATCAGCAACTTCAGGCAGCCGAGGATGTAGTTCACACTCGCCTCCGAGAAGAACACGATCGAGCCGTTGACGACAATGTTGGTGTTCGGACCGTAGAGCATGAAGAAGTTCGGGAAGCCCGGCACGGTCATTCCGAGATAGGCGCGTGCGTCGCCGGCCCACTCAGCGTGGAGGTCGCGGCCGGCTTCGCCGGTGACCCGCATCGGCATCAGGAATTCCGACGCCGTGAAGCCGGTCGCGTAGATCAGCACGTCCGCCTCGATCAACCGCCCGGACGCCAGCCGCACGCCCGTCGGCTCGACTGCGGCGACCGGATCGGTGATCAACTCGACGTTCGGCTGCTTGAGCGCCGCTGCCCAGACGCCGTTGTCGACCAGCATGCGCTTGCCACCGGGGGCATAGGTCGGGACGAGCTTGGCAAGCAGGTCAGGCCGGTCCTCGTATTGCGACGCCAGGCTCGCCTCGAGCATTGCCCGCAGGCCAGCATTCGCCGGCGACAGCGAGCCGGGTTCGTTCCAGCCCTCCTCGTGCGACACCGCCGGCAGCAGGAACTCGGTCAGCGACCAGAACAAGGCGAAGCGGTACCACTTGGCGTAGAACGGCGCGTGGCGGAGCAGCCAGCGCTTTTCGTGCGCGACCGCGTCGTGATACGCCGGCTGGGGCAGAAGCCACGGCGGCGTGCGCTGGAAGATGCTCAGGCTAGCGACGTCGGCGGCGATCTCGGGCACGATCTGGAACGCCGACGCGCCGGTGCCGATGACCGCGACGCGCTTGCCCTTGAGGTCGACGTCGGCTCGCCATTCCGCCGAGTGAAAGGCTGTCCCCGCGAAGCTGCCGATGCCGGGCAGGTCGGGCAGCTTCGGCCGGTTCAGCTGCCCGACCGCGCTGATCACGGCGCGGGCGCGCAGGGTCTCGCCGCCGACCAGTTCGACCGCCCACGCGCTGCCGTCCCAGACCGCCGACGCGACCTTGGTGTTGAAGCGGATGTGCGCGGCGAGGTCGTATTTCGCGCTGATGCGCTCGAAATAATCCTGCAGCACGTCACCGGTCGAATAGCGGTACGGCCATTCGTGTGCAGGCTCGAACGAGTAGCTGTAGAGGTGATTCGGGGTGTCGACGCGGACACCGGGATAGCGGTTCGCCCACCATGTCCCGCCGACCTTGTCGCGGGCCTCGACAATGGTGAACGGCACCCCCGCCTGCTTCAGCGCGATGCCCGCGAGCAGGCCCGACATTCCGGCACCGACGATCACGACCGGCCATTCGGCCTTGGTCGCCGTCGGCGCGTCGATGACGACGCGCGAGGCCAGGGGCAGGCCGTCGAGGTGGAGTTCGTCGGTCAGGAAGTCGTGATAGGCGGCGGGCACGTCACCGCCGGCGACGTAGTTCAGCGCGCGCTCGACAGCGGCTGCCGTGGGCCGGGGCAGTTCCGGGAAACCGGCATCGCGCCACCGGCTCAGGTGTACGAGGGCAAGGTCGCGGGCGCGTGCCTGCTGGTCTGTGGGGATGCCGCCGTTCTCGTCGCCGAGCGCGCTCAGGCCGGTCGCGGGCGGGTCGAAGCCGTCGAGATGGTCGGCGTTTCCGGTGAAATGGATGAGGCTGGCGAGCAGCGCCGGGATATGTGCCGCTTCGAGCGCGGCACGGATGCTCGCGTCGTCGTCGGTGAAAGGCTCGGCCATCCAACTGTCTCCCAAGGTCTTTTCCCGGGAGCTTAACGTGCACGGCAACCGGGCGCGACCCTTGTTTTCGGGCGCCCCTCAGAGCGTAGGGTCGAGGAACTTCGTCATGTCGTCCAGCGCCGGAGCCTTGCCTCGGAACGGCTTCGACAGCGCCAGCAACAGTCCGATGTGGCCAATGCCCGGATAGTCGATGACCTGCGCCGAAGCCCCTGCCGCCTTCAACTTTGCGGCCAGCGACGTGGCGTTGCGCGGCTTGACCGTGGTGTCGTCATGGCCGGTCAGCAGCAGCGAAGGCGGCGCGGCGGCGCTGGCAAAGCTGATCGGCTGGTTGACCCTGGGGTCGCTGTTGCGCCCGAACGCGGCCTCCGCCGACCCGCCGGGTTCGAACGGGTAGAAGTCGTAGGGGCCAGCCAATCCGACGAAGGCCTTGATGCTGCCCGGCGGCACGCGCCCCGGCTCCAGCGCCAGCATCGCGGCGATGTAGGCACCCGCAGAGTGACCTGCGACCGCGACCCGCGCCGGGTCGCCGCCGTAACGCCCGACGTTGGCGCGAACCCACGCCATTGCCGCCGCGCCGTCGTCGACGAAGGCCGGAAAGTGCACTGCAGGCACCTTGCGGTAGTCGGGCACGACGACGACGAAGCCGCGCGCCGCCAGCGCATGGCCGACAAAGCCATAGCCGTCGCGGCTGCCGGTCGCCCAGCTGCCGCCATAGAAGAACACGATGACGCGGGCGTTGCTCGCGTCCCTGGGTGCATAGACGTCGAGGCGCTGGAGCGGGTCGATGCCGTACGCGACCCCGTCGCCGACCTTGCTGGTGCCGCCGTCGCCGGGCGTCAGGTCGTTCAGGGTGCGGAGCGTGCCGAGGCTCGAACAGCTGGCGAGCAACGCGGTGCCGACGAGCGCAAGGCCGATCCCGATGACGCTGCGGCGTGTGATTGTCTGCATTGCTGCTCCCGGCTTGCCCGCTCACCGGCTTGGCGTCACTGTCCATTACGTTTCAGCGGAGTGGAAGATGCGTCGGATTGCGGTTCTTGGGCTTGGGCTGGTCGCGAGTGCGGCCAGCGGCGCGGCACCGGCGGTTTCACCCGTCGAGCTCCGCGCGACGATCGAGCACCTCGTCGGCTTCGGGACCCGCCACACCATGTCGGACCAAGCCTCGCCGACCCGCGGCATCGGCGCGGCACGAACCTACGCGGCTGCGAGCTTCGCGGAGATCGCGGCGAAATGCGGCGGCTGCCTGACCATCGAGCAGCCCGAGCAGATCGTCGAGGGCAAGCGCATCGCGACGCCGACCCGGCTGGTCGACGTCCTCGCCGTCCAGCGCGGCACCAGCGATCCGGAGCGCGTCGTCATCATCTCCGGGCATATCGACAGCCGCAACACCGACGCACTCGATGCAACCGGCGACGCCCCCGGCGCGAACGACGACGGATCGGGCACGGCGGCGGTGATCGAGGCGGCGCGGGTCCTTTCGGGTCGCAAGTTCGCCGCGACCATTGTCTACGCGGTACTGTCGGGCGAGGAGCAGGGCCTGTACGGCGGCAAATTGCTGGCGGCGACCGCCAAGGCGCGCGGCTGGAAGGTCGAGGCAGTGCTCAACAACGACATCGTCGGCAATACCCACGGCTCCGGCGGGGCCAAGGACGACCGCACCGTGCGCGTCTTCGCGGAGGGCACACGCGCCACCGAGACTCCGGACCAGGCCACCAGCCGACGCTACAACGGCGGCGAGGTCGACAGCCCGGCGCGGAACCTCGCACGGTTCGTCGAGGCGCTTGGGCCGAAGGCCGGGATCACCGTCGAAATGGTCTACCGCACCGACCGCTACAGCCGCGGCGGCGACCAGGTGCCGATGCTCGAGGCGGGCTATCCCGCAGTCCGCATCACCGAGCGCCAGGAGAACTACGACCGCCAGCATCAGAACGTCCGCGTCGAAAACGGCCGGCGCTACGGCGACACCATCGACGGGGTCGACTTCGGGTATCTGGCGAAGGTGACGCGCCTCAACGTCGCCGCGCTTGCCGCGCTCGCTGCTGCTCCCGCGCCGCCCTCGGGTGTGACCATCGAGGGTGCGGTGACACCGGACACGGTCCTCAAGTGGCAGGCGGTGCCGGGCGCGGCGCGCTATGTCGTGTGGTGGCGCAAGACCGACGCGCCGCGCTGGCAGTTCAGCCGCGACGCCGGTGCTGCGACGACGCTGACCCTCAAGGGCATCGACATCGACAGCTGGTTCTTCGGGGTGTCGGCGGTGGCAGCGGACGGCTCGGCGAGCCCGGTGGTCTTCCCCGGCGCGGCAGGCGCATTCTGATGGGCAGCCTCTACCCGCCGATCGAGCCATACGAGACCGGCACCCTCGACGTCGGCGACGGCCATGTCCTCTATTACGAGCGCAGCGGCACGCCCGGAGCCAAGCCCGCGGTGTTTCTCCACGGTGGGCCGGGTGCCGGCATCTCGCCCGAGCATCGTCGATTGTTCGATCCCGCGCGCTACGACGTGCTGCTGTTCGAGCAGCGCGGCTGCGGCCGCTCGACGCCGCATGCAGGGCTCGAGGCCAACACGACCTGGCACCTGGTCGCAGACATCGAGCGCTTCCGCCGGTTGGCGGGGGTCGAACGCTGGCTGGTGTTCGGCGGCTCGTGGGGCTCGACGCTGGCACTGGCCTATGCCGAGACGCAGCCGGAGCGCGTCACCGAGCTGATCCTGCGCGGCGTCTATACGTGCACCAAGCCGGAGATCGACTGGTACTACCAGTTCGGCGTGTCGGAGATGTTCCCCGACAAGTGGGAGCGATTCCTTGCCCCCATTCCCGAGGCCGAGCACGGCGACCTGCTCCACGCCTACCACCGCCGCCTTACCGGCGACGACCTCGCGGTGCAGGTCGCGGCCGCGCGGGCGTGGAGCCTGTGGGAGGGTGAGACCATCACACTGCTGCCCGATGCCGAGAAGTCGGCGCACCACGACGACGGGCATTTCGCGGTCGCTTTCGCGCGGCTGGAGACGCACTTTTTCGTGCACGACTGCTGGCTCGAGCCGGACCAGTTACTCCGCGATGCCGGGCGGCTGGCGGACATCCCCGGCACGATTGTCCAGGGCCGCTACGACATGCCGTGCCCGGTGCGCTACGCGTGGGCGCTGCACAAGGCATGGCCGCGCGCCGACTTCCACCTCGTCGAGGGGGCCGGCCATGCCTGGGACGAGCCCGGCATCCAGTCGCGGCTGGTGGACGCGACCGACCGCTATGCCTGAGGCCGCCACGCGGAACCGCTGACGTCGGCGCTGGTTGGCGAGCTCAACCGGGAGCCCTGCAATGCCGATCCGCGCCGTCCTGTTCGATCTCGACGGGACCCTCGTCGACAGCAATGACCAGCACGTCGCGGCGTGGGACGAGGCGTTTCGCGCCGCCGGCTACACGTTCCGGCGGGGCATGATCCACAACCAGATCGGCAAGGGTGCCGACGGCTTGGTTCCCGCCCTGATACCGTGGGCCGACGCGGAGTTGGCGGACGCTCTTGGCGAGGCCTCGGGCAAGATCTTCAAGGACAAATACCTCGATGCTATCCGGCCATTCGCGGGTGCGCGCCAGCTACTCGTTCGGGTCCACCGCGCCGGACAGCGCATCGTGCTGGCGTCGTCGGCATCGATGGCCGAGGTAGAACACTATCTCGACCTGCTCGACGCGCACGATCTGGTCACCGCCACGACCAGCGCCCACGATGTCGAACACACCAAACCCGCGCCCGATATATTCAAGGCGGCACTGGCCAAGCTCACCCCGATGACCGCCGGAGAGGCGATCGTCGTCGGCGACACGCCCTATGACATCCAGGCGGCGAAAGCCTGCGGAATCCCGACGATCGCCGTTCGTTCGGGCCGGTTCCCCGACATCTCGCTGTTCGATGCCGGCGCGTTCGCACTTTACGACGATGTCGCGACGCTACTTGCTGGCTACGATAGCTCGCCGCTGGCCGCGCAGCCCGACGCGCTGCACCACCGGCTCTAGGCCGCGCTCGCCGCCGCCGCGCGCTCGGCTAGCCAGCGCTCCAGCCACTTGATCGAATAGTCGCCGGCCTGGAACTCGGGATCCTCGATCAACGCCTGGTGGAGCGGGATCGTCGTCTTGGGGCCGTGGATGACATACTCCTCGAGGGCGCGCCGCAGCCGGTTGATCGCGTCCTCGCGGGTCGCGCCGTAGACGATCAGCTTGGCGATCAGCGAGTCGTAATAAGGTGGGATGCGGTAGCCGTCATACAGCGCGCTATCGACACGGACGTGGAGGCCGCCCGGCGCGTGATAGTCTGTCACCCGGCCCGGCGACGGCGCGAATGTGGCGGGGTCCTCGGCGTTGATCCGGCACTCGATGGCGTGGCCCTCGAAGCGCACCTGCTCCTGCGTGACAGACAGCGGCAGCCCGGCGGCGATGCGGATCTGCTCGCGCACCAAGTCGATGCCGGTGACCGCCTCGGTGACCGGGTGCTCGACCTGGAGCCGGGTGTTCATCTCGATGAAATAGAATTTCCCGTCCTCGTAAAGGAACTCCATCGTGCCGGCGCCGCGGTATTCGAGCTTGGCGACGGCAACGCGGACGATCTCGCCCATGTCGGCGCGCTGCTGCGCCGACAGCGCGGGCGACGGAGCTTCCTCGAGCATCTTCTGGTGGCGGCGCTGGAGCGAGCAGTCGCGCTCGCCGAGGTGGATCGCACCGCCCTTGCCGTCGCCGAAAACCTGGAATTCGATGTGCCGCGGTTCGGACAGGTACTTCTCGATGTAAACGGTGTCGTCGCCGAACGCCGCCTTGGCCTCCTGCTTCGCCGCCGCGATCAGGCCCGGGGCGCTCGCCGCATCGGGGATGACCTTCATGCCGCGGCCGCCACCGCCAGACGCGGCCTTGACCAGCACCGGGTAGCCGATGGTGTCGGCGATCGCGATGGCTTCCTCGGCGCTCGCGACCGGACCGTCGGAACCGGGGACCAGCGGCAGGCCGAGCATAGCCGCGGTGCGCTTGGCCTCGATCTTGTCGCCCATGCGGCGGATGTGGTCGGGGGTCGGCCCGATCCATACGATGTTGTGCTCCTCGACGATCTCGGCGAAGCGCGCGTTCTCGCTTAGGAAGCCGTAGCCCGGATGGATCGCGTCCGACTGCGAGATTTCCGCCGCCGAGATAATGTTCGGCACGTTGAGATAGGAATCGGTCGCCGACGCCGGCCCGATGCAGATCGCCTCGTCGGCCATGCGGACGTGCATCGCGTCCGCATCTGCGGTCGAGTGCACGGCAACGGTCTTGATCCCCAGCTCGCGGCAGGCGCGGTGAATCCGGAGCGCGATTTCGCCGCGATTGGCGATCAGGATCTTCTTGAACATGGTCTGCGGCCGCGGGTTCATTCGATGATGACGAGCGGCTCGTCGTACTCGACCGGCTGCTCGCTCTGGATGAAGATGCGCGTCACGACGCCGTCACGGGGCGCAGTGATCGGGTTCATCACCTTCATCGCCTCGACGATCAGCAGTGTGTCGCCCGCCTTGACCGCCTTGCCCTCGGTGATGAACGGCGGGCTGCTCGGGTCGGCGGTCAGATAGGCCGTGCCGACGATCGGCGAGCGGACCAGCCCCGGATGCGTCTTGTAGTCGTCGACAGCAGCCGCCGCCGGGGTGGCTGCCGCAGCGGCCGGGGCCGGCGGTGCGACCGCCCAGACGTTGCCTGCCGAAGGTCCGGGCTGCCCGGAATACTGCGGCGGCTTGCGAACGACGCGGATGCGCCGTTCGCCGTCGGTGACCTCGATCTCGGTCAGCTGCGTGGTGTCGAGAAGTTCGGCGAGCTCGCGCACCAGCGCGGTGTCGACCTGCATGCCCGTGCCCTCGGTCATTTGGTCCTCAAGATTTGTGGATCCCGTCCAAGTGTCAGAATGCCGCAGCCGCGTCCAGCGCCAGGCGATAGCCCAAGGCTCCGAAACCGGCGATGGTTCCACGCGCGACGGGCGCCAGGTGGCTGCGGTGGCGAAAGCTTTCCCGCGCATGGGGGTTCGACAGATGGACTTCGATGACCGGCGTGGTGACGGACTTCACCGCGTCGCGGAGCGCCACCGAGGTGTGGGTCAGCCCACCGGCGTTGAGGATCACGGCGCGGACGCCGCGGCTCGAGGCCTCGTGGATCCAGTCGATCAGGTGGCCCTCGTGGTTCGACTGGCGCAGGTCGATCGCCAGGCCCAGCGTCTGGCCGTGGTCCTCGAGCATCGCCGCGATATCGTCGAGCGTGTCGCTGCCATAGATCTCGGGCTCGCGGGTCCCCAGCAGATTGAGGTTCGGCCCGTTCAGGACGAACACGAGGTTGCTGGCATCGCTCACGGCGGTGCTTATATGGACCAAACCGCGCCCCGTCATCCCTCCGTCATTTCTAGGCCCATGACCCTGTCCATCATCATCAACGGCGAGCCCCGCCGCGTTGCCACCGGCAGCACCATCGCCGCGCTGCTCGGCGAACTCGGACTCGATGCGGCGAAGGTCGCGGTCGAGCGCAACCTGAGCATCGCGCCACGGTCGGCGTTCGCGCAGACTGCGCTCAGTGACGGCGACACGCTCGAGATCGTGCATTTCGTGGGCGGCGGCCAGGATGACGGCGACGGCTGGGAGGTCGCGGGCCGTAAGTTCAGCTCGCGGCTGATCGTCGGCACCGGCAAGTACAAGGACTATGCCCAGAATGCCGACGCGGTCGAGGCTTCGGGGGCGGAGATCGTCACCGTCGCGGTCCGCCGGGTCAACGTGACCGACCGAAATGCGCCAATGCTGACCGACTTTATCGACCCGAAGAAGTATACCTATCTGCCGAACACCGCCGGCTGCTTCAACGCCGACGAAGCGGTGCGGACGCTGCGGCTGGCGCGCGAGGCGGGTGGCTGGAAACTGGTCAAGCTCGAGGTGCTCGGCGAAGCGCGGACCCTGTACCCCGACATGGCCGAGACGCTGGTCGCGACCAAGACGCTGGTCGCCGAGGGCTTCGACGTCATGGTCTACTGCGCCGACGACCCGATCGCGGCGAAGAAGCTGGAGGACCTCGGCGCCTGCGCGATCATGCCGCTCGGCTCGCTGATCGGCTCAGGCCTGGGCATCCAGAACCCGGTGACGATCCGCATGATCGTCGAGGGCGCCACGGTGCCGGTGCTGGTCGATGCCGGCGTCGGCACCGCGTCCGAGGCGTCGGAGGCAATGGAGCTCGGGTGCGCCGGCGTGCTGATGAACACCGCGATCGCCGAGGCCAAGGACCCGATCCTGATGGCGCGGGCGATGAAGCTCGCGGTCGAGAGCGGCCGGCTGGCTTACCGCGCCGGACGCATGGCCCGCCGACGCTACGCGGACCCATCGAGCCCCTTGGCGGGCCTGATCTGAGGCTTGCCCGAAACGGCTTAACCGGTCAGGTTGCGCCCTAGTAACGGGGAGTCGCGTCCATGGGCCTGATCGGCTGGATCGTCGTCGGCGCTGTGCTGATCGGGCTGTACACCTGGTACGCCAACATCGTCACTCGCCGGAACCGCGTCGGCGAAGCGCTGGCGGGTGTCGACGTCCAGCTCAGCCAGCGCCACGACCTGATCCCCAATCTGCTCGCGGTCGCCAAGCGCTTCATGGAGCACGAGCGCGGGCTGCTGGACGAGATCACCGCGCTCCGCGCCAAGGCCGCGAGCGCCACACAGCCGGCCGCCAAGTTCGCCGCCGAGGGCCAGCTCGATGCCGGGCTCGGCAGGCTGTTCGCGGTCGCCGAGGCTTATCCGCAACTCAAGTCCGACGGCCCGATGATCGAAGCGCAGCGCGGCCTGACCGAGGTCGAGACCAACATCGCCGCTGCCCGGCGCTTCTACAACACCGCCGTGACCGACCTCCGCAACGCGACGCAGATCTTCCCCGGCTCGCTGCTCGCGGGGCTGGCGGGAGCCTCGACGCCGCCGCCGTTCTTCGAAGCCCCCGAAGCCAGCCGCGCCCCGGTCGACGCGGCGAAATACCTGTAGGGGTAGGCGCCGTGACCGAGCCTGCCGCCGCTGCCCGTCCGGCGCTGGCACGGGTCGTGCTGGTCTCGGCGCTCGCTGCGGGCGTGGCGGTATTCGTGGCGTCGGTGATGGCCTCGGTCCACAAGACGCCCGGCATCGGCGGGCTGATGACCGGCATCTTCGCTGGCCTGTTCGGCGGGCTGCTGGTCGCGGTGGGCGGTGCGTGGCTCGGCATGAGACTCGCGGTGCCGGATGTCCCGCCGGTGATCGACACCGCGCTTGGCGATCGGCTCGCGGCGGGACTGGGGGACGTGCTCGGCGAGCTCGAGGCGACCCGCGTCGACCTGTACGCACAGGCGATCGCCCGCGCGCGGTGGCGGGTGCCGCTCGGCATCGCCGGCGGCGTGGTATTCTGGCTGATGCACCAGTTCGGTGGTGACCCCGACGGGGTCTTCGAACTTCTGATGTATCTCGGCATGGGCGGCATGGGGGGCGCATTGCCTCGCCTGATTTGCTCCCGCGGCGGGGGTCGTTGCCTCATTTAAAATGCTCTCGAGATTGTTCGGGAGCGAGCTATGAGGACGGTGAGCATGGCAACGCGTACGGAGCTGGTCGCTGCGATCAGCGAACGGTACCGATCGGCTGATCGAGCAAGCAAGGGCCGGGTGCTGGACGAGTTCGTTGCGGTGACGGGATTTCACCGCAAGCATGCGATGCGGCTGATGCGGGCGGGCCCCGCGGTCACGACGGCGAACGTCCGCATCGAGCGTCGGATCTACGACGAGGCGGCCCGGACCGCGCTTATCGTGCTCTGGGAGGCGGCGGATCGGCTGTGCGGCAAGCGATTGCGACCGCTCATTCCGATCCTGCTGGAGGCGATGGAGCGCCATGGCCATCTGGACTTGGCGCCGGCGGTGAGGTCGCAGCTGACGAAGATGAGCGCGGCAACGATCGATCGCGTGCTTCGCGCCGCAAAGGCCGGTAATCGCAAACCGCGGCGACGTGGTGTCGCGGGAACGGCGCTCCGGCAAAGCGTACCGATCAGGACGTTTGACGACTGGGACAATCCGGCACCGGGGTATGTCGAAGCCGATCTCGTATCGCACAGCGGTCCGGTCGCGAAGGGAAGCTTTGCGTGGACGTTCACGTTGACTGACATCGCGACCGGCTGGACTGAGTGCGCGCCGCTACTGGTTCGCGAGCAGACGGTGCTCGTCGCGGTGCTTAGCGAGGTGCGCAGGCTGATGCCGTTCCCGCTGCTGGGGTTCGACACTGACAACGATAGCGTCTTCATCAACGAGACGGTGCGCGATTACTGCGCTGCCTCCGACATCGCGTTCACGCGCTGCCGACCCTATCGCAAGAACGACCAGGCATGGGTGGAGCAAAAGAACGGATCAGTCGTGCGCCGCCTGGCTGGCTATCGTCGCTTCGAGGGGCTGGAGGCGACCGTTGCGCTGGCTGAGCTGTACGCGGCGTCGCGCCTGTTCGTGAACTTCTTCCAGCCCTCGTTCAAGCTGGCCGAGAAGCACCGCGACGGTGCGCGGGTTCGCAAGCGCTATCATGCACCAGCGACGCCCTATCAGCGGTTGCTCGACGATCCGCGGGTATCTGATAAGACCCGGACACGCGTGCGTGCGATCTTTGCCGACCTCGATCCCGTCCGCTTGCTGCGCGATATCAGGGCGGCCCAACAGCGGCTGGTCGCCCTTGCCGACATGGTCAGCCCAGTACCGGTGAGCGAGCAGCCCGCGGCCCCACCATTGGACGCGTTCCTCTCCAGCTTGCAAACGATATGGCAGGGCGGTGAAGCGCGACCGACTGCATCCAATAAACCGGTCATCAAGCGCGGTCGTCGCCGTCCCGATCCGCTGATCGAGGTGAGCGAGCAGTTGAAGCGCTGGTTCGAGGACGAGCCGTGGCGCACCGGCAGGGAGCTGCTGGAAAAACTTCAGGTCGAGCGGCCCGACAACTATCCCGATGGCCTGATCCGTACCGTCCAGCGCCGCCTTAAGGTCTGGCGGTCCGAATACGCTCACGCACTGGTGTTCACTCATTCCGGGCTGGCGGCGGAATCTCCTACGGATACGGCGATGCCGGTGTCGGTGCTAGTCGAAGGTTGATGGGACGCTGCTCCGCTTCGCCTACGGCTCCGCTCCACAGCGTCCCATCAACCGGGAATCGACCTCGCCTGGTGATCGGCGTAGGGGAACACTCTGGTGAGGCAACGGCATCACCGCTCGGGAACATCTTCTCGTGAGGCAACACGGGGGTTATTTCTGGGCCACCGCGGCGCTGAGCGGGCGCTACGTTCGCCTGTACAAGGATCGCGTCCTGCCCCGTCTCGCCGCCGGCTTCGGGCCGATCTCGTACCGTGAGGCCGTCACCCCCGACCTCGCTCAGCTCCGCGCCGAGCACGTCTTCGCGGACTTCGACGACCACAGCTGCGTGGACGAGCTGTTCGGCACCTACCGTGGCCTGCAGGTCAGCATCATGGAGCTGTCCCTCCACAAGGGCAGCGGCGACGACCGCCGGACGGTGTTCAACGGCCTGATCGCGCAGATCGACCTGCCGCGCGGGCTCAGCGGCGACACCGCGATCATCGCCGACGAGGGTATGGCCGGCACGGTGCGCGACTGGATGATGCGCGGCGACCGCCAGCGCGTCCGCGTCGAGGACCCCGAGTTCGAGGCCGCATGGCAAGTCTATGGCACCGACCAGATCGGCGCGCGCGCGCTGCTGACCCCGGCGTTCATGGAGCGCTTCAAGCAACTCGCGCGCCGTCCGGGTTTCGGCAAGCCGCTGGGGCTGGCGAACGGCAACCACCTGCTGCTGGCGCTGCCGAGCTGGGGCGGGTCGCCGTTCAGGACGCCGAGTTTCAGTAAACCCGCCGCCAGCCGCGACACGCTGATCGCGCTCCATGACGGCATTGCCGCGCTGCTCGCGACGGTCGACGCGGTCATCGACCTCGACCAGGGCAGTCGGGCGACCGCAGCGCGTCAGGTGACCGGAGGCAGCGCCGCCAGGACCTGAGTGTAGAGGTCGCGCTTGAACGGCACGATCAGCGAGTCGAGTTCGTCGCGAGCCGCCCATTGCCAGGCGCTGAACTCGGCATGCTTGGTGCCGATATCGACGTCGGCGTTGGTGCCGAGAAAGCGCATCGCGAACCACTTCTGACGCTGGCCGCAGTAGCGGCCCTTCCAGATTGTGCCGATCAGCTCGTCGGGCAGGTCGTAGTAGAGCCATTCCGTGCTCTCGCCGACGACCTCGACGAGATCAGGCGACACCCCGGTCTCCTCGGTCAACTCGCGCAGCGCCGCCTCGAGCGGCTCCTCGCCCTTGTCGATGCCGCCCTGGGGCATCTGCCACGCCTCCAGCGTCGAATCGAGGCGCTGGCCGACGAAAACCAGCCCCTCCGCGTTCAGCAGCATGATGCCGACGCCGGCACGGTAGGGCAGCCCGGACGTGTGCGTGCGATCGGTCAACGTCCGGTCTCCTTGCAGGCAGCTGCGGTTTCGCCCTTGCGGCAGGTCAGCAGCGGCGCGAGCCGTTTCAGCTTGGCGGCGGCCTGTCGTTCGAAGCCGGCGGTGGCGGCGCCGCGCTCGGCGTACTGGACGGTCCACATGTTCTGGTCGTCGCGGAAAACCGCGATCACGGCGCGCTCGCTGCCGGGTCCGCCTTCAGCGCCGCAGCCGATGACGACGGTACGATAGGCAAGCGGCGGCTGCATCGTGGGGCCGAGGTCGCGGTAGACGCGTCCGGGACACGTGCCACGATCGAAGACGGCACTGGCCAGGGCCTTGTCGGGTATCCGTGCAGCCCAGCCACCTTTCTCGCCGGATACCGTGATCATGCGGGTCCAGCGTTCCGGCATTTCCCCGTCGGGCACATATTCGAACAGGAAGCTGGACGTCGTCTGGCCCCGCCAGGATGGGACGAACGGGCGCGGCAAATCGAACCCTACGGTTCGCGTCCACACCTGCTGCACTGTCGTCAACTTGCCGAGGCCGGGCTTCTTCCACATCTGGCGGGTCACTTGCGCCATCGGGGCGACTGCGTCGGCACCCGGGTCGGCAGCAACGGCCGAGGCCCCGAACGCCACTAACAACAGCGCGACGAGGCGCTTCATTCGGCGGCCTGGGCCTGAACGACGACTGGCAGGGCGGCCACCGCTTCGTCGATCAGCAGCTTGAGGTCGGCGAGGCAGCCGTGGAGGTCGGCCTGCGCGCTCGGGATCGCCGCCCTGAGGTTCATGCAGCCGTGGATCTGGCCCGCAGCCTCGCGGAAAATGGTACGGACGCCCTGCCCGACCAGCTTGGCGGCATAAGCACGACCCTGGTCGCGGAGCGGGTCGAGGCCGCAGGTGAAGACCATCGCAGCAGGCTGCCCGGCGACGTCGTAGGCGAACGGCGAGGCGTAGGCGTGCCCGAAATCAGCGCTGCCCCCCATGTAGTGTTCGGTGAACCAGCCCATACCCTCGCGGGTCAGCAGGAAACCTTCGGCGAACTCGTCCATCGAACCGCCCTGGGCCGCCATGTCGACGCCGGGGTAGATCAGCCACTGCGCGAGGATCGGCACCGCGAGCTTGCCGCTCAGCTGCTGGCTGATCACCGCCGCGAGGTTGCCGCCGGCACTGTCGCCCGCCGGGATCAGCCCGGTAATCACATGCCCGATCGCCATCGGCGTCTCGGCGAGCCAGCGCGTCGCGGCGAGGCAGTCCTCGGTCGCGGCGGGGAAGGGGTGCTCAGGAGCAAGGCGATAGTCGACGCTGACGACCGTGACGCCCAGGACGCGCGCCACCTCGGCACACAGTGGATCGTGGGTCTCGAGGTCGCCGATGACCCAGCCGCCGCCGTGGTAGAAGACCACCACCGGTCCGGGACCGGGATTCGCCGACGCACTGTAGACGCGCGCCGGTATCGAGTGACCGTGCGGCGACGGGATCTTGAAGTCGACGACATGAGCAAGGTCGCCGCGCGGCAGCTCCGCGATCTGGCCCATCATGCGCATCATCTGGCGTGCAGCCTCGGGCGTGCCTTCGTGCATTTGCGGGCCGGGCTGTGCCGCGACCATGTCGAGAACGGAGCGCACGTCGGGACGGACGAAAACCATGTTGCGACTCTCCCCAGAGGTTCGAGGCGACCATAGGCACGGCGCGCGGCGCTCGCCAAGGGCCGGACCGACGTCGCGGCTCCGGTGAACGCTTATTGGGGCGCGAGCGGTTTCGGCTCGCTGGGCGGCGGCGGCTTCTTCGGCGGCTTGGGCTTCTTGGGCGGCGGCGGCGCGTTCGGATCGGCACCCTGGGGCAGGTTGGGTTCGCCGTTCATCTTGACGAAGTCGGACGGCGGCGGCACCGGTGCAGCGGCGGGCGCCCCCTCGGGAGCGGGCTCGGCGAAACCCGGCACAGGCGGACCCAACAGCATCGTCAACAGGGCGAGTCCGGCGCGCTTCAGGATGTGCACGGCGCCGGGGTCAGGCTGACCACCGCCCCGTTGGCAAGGTCGAGGACCTGATCGAAGCAACCGTCCGGGCGGCGGATTCTCTGCCGGATATGGCGGTCGTCGATCTTCTGGCTGCATAGCACGGTCACCGATCCCCCGTTCTGCATCTGCGTCAGCTGCCAGTACGGATTGGCACGCGCTGGCCACCCGTCGGTTGCGACAGCCGGACGAAGATAGGGCGACACCCTGCCCTGCGACGACCACATGGTCGCGCTGGCGGGAGTGACCGCGGGCGTCACGGCGCGGATGCGGCTCCGCGAATAGTCGATACGGTCGCGCAGGAGCTCGGCCGGGACCCAGTAGATCGCGCCCTCGTTCTGCTCGTCGAAAACACGGACCAGGACATCCCCGGTCTTGCAGATGGTGCCGTCGATCGACAGCTTGCTGGTGGCGCTCTGGTAATAGCGGTAGGGCGCGTTGAGGCAGGTGATGTTGCGGCTGGCGACCTTGATCTGCTCCTCGGCCTCGGCCGCCGAGCCCGACTTGATGTCCTTATAAAACGCCATGCCCTTGTCGAACCATACCGGCACCGCGGAAATCAGCGGCACGATGATCGCGGGCACGAGCAGCAGTTGCTTGAGGCTGACGCCGCCGCTGGAGCGCGGAGCCGCCGGGTCAGGGCTGGCAGCGGTAGGAACTGGAGACGCGGCAACGTCGGACATGGGGGCTCCCAAGTTTACGAAGTTTCGGCGCGGCCCTGCCTTATTTTATTGGGGCATAGCACCGGCCGGTAAAGACTTTGTCAATAGATAGAGGGTGGCGGCGCAACCGGTCGCGTGGCGGCGGCGGCCCGCGCCGCCTATGTCGGCGGTGTGAGCTTTGCCCTCGTCCACCACCCCGACTATGTCGCGCCGCTGCCCGAGGGGCACAGCTTCCCGATGGACAAATACGGGCTGTTCATGGTGGCGATGGCGGCGAGCGGGGCGGCCTATGACCTTCACGAGCCGGAGCCGGTGCCGATCGACTGGATCGAGGCGGTCCACGATCCAAGTTACGTTGCCGCGGTCTTCGACGGGTCGCTCGCGCCCGAGCGGCAGCGGCGCATCGGCTTCCCGGTCACCGAGCGGATCGCGCGACGCTCGCGGCTGGTCAGCGGTGGCACTTGGCTGGCGGCCCACCTCGCGCTCGCCCGGGGCTTTGCGGCGAACAGCGCCGGGGGCAGCCACCACGCGCTGCCGGACGGCGGCGCGGGCTACTGCGTGTTCAACGACCTCGGCATAGCCGGCGCGCGCCTGCTGGCCGAGGGCGCCGTCGAGCGCATCCTGTTCGTCGACCTCGACGTCCACCAGGGCGACGGCACCGCCGCGATTTTTGCCGACGAGCCGCGCGCCGCGACCTTCTCGATGCACGCCGCCAAGAACTTCCCGGTCCGCAAGATGCAGTCCGACCGTGACGTCGAGCTGCCCGACGGGATCGGCGACGACGACTACCTCGCCATACTCGGCACCGAGTTGCCAGCCCTGCTGGACGCCCACGCCCCCGATCTCGTGCTGTTCCAGGCAGGTATCGATCCGCATGTCGACGACCGGCTCGGGCGGCTGGCGCTGACCGACGAAGGCCTGCAGCAGCGTGACGGATACGTCGTCCGCACCTGCCGGCAGCGTGGTATCCCGGTCGCGGCGACACTCGGCGGCGGCTACGGTCGTGACCGTCTGGCGATCGCCGAACGCCATGTTCGCGGCGTTCTTGCGATGGCGACTGTCGCTTCCCGCTATTCGTCGCCCTAACAAAACTTCTTGGCCCACCTATTTCGACAGGCGTAGAGGGCGCGGACTAATCTCCCTTGGGATGTGTGAATGGCAACGGCCCTTAGTGACGTTTTCGACAACCAGAATGACAAGCCTGCCGAAGCCGAAGCGGTCGTCGTCCGCTTCGCCGGCGATTCCGGGGACGGCATGCAGCTCACCGGTGGCCAGTTCACCCTGTCGTCGGCGCTGAGCGGCAACGACTTCGCGACCTTCCCCGACTTTCCCGCCGAAATCCGCGCGCCGCAGGGCACGACCTTCGGAGTCTCGGCCTTCCAGATCAACTTCGGCTCGATCGACATCGAGACCGCCGGCGACGAGCCGGACGTGCTGGTCGCGATGAACCCGGCCGCGCTGAAGACCAACGTCGGGGCGCTGAAGGCCGGCGGCCTCGCGATCATCGACACCGGCGAGTTCGGCGCGCGCAACCTCGCCAAGGCCGGCTATGCGGTCAATCCGCTCGAGGACGGCAGCCTGGCCAAGTGGCAGATCCTGGCCTTCGACATCAGCGCCCAGACCCTGATGGCGGTGAAGCCCTTCGGCCTCGGCAACAAGGAGGCGCTGCGCTGCAAGAACATGTGGACGCTCGGCCTCGCGCTGTGGATGTTCGACCGTGACCGCGCCCCGCTGATCGAGTGGCTGACCGTCAAGTTCTCGAAGAACCCGGTGCTCGCCGAGGCCAACGCCGCCGCGCTCAACGCCGGTCACGCTTATGGTGAGACGGCCGAGATCGGCGGGCCGCTCAAGCAGTATCATGTCGACGCCGCGGTGGCCGAGCCGGGCTATTACCGCACCGTCACCGGCGGCGAGTCGCTGGCGCTCGGCCTCGTCGCGGGCGCCAAGCTGGCGGGGCTGGAGATGTTCTTCGGCTCCTACCCGATCACGCCCGCCTCGCCGATCCTGCACAATCTGGCCCGGCTCAAGGAGTTTGGGGTCACCACCTTCCAGGCCGAGGACGAGATCGCCGCGATCTGCTCCGCCATTGGCGCGAGCTATGCCGGGCAGCTGGGCGTCACCTCCTCGTCCGGCCCCGGCATCGCGCTCAAAGGCGAGGCGATGGGCCTCGCGATCATCACCGAGCTGCCGCTGATCATCGTCAACTCGCAGCGCGGCGGGCCGTCCACGGGCCTGCCGACCAAGACCGAGCAGTCGGATCTGTACCAGGCAGTCTATGGCCGCAACGGCGACGCACCGCTGGTCGTGCTGGCGACCCGGTCCCCGAGTGACTGCTTCGAGGTCGCGGTCGAGGCGTGCCGGATCGCGACCCAGTTCATGACCCCGGTGATGATCCTGACCGACGGCTACATCGCCAACGCCGCCGAACCGTGGCGCGTCCCCGATCGCGCCGACTTCGAGGCGTTCCCGGTCGATTTCGCCGAGGGTCCTGACGCCGATGGCCGGGTGCTGCCTTACAAGCGCGACCCGGAGACGCTTCGCCGCCCGTGGATTCGCCCCGGCACGCCCGGCATGATGCACCGCATCGGCGGCATCGAGAAAGCCGTCGACACCGGCCACATCAACTACGAGCCGGCCAACCACCAGGCGATGACCGACATCCGCAAGGCCAAGATCGACGGCATCGCGCGCTACATCCCAGAGCAGGCGCCAGAGATCGGCAATAGCCGTGGCAAGCTCGCAGTCGTCGGCTGGGGGTCGACTTACGGCGCGATCCGGAAGGCGGTGCAGCGCTCGCGGATGCGCGGGCTGGACGTGAGCCACATCCACATCCGCAACATCTGGCCGCTGCCGTCGAACCTCGGCGACCTGCTCCGCGGCTACGACAAGGTGCTGGTGCCCGAGATGAATACCGGCCAGCTCAAGACCGTGCTCCGCGACCAGTATCTGGTCGACTGCAAGCCGCTCAACAAGGTCAGCGGCCACCCCTTCAAGATTACCGAGATCGAAGCTGCCATCGAGGGACTGCTGGCATGAACGACATGACCCCCATCCCGCTGCCGACGACCAAGCCCGACGACTGGGCGACCGATCAGGAGGTGCGATGGTGCCCGGGTTGCGGCGACTATGCGATCCTGAAGGCGGTGCAGCGGACCATGCCCGACATCGGCACGGCACGTGAGAACACCGTGTTCGTCAGCGGCATCGGCTGCTCGTCGCGCTTCCCGTATTACATGGAGACCTACGGTTTCCACACCATCCACGGCCGCGCGCCGGCGGTGGCGACGGGGATCAAGCTGGCCAATCCCGAGCTCGACGTGTGGATCGTCACCGGCGACGGCGACGGGCTGTCGATCGGCGGCAACCACCTGCTCCACCTGCTGCGGCGCAACCTCGACGTGCAGGTGCTGCTGTTCAACAACGAGATCTACGGCCTGACCAAGGGTCAGTATTCGCCGACCTCGCGGACCGGCACACGCTCGCCGACGACGCCGTTCGGGTCGGTCGAGCGGCCGCTCCACCCCTGCGCTTTCGCGATGGGCGCCGGCGCGCGCTTCGTCGCCCGCACCATCGACACCGCGCAGAAGAACATGCCCGAGGTCCTGAAGCGCGCCCACGCGCACAAGGGCACCAGCTTCGTCGAGATCTTCCAGAACTGCATCGTCTACAACGCCGACGTGTTCGCCGCCTTCACCGAGAAGAAGAACGCCGCGGACAACCAGTTGTGGTGCGTCCACGGGCAGCCTTTGCTGTTCGCCGGCGGCAGCAAGGGCCTGCGCCTCAACTCGGCGACGATGGAGCTCGAGGTCGTCGACATCGCGGTCGGCGACACCGCGCAGGTGCTGATCCACGACGAGACCAGCCGCGTCCAGGCGCAGTTCCTGATCGACATGCCGTTCGGGCCGTTCCCGATGGCGCTCGGCGTGCTGTACTGCGATCCGGTCACGAGCTTCGAGGTCGCCATCGAGGCGCAACGCGAGCGCGTCGTCGCCGACAAGACCGCGGACTTCAACGCGCTGCTCCGCAAGGGCCAGAGCTGGGAAGTCATGGCGAAAGAACTGCGCCCGGTCTGACTTGCTACCCTCCCCCCTCGGGGGGAGGGACAGGCGTGCCCTTGCGCGCCGGGGAGAGGGGCGGGGGCCGCTCACTCGGGATTCCCCCACCCTGCCCTCTCCCTGGTTGCGACGAAGCAACCTGTCCCTCCCCCCAAGCGGGGGAGGGAAGCCTTGCCCCACTACCGAAACGTCGCCACATAGCCCCCATGGCAAATCCCGCGCCCAACGCGCGCCGCACCTTCGCGATCATCTCGCATCCCGACGCCGGCAAGACGACGCTGACCGAGAAGCTCCTGCTGTTCGGCGGCGCCATCCATCTGGCGGGCGTCGTCAAGGCGCGCGGGCAGAACCGGCGCGCGCGCTCCGACTGGATGAAGATCGAGCAGCAGCGCGGCATCAGCGTCACCAGCTCGGTGATGACCTTCGAGCGCGGCGGCGTCACCTACAACCTGCTCGACACGCCAGGCCACGAGGACTTCTCGGAGGACACCTACCGCACGCTGACCGCCGTCGACTCCGCGGTCATGGTCATCGACGCGGCGCGCGGTATCGAGGCGCAAACCCGCAAATTGTTCGAGGTCTGCCGGCTCCGCGACGTGCCGATCATCACCTTCATCAACAAGGTCGACCGCGAGGGCCGCGACCCGTTCGAGCTGCTCGACGAGGTCGCCGAGATGCTGGCGCTCGACGTCGCGCCGCTGAACTGGCCGGTCGGCCAGGGCGGGCAGTTCCGCGGCCTGTGGGACCTGCGCGGCAACAAGTTGCTGCTCCCCGACGGCACCGACACCAAGGCGGCGGGCCGCACCGAGCAGCTGACCGGCCTCGACGACGCGCGCCTGCCCGGCCTTGTCGGCGACGAGGGCGCGGCGATCATCCGCGAGCAGGCGGAGCTGGCGCTTGGCGGCTACGCGACCCTCGACATCGACCTGTACCGCAAGGGCGCGCTCACGCCGGTGGTGTTCGGCTCGGCGCTCAAGGACTTCGGCGTCGAGGCGCTGATCGACGCGCTGGCGGACTATGCGCCGACGCCGCGCTCGCAGCCCGCGCTGCCCGCCGCGGTGACCCCCGACCGGCCCGACGTCACCGGCTTCGTGTTCAAGGTGCAGGCCAACATGAACCCGCAGCACCGCGACCGCATCGCCTTCATGCGGGTGTGCTCGGGCAAGTTCCGGCGCGGCATGAAGCTGAAGCAGGTCTCGACCGGCAAGCTGATCGCGATCAACTCGCCGATCTTCTTCTTCGCGCAGGACCGCGAGATCGCCGACGAAGCCTTCCCCGGCGACATCATCGGCATCCCCAACCACGGCGTGCTGCGGGTCGGCGACAGCCTGGTCGAGGGTGAGGACGTGACCTTCACCGGCATCCCCAACTTCGCGCCCGAGATCCTGCGCCGGGTCAAGCTCGGCGACCCGACCAAGTCGAAGCAGTTGCGGACCGCGCTCACCGACATGGCCGAGGAGGGCGTCACCCAGCTGTTCCGGCCGCTGATCGGCTCGCAGTGGATCGTCGGCGTCGTCGGGCAGCTCCAGCTCGAGGTGCTGATCTCGCGGCTGGAGGCCGAGTACAAGGTCGACGCGGGCATCGAGCCGTCGCCGTTCGACACCGCGCGCTGGGTCGGTGCGGACGAGCCCAAGGCCCTCCAGGCGTTCATCGACAACCACCGCGGCGCGATGGCCGAGGACCGCGACGGCGCGCCGGTGTTCATGGCCCGCGACCAGTGGGAGCTCAACTATGTCGCCCAGCGCGAGACCGCGCTGCGCTTCACCGCGACCCGCGAGCGGGCATGATCCGGGCCGCGCGCGCCGCATGATCGTCACCTGTCCCGGTTGCGCCTCGCGCTACCGCGTCGGGGACGAAGCGGCCGTTCCCGGACGGCGGTTGCGGTGCGACAACTGCGGCACGCGGTGGAAGATCGAGGACGAGCCTGAGACCATGCTGACCGATGCGGCGCTGGTCGACTTCCCGGACGACGACGAGGAACCGCGGCGTCGCGGCTTCGTGCGGCGGCACTGGCTGGCGATCGTCGGCGTCATCGTGCTGCTTTTCGGCGCGACCTTGTTGTGGCTGATCTTCACCGCGCCGCTGGGCCGGGCGCTGGAGCCGCTGAAGGAACCGAGCCTCGTCATCCTGGATGCAGCCGGCAATCCGATCGCACGACGCGGCAACTACAAGGAGCAGCCGGTCACCATCGCCGAGCTGCCGAAGTACGTGCCGGCAGCACTCATCGCGATCGAGGACCGGCGCTTCTATTCGCACTGGGGCATCGACCCGCAGGGCATCCTGCGCGCGCTGTTCCGCAACGCCGAGAAGGGCGGCGTCAGCCAGGGCGGCTCGACCCTGACCCAGCAGCTCGCGAAGACCAGCTTCCTGAGCTCCGAGCGCAGCATCAAGCGCAAGCTGCAGGAGGTGATCATCGCCTTCTACCTCGAGTCGCGCCTGACCAAGGACGAGATCCTGTCGCGCTACCTGTCGAGCGTCTATTTCGGCGAGGGCGCCTACGGCATCCGCGCCGCTGCCCGGACCTATTTCGATCGCTCGCCCTCGCAGCTGACCGTCGGACAGGCGGCGATGCTCGCTGGGCTGGTCAAGGCACCATCGTCGCTCGCTCCGTCGCGCCATCTGGCGGCGGCGCAGGCGCGCGAGCGCGTCGTCCTGCAGGCGATGGTCGAGGACGGCGCGTTGACCGCCGATCAGGTCCGCCACGTCCAGCCGGCGCGCTTCGTCCCGGGCCGCGAGGCGCTGCCGACCGGTTCCTACTTCGCCGACTGGGTGCTGCCGCAAGCCAAGGCCGCGATCGACGTCGCGCAATACGGCGACACCGCGGTCAACACGACGCTCGACCCGGCGCTGCAGAAGGACGCCGAGCGCGCCGTCCGCGAGGTGCTGGGCCAGTACCGGGGCCTCAACGTCACCCAGGCGGCGCTGGTCGCGATGCGGCCCGACGGGCGCGTTGTCGCGATGGTCGGCGGCGCCGACTACAAGGCGACCAGCTTCAACCGTGCGACGCAGGCGATGCGGCAGCCGGGCAGCTCGTTCAAGCTGTTCGTTTATCTCGCCGCGCTGCATGCCGGGGATACGCCGAACACCATCATCGACGACTCGCCGATCACCATCGGCGACTGGCAGCCCAAGAACGACGAGGGCAAGTACCGCGGCCCGATCCCGCTGGTCACCGCGTTCGCGGCGTCGAGCAACATCGCCGCGGTCAAATTGGTCCAGCAGGTCGGGGTCGAGGCGGTGCGGGCGCAGGCGCGTCGGCTCGGCGTCACCGTGCCGCTGTCGAACTACGAGGGGCTGGCGCTCGGCACCTCGGGCATCCCTTTGATCGAGCTGACCTCAGCGTACGCAGCGGTGGCGGCAGGCGAGTATCCGGTCAAGCCGATCGGGCTGAGCAACCCGACCCGCGAGGGTGTCGCCGACAAGTTGCGCGGTGTCGTCAAGTCGCTGCGCCCATGGCCCGAGCGCGAGCCGATGATGCAACTCCTCAAGTCGGCGGTGGCACGCGGCACCGGCAAGGACGCGACCCTTCCGATCGCCACCTATGGCAAGACCGGCACCACCCAGAACCACCGCGATGCGCTGTTCGTCGGCTTCGCGGGCGATCTTGTGGTCGGCGTCTGGGTCGGCAACGACGACAACTCGCCGATGGGCGGCAGCGTTGTCGGCGGTACCATCCCGGCGCGGCTGTGGAAGCACTTCATGACCGCCGCGCTGACCCGCGAGGGCCTGCTCCGCGCGCCGCCGCCGCGGACGTTCCAGGACGATCTCGGCGACGCGCTCGGCAAGGCCGGGGTTGCGGTCGATGCCCTCGACGCGGCGGGTGACCTCGTCGGCGGCGTCATCGACAACGTCACCGGCGGCGACCGTGACAGGGGTCGCGATCGCGAGGACTCGCCGGAGTCGCCGCCACCGCCCGAGGACCAGCGCTAGGCACGAGGTGCAGCGCACGAGAGCGTCCGATCTGCAGCGATGAGAAAGATCAAGTGGCCGTTCGTTCAGCGCAATCCCGTTTGTACCAGATGGGCGATGCGTAGGACAGGGCGCGGAATCGTTGCTCAGTTCGATCCGAAGGCCGATGCCAACCCCGTTGTCATCCCGGGCTTGACCCGGGACCCAGCTAACCCAGCGCTCGGGCTCCGGGGTTAGCTGGGTCCCGGGTCAAGCTCGGGACGACAGGGGTCGCTACGCGTCCAGCAAGGTGTGGGCACCGCGGATGAAGCGGTGGAAGGGGATCGGCCGGCCGGGCGTCTCGAAGCGGGCCGCGACCTCGGCCAGGATCATGCGGGTGATCTGCGGCAGGTCGAGCTTGGCCGCCTCGTCCCAGTCGAACCACGCCAGCTCGCCGAGTTCGCCGGAGCCGCTGCCGGGTTCGAGGGCGACCAGCGCCGTTGCCTCGGCGACGAAGAAGCGGGCATCGAAGCGCCGCGTCCGGCCCGGCGGGGTGATCGCACGAGCGACGTAGTCGAGGGCGCCGAGGTCGGGAAGCGCACCGGTGGCGAGGAAGTGGCGCCACTCACCCCGGCTGCTGCGCGGTGTTGTCCCGGCCCTGGCGAGGAGCAGCCCGGTCTCTTCGAAGGTCTCGCGGATCGCCGCCAGCGCCAGCGCCCGGCCACGCACGCCGGGGCAGCCGCGCTCCAGCGCCGCTGCGACCTCGGGGCGAAGCTCCGACGCCACCGGCACACGGAAGTCGCTCGGATGGATGCGCCCGCCGGGGAACACCCATTTGTCGGGCATGAAGCTGTGCCCGCGGCTGCGCTGGCCCATCAGGACACGCGGCACCGGTCCGTCACGGCGGACGATCAGCAGGGTCGCGGCGTCCTTGGGCTTGGGGGCGGGCATGAGCGCACTGTGGCGCTCCCGCCTGCCCCCGGCAACCGGTCGGCCCCTAGCGTTTAAACCAGGGTCGCGAGCGCGCTACGATCAAAGCCCTGGAGCTCGGCCCCGCGGCCGTCGCGGACCTTCTGGACCCAGTCGGGATCGACGATCAGTGCGCGGCCGACTGCGACGAGGTCGAACTCGCCCTTGTCGAGACGCTCCAGCAAGCGCTCGAGCGAGGCTGGCTTGGAGCCCTCGCCGCCGAAGCCCGCGATGAACTCGCCGTCGAGGCCGACCGAGCCGACGGTGATCGTCGGGGTGCCGGTGACCTTCTTGACCCAGCCCGCGAAGTTGAGGCCGGCCTCCCCGTCGAGGTCGGGAAACTCGGGCTCCCAGAAGCGCCGCTGCGAGCAGTGGAAGACATCGGCACCGGCATCGGCGAGCGGTCGCAGCCAGGCCTCGAGCGCCTTCGGGTCGGGGGCGAGCTTGGCATCGTAGTTCTGCTGCTTCCACTGCGAGATGCGCAGGATCACCGGATAGTCGGGGCCGACCGCGACCCGGACCGCCTTCAGGATCTCGGCGGCAAAGCGCGCGCGCAGCGGCAGCTCGGCACCGTTCCAGTCATCCTCGCGGGCATTGGTGCCGTCCCAGAAGAACTGGTCGATCAGGTAGCCGTGCGCGCCGTGCAGCTCGACCGAGTCGAAGCCGAGGCGCTTGGCGTCGCCGGCGGCCTGGGCAAAGGCGGCGATGGTGTCGCCGATGTCGCTGTCGGTCATCGCCTTGCCGTGCGGCTTGCCGGGCTTGAACAGGCCCGACGGGCTCTCCGGCTCGCCGTCCGACCCGGCGTGGTTGATCGCGCTGCCGACGTGCCACAGCTGCGGCGCGACGAGGCCGTTCGCGGCGTGGACCTCCTCGACGACCTTGCCCCAGCCGGGCAGCGCGTCGCCGTAGAAGTGCGGGTAGTTGGGATCGTTGGCCGAGCCCGGACGCTCGACGACGGTGCCTTCGGTCACGATGAGCCCGACTTCGCCCTCGGCACGGCGGCGGTAGTAGGCCGCGACGTTGTCGCCCGGGATGCCGTTCGGCGAGAAGCTCCGCGTCATCGGCGCCATGACGATGCGGTTGGGCAGGTGGAGGCCCTTCAGGTCGAACGGTTCGAACAGCGGATTGGTCATGGGTGCGTCCTGTAGTTGGCCGGGCGATCTACGGTCGAGGAGGCGGCGGCGGCAAGGCGTCGTTGGGCAAGGATTTCTTGTGGGCGGTGACGTATCGCAGGGGTGGCGGCGGGGCAAATGGTAGGATGTGGACGCTTATTAACCATATTGAGCCGCCTACCATTTCAAATAACCGGTTATAACAACCTTCTTCGTTAGTCTATTCGGTTAGTTTTGTCAAGGTGGATCGCGGCTTGTCCCTCGTCCGCAGGGGAGCAGGTTGCCGGGCGCGTCCCCCTCCCCTAGAGACGCCGGCTGCCTTGAGGACATCGACCCGTGACTGCCGCCGCCGCCACCCTTCACCTGCCGATCCGGCTGAGCACGCTGCTGCGTCTCGCGGGCCCGGTGGTGCTGTCGCGGCTCGGCATCATGACGATGGGGCTGGTCGATACCATCGTCGTCGGGCGGCATTCGGGCGTCGAGCTGGGGTATCTGGCGCTGGCGTGGGCGCCGACGGGGATCGTGCTGACGACCTCGATCGGGCTGCTGTCGGGCGTGCAGGTGCTGACCAGCCAGGCGATCGGCGAGGGTCGGCGCGAGGACACCGGCGCGGTGCTGCGGCGGGGCCTCATCTATTCGGCGCTGATCGGGATTGTCGCGGCGGCGCTGCTGATCGTGGGTGGCCCGTGGTTCCTCCACCATGTCGGGGTCGAAGCCAGCCTCGCCGACGGTGCGACCCCGGTGCTGGTCATGCTGGCACTGTCGCTGCTGCCGATCCTGGTCGGCGACGCCGGCATCTTCTGGCTCGAGGCGCACGGCCGTCCGGTGCCGGGTGCGGTGGTGATGTGGGCGTCGAACGTCGTCAATCTCGCGCTCAACCTGTGGCTGGTGCCGGGCCGCTCGCCGTTCGCGGTCGAGGGCGCGGTGGCGGCGAGCTATGCGACCTTGATCAGCCGGATCGCGTTCCTGATCATGGTCGCGGTCGCGATCCTCGGCTGGCACGAGGCCAAGTCGCTGGGCGTCCTGAAGCGCCACGGCCGCGACCGGGGTGCCGAGGCCGCGCTGCGCCGCATCGGCTATGCCGCGTCGTTGAGCTATTTCGTCGAGGCGGGCGCGTTCCAGGCGATGACCATCGTCGCGGGCTGGCTCGGCGCGACCGCGGTCGCGGCGTGGGCGGTCACCGTCAACGTCGCCGCGCTGATCTTCATGCTGCCGCTCGGCCTCGCGACCGCGACCGGCGTGCTCGTCGGGCGCGCCTACGGGGCCGGCGACCGGGTCGGCGTTCGCCGCGCCGGGGTGCTGGGTTTCCGCGCGGTGTTCGGGCTGCTGCTGATCGTCTGCGCCATCGTCGGCTTCGGCAACCACGCCATCGCCGCTGCCTATACCCACGACCCCGCAATCCGGGTCGCGGCCGCGTCGGCGCTGCTGCTGTCGTGCCTGTTCTACGTGGCGGACGGGTTGCAGGTCGTCGGCTCGCAGTCGCTGCGCGCACAGAACGACATCTGGGCGCCGACCGCGACGCATTTCTTCAGCTATCTCGTGGTCATGATCCCGGCGTGCATCCTGCTTGCGATCACGGCGGGCCTCGGCGTCGACGGTATCGTGCTGGGTGTGGTGATCGCGTCGCTGGTGTCGGCGGCGCTGCTGATCGGGAGATTCTGGTGGAAGGTGCGGGGGCACGGCTGAGGGCACGCGAAGGGCGCACGGCCGCCTTTGTCATCCCGGGCCCCATTGTCATCCCGGGCTTGACCCGGGACCCAGCTAACCCCGGAGTCTGAGCGCTGCGTTAGCTGGGTCCCGGGTCAGGCCCAGGATGACACGTGATTGCAAACCCCGCCTCAGGCCGCGACCCGCTGCACTCGCGTCGCGCCGCTGGCGATCTCACGCTGGATGTCGCGCACGTAGATACCGAAATCGAGCTGCATGGTGTGGCGCGGGCTGGCGTAATAATGGCCGCGGTGGAGCGTCTCGTCGCTGGCGATGACGCGGCGCATGGTCGCCTCGTCGGGCAGCGCGTACTGGCCGCTCGCCCACGCGACGAACAGCTTCGACTGCTGCTCCGCGAGGTTGACCAGCGTCGGCAGCGACTGCGCCAGCCCCATGAACCACAGGCCGTGGCGCGCCGGCTCGGGCTGCACCATGCGCTTGAACAGCGGCAGATGGTTGCCGGTGACGGGGGCATCCTCGGGGCTGAGGAAGGGGAACTCGACCCGGTAGCCGGTGGCGGTGACGATGACGTCGACCGCCTCGACGCTGCCGTCGCTGAAGCGCACGTTCGGGCCTTCGAGCGCGGCGATCCCGGGCCGCACGACGATGTCGCCGGCGGCGCAGCGGGGCAGGAACTCGGCCGATACGGTCGGGTGGGCGTGGAGCGGCGCGTGGTCGGGCTCTGGCAGCCCGTAGTCGGTCATGTTGCCGACGGCGCGGCGGACAGCGCCAGCCGCGAGCTTGCGCGCCAGCTTCGGCGGGATCCACGCGGGCAGCGGCGTCTTGTCGATCGGGCGGCCGCCGAGCATCTTGGGCAGCACCCAGACGCCGCGCCGCGCCGACACGAACAGCCGCTCGGTGACCGTGCGCTGGGCAAGCTCGGCGGCGATGTCGACGGCGCTGTTGCCGAGGCCGACGACGACGACGCGCTTGCCGGTCATGTCGACCGGGTCGGTCGGGGTGCGGTAGTCGTGGGCGTGGATGACGGTGCCGTCGAACCGGCCCGGCCATTCGGGGCGGTTGGGTGACCAGTGGTGACCGTTGGCGACGACGACCGCGTCATACGCCTCGGTGCCGAGCTTCGACGTCACGTCCCAGCGGCCGTCGTCCCGGCGCGCGACACTGGTCACTGGCGTCTCGAAGCGGATCAGCGGGCGCAGGCCGAAGTGGTCGACGTAGTCGTTGAAATACTTTGCGATCAGGCTGTGGTGCGGGAAGTCGGGCCAGTCGGCGGGGACCGAATAGTCCTCGAACTGCAGGCGGGTCTTGGACGTGTCGATGTGCAGCGACTGGTAGGCCGAGCTCATGCCATTGGGGTTGGCGTAGGCCCAGTTGCCGCCGATCCGGTCCGACGCCTCGTACCAGTCGAACTCCAGCCCCTCGTCCTGCAGCCGCTTGGCGGTGGTGAAGCCCGAGCAGCCGGCGCCGATGATCGCGGTTCTCATGGACGGGATGCTACGCCGGAAGGCCGGGCGGGCGATAGCCTGTCTGGTGCGCGATCTCGGTCCACAGCGCAGCGGACAAGCGGCGGGTGATCGGGCCGGGCTTGCCGCTTGCGATCGGCTTCCCATCGAGCGCGACGACGCCGACGACGGGCGCGCTCGTCGAGGTCAGGAACGCCTCGTCGGCGGCGTGCGCCTCGGCGAGCGTGAACGGCCGCTCCTCGACCCGCAGCTGCAGGTCCCGCGCGAGCCGGATCGTCGTCGCGCGCATCACGCCGGGCAGGATGCGCGCACTCAGCGGGTGCGTGACGAGGGTGCCGCCAGCCACGATCCAGGCGTTGGTCGAGCCGCCCTCGGCGACGACCTCAGCCTCGTCGACGAGCCACGCCTCGAACGCCCCCGCCGCCTTCGCCGCCGCCTTGGCGAGGACGTTGGGGAGCAGCCCGACCGTCTTGATGTCGCATCGGCCCCAGCGCTGGTCGGGCACGCTCAATACCGCGACGCCCCTGGCCTGCAGCGCGACGCGTCCCGCGAAGTCGAAGGCGCGGACGGTCATCACCAGGGTCGGGCGCAGGCCGGCGGCGATGGCATGGTCGCGGCGCCCGGCCCCGCGCGACACCTGGATGTACAGCAGCGCCTCGGTCGCGCGGTTGTGTACGATCAGCCGGCGCGCCTGCAGGTCGAACGCGGCGGCGCTCATCGGGGCGGGGATGTTGAGCGCCGACAGGTTGCGGGTCAGGCGCGCGAGATGCTGTGGCCAGTCGAGCAGGCGGCCGTTCAGCACCGCGCCGACCTCGTAGACCGCATCGGCGAACTGGTAGCCGCGGTCCTCGATCGAGACGCGCGCGTCCGCCAGCGGCACCATGCGACCATCGACATAGGCGAGACGCGGCATCTTTCCCCCGGGCGGCGGCGTTGCACGGGGGTTAGACCGTGTTGCCACCCTCACCGCAAGGCCGCCGAATGCCAGCCCCGACCCCAGAGCCGCAGATCATCTGGTTCCGACAGGACCTCCGCCTTGCCGACCAGGCGGCGGTCGCGGCGGCGGCACGGCGCGGGCCGGTGATCCCGGTCTATGTGCTTGACGACGAGACGCCGGGCGCGTGGCGGATCGGTGGGGCGCAACGCTGGTGGCTACACCACAGCCTTGCGGCCCTCGATGCCGACCTTAAGGCGAAGGGCGCGCGGCTGCTCCTGCTGCGCGGGCGGGCGGGAACGGTGCTGTCGGAGCTTGCGCGCGCCACCGGGGCAGGCGCGGTCCACGCGCTGTGGCACTACGAACCGTGGGCGCGGATCCAGCAGGAGGAGGTCGCAAGCGCCGCGGAACTCGTCCTCCACGACGGCAACTTCCTCAGCCCGCCGGGCACGGTGCGGAGCGGCGGCGGCTCGCCCTACAAGATCTTCACGCCGTTCTGGAACGCCCTCAAGCAACGCATGCCGCCGCCGGAGCCGCTGCCCGCTCCTGAAGCGCTGGCGTTGGCCGAGGCTCCGGCGGGCGATGCGCTCGCGGATTGGGACCTGCTGCCGACCAGGCCCGACTGGTCCGGCGGCTTCGACGTCTGGACCCCGGGTGAGGCGGGGGCGCAGGCCGCGCTCGCCGCCTTTGCCGCCAAGGCCCGCGACTACGAGCGCGCCCGCAACTACCCCGCCGAGGCTGGCAGTTCGCGCCTGTCCCCGCACCTGCACTTCGGCGAGGTCTCGCCCGCCGCGGTCTGGCACGCGGTCCCAGACTCGGACTCGTATCGCCGCGAGATCGGCTGGCGCGACTTCGCCACCGGGCTGATCGACAGCCGGCCCGACTATCACGTCGCCCACGGCCGCGCGCAGTTCGAGGGCTTCGCCTTCCGCGACGCCCCCGACGAGCTGAAAGCGTGGCAGCACGGCCGCACCGGCTACCCGGTCGTCGATGCCGGGATGCGGCAGTTGTGGGCGACCGGCTGGATGCACAACCGGGTGCGGATGATCGCCGCGTCGTTCCTGGTGAAGCACTTGCTGGTCGACTGGCGGCGCGGTGCCGAGTGGTTCTGGGACACGCTGGTCGACGCCGACCTCGGCAACAACTCGCTCGGGTGGCAGTGGATCATGGGGTCGGGCGTCGACAGCTCGCCGTTCAACCGCATCTTCGCGCCGGTCGGGCAGAGCGCCAAGTTCGAGGCAGCGGCGTACATCCGCGAGTGGGTGCCGGAGTTGCGCGGGCTGTCGGACGAGGCGATCCATGCGCCGTGGGAGCGCGGCGGGGCGAAGGGCTATCCGCCGCCGCTGGTCGATCACGCCGTGGCGCGGGCGCGGGCGTTGGCCGCGTACGGGGCGATGCGAGGCTGACTTGCTACCCTCCCCCCTCGGGGGGGGAGGGTAGAAGGGCTAGCTTCGCAGCGCCTCGATCGGACTGAGCTTTGCCGCGCGCGTCGCCGGGTACCAGCCGAAGAATACCCCGATCGTCGCCGACACCCCGAACGCGACCAGCACCGCGAACAAAGTCACCGACGTGTCGAAGCCGATCAGCCCGCTCGCGACATTGGCGCCGAGCGTCCCCAGCCCGACCCCGACCGAGCAGCCGAGCAGCGACAGCATCAGCGCCTCGAGCAGGAACTGCAGGCGGACCGCCGCCCGGCTCGCGCCGATCGCCATCCGGATGCCGATCTCGCGGGTGCGCTCGGTGACCGAGACCAGCATGATGTTCATGATGCCGATGCCACCCACGATCAGGCTGATCGAGCCGATCGCGGCGAGCAGCGCGGAGATCGCCGCGGTCGTCGTCGACAGCGTGTCGGTGACCGCGGTCAGGTTGGTGACGGTGAAATCGTCGACGGTGCCGGGGTCGAGGCGGTGCGTCCGGCGCAGCAGCGTGGCAATGTTGTCCTGCACCGCATCGAGGTTCTCGGACGCGTCGACCCCGACTGCGATGGTCCGGATCGAGCGGCGGAAGGCGTTGCCTTGGAGCTGGCGCAGCGCGGTGGTCAGCGGCACCACGATGATGTCGTCGCGGTCCATTCCGCCGAACCCTTGCCCGCGCTTGGCCATGATGCCGATGACCGAGAAACTGGTGCCCTTGATGCGGACGCTCTGCCCCATAGGGTCGTTCGCGCCGAACAGGTTGTCGGCGACCGACTGGCCGATCAGCGCGACGCGGGCGGCGGCGCGCTCCTCCATGTCCGAGAACGCGCGCCCCTGCACCGGCCGCCAGTCCTGGACGATGAACCACGACGGCGGCGCGCCGGTGACCGTGGTCGCCCAGTTCGCCGGGCCAGCGACGACCTGCGCCGGGATCTGCGTCGAAGGCGCCGCGGCGACGACGTTGTCGAGGCGGCTGATCGCGTCCGCATCGTCGAGACGCAGCGTCGCGCCCGTCCCCGCGCCGCCCATGAAGCCGCCCGACTTGCCCGACCCCGCGGTGACGATCAGCATGTTCGAGCCCAGCCCGGCGATCGAGTCCGCGACCTGCTTCTGCACGCCGCCGCCGATCGCCAGCATCAGGATCACCGCCGCGACGCCGATGATCATGCCGAGCATGGTGAGCGCCGAGCGCAGGCGGTTGGCGACGAGCGCGGACCACGCCTCGGCGAGCATCGCGGGGATCATGAGCGGCCACCCTTCCCTTCAGGGGAGGGTCGGAGAGACGGCGCAGCCGGCCCCGGGGTGGGGGCTTCCGCGAGTGCATCGACGTTGGAGCTTGCGACGAAGGGCCCACCCCCGGGGCCGGCGCCAAGGAGCGCCGTCTCTCCGCGCCCCTCCCCTGAAGGGGAGGGGGTAGGGGTGTCCACCACCTCCGGCCCGTGCCCGTACAGTGCGGCCTCGGTCGGCGGGCCGTCGTAGAACACCAGCCCGTCCTGGATGCGGACGACGCGGTCGGTGGCGCGCGCGACCTCGGGATCGTGGGTGACGATGACCACGGTCACGCCCTGCTCGCGGTTGAGGGTCTTGAACAGCCCGAGCACCTCGACCCCGGTCTTGGTGTCGAGCGCGCCGGTCGGCTCGTCCGCCAGCAGCAGGTCGGGGTGGTTGGCCAGCGCCCGCGCCACGGCGACGCGCTGCTGCTGGCCGCCGCTGAGCTGCGAGGGGCGCGAGCGGGGCTTGTCGCCGAGGCCGACCGAGGCCAGCAGCGCCTGCGCGCGCTCGTCGCGGTCGCGCTTCGAGGCGCCCGAATAGACCAATGGCAGCGCCACGTTGCCGAGCGCCGTCAGGCGCGGCAGCAGGTTGAACTGCTGGAAGATGAAGCCGATGCCCTTGTTCCGCAGGCGCGCCAGCGCGCTCTCGCCGAGCGTCGCGGTGTCCTGCCCCTCGAAGCGGTAGGTGCCGCCGGTCGCCGAATCGAGGCAGCCGATGATGTTCATCAGCGTCGACTTGCCCGACCCCGACGGCCCCATGATCGCCATCAGCTCGCCCTTGTGGACGTCCATGCTGACGCCGTGCAGCGCCCGGAACGTGCCCGCCTCGCTGGCATAGTCCTTGACCACCCGGTCGAGCGACAGGACCGGTTGCGCCGGGCTTGGCGTCATTTCTTGTTGCCGCCGGTGCCAGGAGGCCCGAAGCCGCCCTTCTTGTCCTTCGACGTGTCGCCGGTGATCATCAGGTCGCCGGCCTTGAGGGGCCCCGAGACGATCTCGCTGTTGTCCTGGTCCGACGCGCCGATCTTGATGCGGACGGCCTCGGGCTCGGCCTTGGTCAGGCGGAACACCGTCAGCATCGCCGGGTCGGTTACCGCGCCCCGCGCGCGCTTCGCCGGCACATAGTCGGCGGGCTTCCAGCTGAGCGCGGCGTTGGGCAGCAGCAGCGCGTTGGCGTGCTTCGAGACCAGGAACGAGGCGTTGGCGGTCATGCCCGGCAGCAGCGCGCCGTCGGGGTTCGCGACGCTGACGATAACGGTGTAGGTCACGACGTTCTGCTGGGTCGTCGGGTTGAGACGGATCTGCGCGACGGTGCCGGTGAAGTTGCGCTGGCCGTAGGCGTCGACGGTGAAGGTGACCGCCTGCCCGATCCGGACCTTGGACACGTCGGCCTCGGCGACCGCGGCCTCGATCTGCATCTTGGTCAGGTCGCGGGCGATCCGGAACAGCTCCGGCGTCGAGAAACTAGCCGCGACGGTCTGCCCGAGGTCGACCGAGCGCGCGATGACGACACCGGTCACCGGTGACCGGATGATCGTGTACCCCAGGTTGGTGCGGTCCTGCTTGATCTGCGCCTCGGCGGCGAGGACCTGCGCGGCGCTGCTCGAGGCGCTCGCCTGCGCGGTCTCATAATCCTGCCGGCTGATGTAGTTCTGCTTGAACAGCTCATTCGAACGGCGCGCGTTGGCTGCGTTGAGCGCCGCGGTAGCGCGGACGTTGGCCAGCGCCGCCTCGCTCGCCGCGAGCCGGGCGGCGTAGACCGACGGGTCGAGCTTGAGCAGCAGCTGGCCCTCGACGACGCGACTGTTGAAGTCGGCGTGAAGCTCCGCGACCGTGCCCGAGACCTGGGTGCCGACGCTGATGACGCGGACCGGGTTGAGGATGCCGTTGGCGGTGATGACGTCGCTCAGGTCGCCCTGCGTGACCGCGGCGGTCTTGTACTGCGACCCCGGTATCGGCTTGTGGGTCTGGCGGTAGATCAGCCACGCCGCGACGGCGAGCACGACGACCGCGAGGAAGATCCAGCGCTTCTTGATCCGCGGCAGTCTCATCGACCCGTCCTCATGCTGTCGACATTCTCGCCGATGCCGCCGATCGAGCGGGCCAGTTGCGCCTGCGCGGTGCGGACGTTGAAGTCGGCCTGCACCAGCTGCTGCCGCGCACTGGCGAGCTGGCTTTGCGCGTTGAGCAGGTCGGTGAACGTCCCGACCCCGGCCTTGTAGCGGCCCTGCGCGATGTCGGCGGCGGCGGTGGCGCTGGCGATCAGGTCGCGCGCCGTCGCCAGGCTGCGGATCGCGGTGTCGAGCGCGGTGTAGTTACTGAACACGTCGAGCCCGGCGTTCTGGCGGGTCTGCTCGGCGACGGCGCTCGCGCGGTCGAGCTCGGCCTTGGCCTGCGTCACCTGGTAGGTGCGCGCGTAGCCGTTGAACAACGGGATCGACAGCGTCAGGCCGACGCTCGCGGTGTTCCGGTCGGTGTCCGACGCCGCATAGCTGACGCCGTTCTGAGCGCTGGCCCCGACCGTCGGGCGCAGGTCCGAGCGCGCGGCGCGGACGTTGGCGGCGGCGACGTCGACCTGCGCGCGCTGGGTCAGGATGTCGGGGCGCAATTTCTCGGCGTCGCGGATCAGCGTATCGACGTCGGTCTTGAGCAGGTCACTCGACCCGAGCGGCGGCGGCGGTGCGAGGTCGAGCCCGGTCGATGGCGGCAGCCCGACGGTGGTCGACAATTGCCCGTCGCTGGTACGAAGGTTGCCTTGCGCCTGCACCAGGGTGAGCTCGGCCTGCGACAGCGAGCTTTGCGCCTGGAGCCGGTCGGATGGGGTAGCAACGCCCGCGACTTCACGACCCCGGGCAACATCGAACGACTGCTTGGCGAACGCCACGCTCGCCTCGGCGGCGGTCACCGAGGCGCGGTTGGCGTTGACCGAATTGTAGGCGGTGACGGTGTTCAGCGCGACGGTTTGGGCGGTATCGGCGAAGCTGGCGAGCGCGGCCGCCTGGTTGGCGCGCGCCGCGTCGATGCGCGCGCGCCGCCCGCCGAAGTCGAAGATCAGCCAGTCGAGCGCGAGGTTGGCGGTCGACCCAAGATCGGTCGAGCTGCCCGACGCGAAGAACTCCTGGCCCGGCGCGATCAGGACGCTCTGGTTGCGGAAATAGTCGGTGCGGCTCAGCGTCGGGCCGATGTTGGCGCTCAGCGTCGGCAGTTCGGCGGCGCGGGCGATGCCGACCCCGGCCGCGGCGCTGCGCACGCTGGCCCAGGCGACCGCGGTGGCGGGGTTGCGGCACAACGCGAGGTCGACGAGATCGGGCAGCGTCAGCGGGCCTGCCGGGGCAGAGTCTCCACACGCCGGGCCGTTGGTGACGCGGGGCCGCTCGGTCGGCATCAGGTGGCGCGGGTCGTCGGTGCCCGCCAGCGCTGGCACGGCGGTCCCCGCCCAGCCGAGCATGGCGGTCAGGCTGGCGAGGATCGTCAGTCGGAGAAGCATCAGTCCCGGGTCATAGCGGCGCGGCGACAGCCGTCGAGGGAATACGTCGCCGCGCCTGTCCGTCACCCGAGGTCGAACACCAGCAGCTCGGCGCCCTCGTCGCTGGCCATGGTCAGGCCGGAGACGTCGCTGAGCGCGAGCCCATCGCCCGGCGCCATCGACTGGCCGTTGACGACCGCGTTGCCCTTGACCGCCTGCACCCAGGCATAGCGCCCGGCCGCGAGCGGCACGTCCAGCTTGCCTTCGGCCGCCAGCGTGGCGCGGTGGATCGCGGCGTCGCTGGTGATCTTGACCGCCTCAGGCCCGCCCTCGGGACTGGCGACGAGGTCGAGGCGGCTGTCGCCCTGCACGACCTTGGGCAAGGTCACCTGCTCGTAGCCCGGCGCGATCCCGGTCCTGGACGGCATCAGCCAGATCTGCAGCAGGTGCGCCGGCGCCGTCTTGCTGGCATTCGCCTCCGAATGCCGGATGCCGGTGCCGGCGCTCATGCGCTGCGCATCGCCGGGCAGGATGACCGCGCCGGTGCCGGTCGAATCCTTGTGCTCGAGTGCGCCGTCGACGAGGTACGTGACGATCTCCATGTCCTGGTGGGCGTGGGTCGGGAAGCCACCGCCGCCGGCGATGCGGTCCTCGTTGATCACCCTGAGCGCGCGGAAGTTCATGCGCGCGGGGTCGTGGTAGTCGGCGAAGCTGAACGTGTGGAAGCTGTCGAGCCAGCCGTGGTTGGCGTGGCCGCGCGCGGCGGATGGGCGGTAGCTGAGCATCGAGGCCTCCTTTGGTTGGTCGGGATGTGGGGCGGGTCGGTGCGGGAGGCTAGGGGGAGGGCATGCATTCTACCCTCCCCCCTTGAGGGGGAGGGACGGTCGCCGCTTGGCGACCAGGGAGAGGGAGGGGAGAAAGTGGTGACGCGGCCCTCGCGCCCGCCTAAACCCGCTCGCATGACCGACCGCCTGACCATCGGCCTCGCCCAGTTGAACGCCAGCGTGGGCGACCTCGTCGTGAACTCCGATGCGATCCTCGCCGCCCGCGCGACGCTCCCGGATGCCGACCTGCTGGTCACGCCCGAACTGTCGATCGTCGGCTATCCGCCCGAGGACCTCGTGCTCAAACCGGCGCTGGTCACCGCCTGCCGCGAACAGCTCGACCGGCTCGCCGCAGCCACCGGCGACGGCGGCCCCGGGCTGCTGGTCGGGCTGCCGATCGCGGAGGACGGCAAATTGTACAACGCCGCCGCCCTGCTCGATCACGGGCGCATTGTCGGCATCACCCGCAAGCACGAGCTGCCCAACTACGGCACCTTCGACGAGAAGCGCATCTTCGAGCCCGGCCCCCTGCCCGGCCCGCTGGTGTTCCGCCACGTGCGGCTGGGCGTCGCGGTGTGCGAGGACATCTGGTTTCCCGACGTCACCGAGTGCCTCGCCGAGACCGGCGCGGAGATGCTGATTGTCCCCAATGGCTCGCCCTTCGAACTCGGCAAGGACGACCGGCGGCTCAGCCTCGCGGCCTCGCGGGTCGGCGAGGCGGGTATGCCGATGATCTACCTGAACCGCGTCGGCGGGCAGGACGAACTGGTCTTCGACGGCGCGAGCTTCGTCCTCAACGCCGACCGCAAGCCGATGTGGCGGCTGCCCGACTGGGACGAGACCGTCGTCGCCACCCAATGGAGCCGCAGCCACCACGGCTGGTCCTGCGCCCCCGGCACCCTGACCCCCGGCGACGACGACCCCGCGGACATCTATCACGCGATGCTCGTCGGCCTGCGCGATTATGTGAACCGCAACCGCTTCCCCGGTGTCGTGCTCGGGCTGTCGGGCGGCATCGACTCGGCGCTGTCGGCGGCGGTCGCGGTCGATGCGCTCGGGGCCGACCGCGTGCGCTGCGTGATGATGCCGTCTCGCTTCACCGCGCAGGACAGCCTGGACGATGCGGCCGAGTGCGCGCGCCTGCTTGGGTGCCGGCTCGACGACCTGCCGATCGCACCCGCGATGGCGGCCTTCGACGACATGCTTGCGCCGCTGTTCGAGGGCCGGCCGCGCGATCTGGCGGAGGAGAACATCCAGTCGCGCATCCGCGGCCTCAGCCTGATGGCGCTGTCGAACAAGTTCGGGCCGATGCTGCTGACCACCGGCAACAAGAGTGAAATGTCGGTCGGCTATGCGACGATCTACGGCGACATGGCGGGCGGCTATTCGGTCCTGAAGGACGTCTACAAGACCACGGTGTTCAAGCTGTCGGAGTGGCGCAATGCGCACAAGCCGTGCCTCGGCATGGGGCCGTCGGGGCCGGTGATGCCGCAACGGGTGATCGACAAGCCGCCGACCGCCGAGCTGCGCGACAACCAGCGCGACGACGACAGCCTGCCGCCGTACGACGTGCTCGACGCGGTACTGCTCGGGCTGGTCGAGGACGAGTTGTCCGCCGGCGACCTGGTGGCCAAGGGCTTCGACGCGGCGCTGGTGACCCGCATCGAGCGGCTGCTGTATGTTGCCGAGTACAAGCGCCGGCAGGCCCCGCCAGGCGTCAAGATCGGCCGCCGCAACTTCGGCCGCGACCGCCGCTACCCGATCACCAACGCCTTCCGCACCGGGGCGTGAGGTGATCCTCACCCCCACTCCCATTGTCATCTCGGGCTTGACCCGGGACCCAGCTCAACCCAGCGCTCGGACTCCGGAGTCAGCTGGGTCCCGGGTCAAGCCCGGGATGACAATGGGGTCCGGGACGTACGCAATCCGCAATTTGGTGTGGCTCACCTCGCCAAGCTAAGCTGATGTGAACACCGATTCGGTGAACATTCAGGTCGAGATGAGAACGATGCACCGAAATTTCGCCCCGCACACCGCCGCGTGAGCCGCCGGCTCGACCCCGACCTGCTGCTCCACGCCTACCGCATCGGCGCGTTCCCGATGGCCGACAGCGTCGAAGCCGAGGACGTCTACTGGGTCGAGCCGCGACTGCGCGGCATCATCCCGCTGGGTGGCTTCCATCTGTCGCGGAGTCTCGCCAAGACGGTACGGCAGGACCGTTTCGAGGTCACCGTCGACACCGACTTCCCCGGCATTATGCGCGCCTGTGCCGCCGCCGCGCCGGGGCGCGAGGACAGCTGGATCAACGGCACTATCCTCGACGCCTACGCGGTGCTGCACGCGCGCGGCAACGCGCATTCGGTCGAATGCTGGATCGACGGCGAGCTGGTCGGTGGGCTGTACGGGGTCAAGCTGGGCGCGGCGTTCTTCGGCGAGAGCATGTTCAGCCGGGTCCGCGATGCCTCGAAGGTCGCACTGGCGCACCTGGTAGCGCGGCTCGGCGTCGGCGGTTTCCGGCTGCTCGATACGCAGTTCCTGACCGGGCACCTGGCCGGGCTCGGTGCGATCGAGGTGCCGCGCGCTGCCTACCGGGTTCAGTTGGCGGGGGCGATCTCGGTCCCCGGCGACTTCTTCGCGCTCGAGGGCTTGGCGGGCTTGCCATCGCCGGCCGCTGCTTTTCCCGCCGCGACGGTGTCCGGGCCGGTGGCCGGAAAGCTCATCGTGCAGCTCTTGACCCAGACGTCGTAGAGCGCGTGCTCGAGCGGATGGAGCGACGGGCTCTCCGCGAACATCCAGCCCGAATACAGCCGGCGGGTCGCGGTGCGCTGCGTCTCGTCGATCTGCAGGAATGCGCCGGTCAAGGTCGCTTCCCACGGCGGCGTCGTCTCGCAGGCCCGGACCCGGATGGTCAGCGTATCGAAGCTCACCGTTTGACCCGGGTGCGCCGTGAACGACTCGGTGCGGCCATTGCGCTTGTTGAGCGCGGCGAAGGCGACGACCCGCTCGGCCATCGGGGTGGTGCCGGCGAGCGGGACGACCGGCACCGGCTTGGCGGCAGGAGCGATGGCCTTGCGGGGAACCGCGGCCGTAGCCGGCGCGACCGGCACCGCGGCACCGACCGCGAGCGCCAGCATGATGATCATTGCGCCGGGGGCGGCGCCGCGCCGGGAGCAGCCGCTCCGGCGGGTGCCTTGGTGCTGTCGCCGCTGCCCGAACGGTTGATGTAGCCGCCGATCAGACCCATCAGGTCGGTCGCGCCCTGCGTGTCGTCGATCTCGTCGCCGGCCTTGAGCGTCTTGGGGTCGCCGCCGGGCATCAGCGAGATGTAGCTGCCGCCGAGAATGCCCTCGCTGGTGATCGCCGCACTCGAGTCGATCGGCAGCTTGATCGCCGGGTCGATCGACAGCTGGAGCACGGCCTGGAAGGTCTTGGCATCGAGGCGCTGCCCGGTGACGCTGCCGACCTTCATTCCCGAGACACGGACGTCGGTGCCGGTGTTGACCCCGGTGACGTTCGGGAAGCGCGCCGCGATCGTGTAGCCGCCGTCGGGGCCCTGCCCGGTGCGCTGGTAGGCGAACACCACGAAGCCGACCGCGACGATCAGAACGAGCAGGCCGACCAGCGCCTCGACGACGTTATCCTTGAGCAAGGCACGCATTTATTCGGGGCTCCAGGCTTCGTAATCGCCCGTCGCCTTCGCCCGCTTGGCGGTGACGGCGAGGCTGCCCGAGGGCGCATGCGCCGCAGCCGTACCGGTCAGGTTGGGCACCCACGGCTTTTCCCAGACCCGCGGCTTGATCGGCAGTTCCGACGGCAGCGTGTCGATGGTCTTATGGAGCCACAAATACCATTCGGGCGGCACCCGGCTCGCCTCCGGGGTGCCGTTGTAGATCACCCAGCGGTGGCCGGCCTTCGAGCCGTAATAGACGTTGCCCTGGGAATCACGGCCGACTTCCGTGCCCGTGCGGCGCGTCGCGATGAGCGTTCCCAGCCCGGGACCGTTCCACCACGTAAAGAGCATCGACAGCAGCTTCATAGCGCGCGGCTTAGAGCGCGTCGCGGCGGCGGGCGCAAGGGTGGCGCTCGACTGGCATCAGTTGGACGCTCAGCCGGGCAGCTTGTAGCGGACCGCGTCGCCGGGCTTGAGCCCGATCTTCGCGGCCTCGCCGGCATTGAGTTCGAGCACCGCCGCCGCCGCGCCCGACGACTGTATCAGGTCCCGGGAATAGGGCTTGGCATCGGCCGCGACGTTGAGCACGCGCGAATCGGCACCGATAAAGACGATATCGAGCGGCAGGATGGTGTTCTCCATCCAGAAACTCGCAGGCCGCGGCGGTGCGAACGGGAAGATCATGCCCTGGTTCGCCGCCATCGCGGTGCGGAACATCAGCCCGCGCTCCTGCTGTTCGGGGCTCGCGGCGATCTCCACCGAATAATTGTGGCGGCCGCTGCTGGTGTCGAGGCGGAGCTTGGTGCGCGGCAATTCCGCTTGTGGCGCGACGATCGGTAGCGCCGCCACCTGTGCGACCGGGAGCAGGGCCAGCAGCAGCGCTGCCGCGAGGAGTTTCAAGCCGGAGGTTGTGCGAGCCATTCCACCGTGTCGCCGCCGCTCGGCCCGTCGTCAATGCCAACATCGCTGGCTTGGTCGCGCTTTCCTGCCTCGTCGGCGCTGCGGCGACCACTGCCACGCTCCTGCAGCACGACGGCGAGCGGCCCCTTCTGGCCGGGCGCGATGCGCGCTTCGAGCAATTGCCCGGGCTCGAGTTCGAGCAGGCCGGCACGGCGCACCGTCTCCATGTGGACGAAGATGTCCTGGTCGCCGCCGTCACGGACGACGAAGCCATAACCCTTGAGGCGGTTGAACCACTTGACGGTGACCGGCTCGAGGTCGCCGGCACTCGACAGCAGTGCCACCGGGTCGACGCGGCCGGCGGTACGCGCCAGCGCCGTCTCGGGATCGGGACCGATGGCGGTCGACAGGTCGAGGTCGATGATTGCCTTGGCTTGGCGCCCGCGGTCGCGCTGCAGGATCGTGCAGGTCAGCGTCGCGCCTTCGGGCAGGCTGCGCCGGCCGATCTCGCGGACGACGGTAAAATGGATGAGGATGTCGCCGTCGGCGTCGTCGGGGACGATGAACCCATAGCCGCGCACGGCGTCGAACCACTTGACCACGCCACGCGCCTGCGGCTCGGGCGTCCCCCCGTCTTCGGTCTCGCTCAAGTCGCCAACCAGTACGCTATTTTCGGTCACACGGCCCCCCACGCGACCCACCAAGTCAACTTTCGTAGCACATGAACGGGGTATGACGAAACCATGTTGTTGCAAGCAGCCGGTCAGGCGTTCTATTCGTGCTTCGGGCATCGCGACTGCCTATCCCGATTTGGAGTCAAGCCGTGGAATTAAAAGGCGAAACCCGAATCGCTGCGCCGCGCGAAGCGGTCTGGACGGCGCTCAATGATCCCGCCGTCCTGGCCCGTTGCATCGAGGGCGTCGAGACGCTCGAGCGCACGACCGACGCCGACGGGCAGGTTCGTTTCGACGGCAAGATGAATGCAAAGGTCGGCCCGGTGCGCGCTACATTCGCGGGCGGAGTCACCGTGACCGAGCCCGATCCGCCGCACCGCTATGTCCTGGTCGGCGAGGGCAAGGGCGGCGTCGCGGGCTTCGCCAAGGGCCAGGCCGAGGTCGTGCTGACCGCAGATGGCGCGGACACGCTGCTCACCTACGCGGTGACTTCGAGCGTCGGCGGCAAGCTGGCGCAGCTCGGCAGCCGGCTCATCGAAGGCACCGCCAAGGGCTATGCCGCGACCTTCTTCACGCGTTTCAAGGCCGAGGTCGAGGGGCCGGCCGAGTCCGCCGCGGTCGCCGAATTTGCCGGCGGGGCGGGCGACTCGGGCCTCGCGAGCGGCGCGGCCGAGGCCGGACTGGCCGACACCGGAATGACCGAGGGCGGCAGCGTGTCCGCCAACCTGACCGAGACCGCCGCCGACCCGCAGGCGCTGCCCGCGGTCGAGGCGGCACGCGGCGGGGTCCCGCCGCTCGTCTGGGGCACTGTCCTCGTTATCGTCGTGGCGATGGTCCTCGCGTGGCAATTGCTGTGAGCGACACCGACGATCTCGGCATGCTGCTTGGTGCGGCGCAGGCGTGGCTCGCGGCCGGGCACGGCGTCGCCATCGCCACCGTCATCGAGACCTGGGGCTCCGCACCCCGCGCCAAGGGCGCACACCTCGTGGTCCGCGACGACGGGCTGTTCGAGGGCTCGGTCAGCGGCGGCTGCGTCGAGGGCGAGGTCATCTCCGAGGCGCTGGCGCTGATCGCCCCGGACGGCTCTTCAGCCGGACCCTCGAACAGCGCCGGCTGGACCCGCCTCGACTACGGCGTCGCGGACACCCGCGCGTGGGAGGTCGGGCTGGCCTGCGGGGGCAAGATCGCGGTGCTCGTGCAGGCGGTGGCGGAGGGCGTGTTCCCGCCCGCACTCATTGCCGCGCTCGCCGAGGCCCGCGCTAGTGGCACGACGCTGACCCTGGCCACAGACCTCGCCAGCGGCGTCACCAGCATCGGCGACACGGGCGATTTCGTGCGCCTCTACCCGCCGCCGCTGCGCCTCGCGATCGTCGGCGCAGTCCACATCGCGCAGGCCCTCGTGCCGCTCGCACGGCTGGTCGGCTACGACGCCACCGTCATCGACCCGCGCGGGCTGTTCGCCGCCGGGCCGCGTTTCGAGGGCGTCGCCATCGACGACCGCTGGCCCGACGAGGCGTTGGCGGAGTGGCAACCCAACCGCGCCAGCGCGGTCGTCGCGCTGACCCACGATCCCAAGCTCGACGATGTCGCGCTGGCGGCGGCGCTGCGCTCGGACGCCTTCTACATCGCCGCGCTCGGCAGCCGGAAGAACCATGCCGGGCGGCTCGAGCGGCTCCGCGCGATGGGTTTCGACGACGCCGCGCTGGCCCGCATCCACGGCCCTGCCGGACTCGACATCGGTGCCAGCGGCCCGGCCGAGATCGCGCTGTCGGTCGCGGCGCAGATGGTCGCGGCTTGGCGGGGCAAGGCTTGAGGTTCGCGAGCGTTCACGTGGCGCAGGCAGCCGGCGCGCTGCTCGCCCACGGGCAGACGGTCGGCGGCGCGCGCTGGGCCAAGGGGCGAATACTTTCCGACGACGACCTCGCCCTCGCGGTGGCGTCTGGACTCGCGGCGCTGACCGTCGCGCGCCTCGACGCGGGCGATGTCGAGGAAGCCGTCGCCGCGGCCCGGCTCGGCAAAGTGCTTGCGGGAGGAAACATCGTCGCGCTCGACCCCGCGCACGGTCGGGTCAACCTCGCCGCAACGGCGGCCGGGGTGTTCCTGGTCGAAGCGCCCGCGGTCGATGCGCTCAACGGCGTCGACGAGGGCATCACACTGGGCACCCTGCCCGCCTTCGCGCGGGTCGCGGCGGGTGACATCGTCGCGACGGTCAAGATCATTCCCTATGCCGTACCGGGACCGGCGCTCGATGCGGCGCTCGCCTTGGTCCGTCCGCTCGGCGTCGCGGTCTTCGAGGCGGTGGTCGTCGACCTGATCCAGACCGTGCTGCCCGGCCAGAGCGGCAAGGCGCACGCCAAGACGCTCGCCGTCACCAGCGCGCGGCTGGCGTCGCTCGGCGCGGTCACCGGGCACAGCGAAACCTGCGGCCACGCCGTCGCCGCCCTCACCGAACGCCTTGCCGCCCCGACCGTAGCCCGCATCACGCTGGTCGCCGGAGCCTCCGCCACCGTCGACCGCCGCGATGTCGTCCCCGCCGCGATCGTTGCTGCCGGCGGTGTCGTCGAGCGGCTCGGCATGCCCGTCGACCCGGGAAACCTGCTGTGCCTCGGGCGCATCGGCGACCGCGTCGTCATCGGCCTGCCGGGGTGCGCGCGGAGCCCGAAGCGCAACGGCTTCGACTGGGTGTTGGAACGGCTGGTGGCGGGCCTACCGGTTGACGGCGCGGGGATCGCGGGCATGGGCGTCGGCGGGCTGCTTGCCGGAGCTGAACCCCGCGCTCGCCTGCCGTGAAGGTTGGCGCGCTGATCCTTGCCGCTGGGCTTGGTCGGCGCATGGGCGGCCCGAGCAAGCTCACCGCCGACCTGCATGGCAAGCCCGTCGTCGCGCACGTCGTCGACGCGGTCACCGCCGCTGGCCTCGGGCCGCCGCTGGTCGTGCTCGGCGACCGCGCCGACGAGGTCCGCGCCGCGGTCGGCGAACGTACCGCAACCTTCGTCGTAGCAGCGGACTATGCGGAGGGCATGTCCGCCTCGCTGCGCGCCGGCCTCGCCGCAGCGCCCGCCGAATGGGATGCGGTGCTGGTCCTGCTCGGCGACATGCCACTGGTCCAGCCTGCCACCCTCAGCGCCCTCGGCGCAGCGCTTCTGTCACCACAAGCCGTTGTTATTCCTGAGTATGATGGCCAACGCGGGAACCCGGTCGGCTGGGGCCGCGACCACTGGCCCGCCCTCGTCGCGCTCACCGGCGACACCGGCGCTCGTTCGCTAATACCCCGCATAGGCGTCACGTTCGTACCAGTCGACGACCCCGGCATCCTCGCCGATGTCGACACGCCCGAGGCGCTGGCAGCGCTGCGCGACCGCTAGCGCAACGTCGCCAGCCACTGGAGCACCGCGGTCTCGAGCGCGATGCGGCTGTCCGAGTAGCTGTGGTCGGTCGCGAAGTGCCGCTCGGTGACCTGCGTCCCTCCGGCCTTGCGGACACCGGCGACCAGCGCGTTGGCATCGCCCAGCAGACCGTCGTCGGAGGTCACCACCAGCAGCGGCAACCGCGCCAGCCCGGGTGCTGCCGCCCCGACGTCGAATGCCGCGGCGTTGGCGGTGAGCTCGTCCGCCATCGCGGCGGGCGTCGTCACCAGCGTCTCGGTCTCGCCGCCGGTGAAGCCGAGCAGCCGGTCGCGCGGCATCTTGCCGAGGTTCCCCATGTTGGCCATCGAGACCAGCGCCGCGCCGATCAGCAGCGGGTCCTTGGCCGCGACCAATACGGTCACCCAGCCGCCCATGCTGTGCCCCTCCAGCGCGATCCGGCGCGGGTCGATGCCGAGCTTGGTGGCGTTCCCCGGCACGCGTAGGTAGGCTAGCACCGCCGCCGTATCCTCGGGGTTCTGGGCGAAGTGGAACTGCCCCGGGCTGCCCCATGAGCCGCGGTAGTTGAAGGTCACGGCGTTCCACCCGGCACGCCGCACGGCCTGGGCGAGGTCGAGGTTCTTCTCGTTGCCGGGCCAGCCGTGGCACAGCACCAGCGTCGGATGCGGTCCCGCCCCCGAGGCAAGGTAAGCGACCGCGACGATCTCGACCCCGCCGACGGGGACATGCAGCACCTCCATCCGCGCCGGGTGAGCTGCGTCATGCGGCGGGTCGGTGAACAGCGCCGCCGGGGGTGCCGCGAGCGTCGGCGCGGCGATCAACAGCGCCGCCAGGGCAAGCATCAGCCGCATGTCAGTCTTCCTCGGGTTCGCGCTTCAGGACACTGCGCACGGTCGCCATGTCATGCCCGGCGCGGAGCATCGCGCCAACCTGCTTGCGGTGGCGGTCGATGTCGAACGGCAGCCGGTCGTACGGGCCGAACCGGCGACGCCGCGCCAGTGCCTCGGCTGCGGAGGCGTTGTCGACGGTGTCGCTGATCTCGCGCGCCAGGTCGCGCTCCAGTCCCGCTGCTCCCAGCGCCTGCCCGACCCGCATTCGGCCGAAGCCCTTCGACGCCAGCCCGCGCGCTTTTGCCTCGCCGAAGACGCGGTCGTCGACGTATCCGCGCTCGACACAGCGGGCGACGACGGCAACGGTCGGGACCTCGCCGGGCCCCGCCCAGCCGCGTTCCCACAGCTTGCGCCCGAGGTAGCGCTGCAACTTTGCTGCCGTCGTCGCGTACTTGCCGACATAGCGCAGCGCCATGTCGTCCAGCGCCGCCGCATCGATGGGCGGTGGCGGCGGGCGCTCCTCACGAGGCTTGCGCTCGCGAGGCTGGCGTTCATCGCGGGTTTTGGATCTGGAGCGCACCGCCATGCTTCTGCCATAGTGGAGTCCGAATTTGAACGTGTCGCTCTGACAGTGGAAATTAACGACCGGATGCGCGCGATCTATCGTGCAGACATTCGGCGAGGGGTTCGAGGAGAGGCTGGCTTGCCGCAGACGATGGACGATAGCGCTGTGGCGCTAGCCCGACGGCCCGTATTCGCGGCCGTTCCCAGCGTCGTGGCCGCCGTCGAAGGTGCCCCTGTCACGCCGACGCTGGATGCGCTGCCGCGGCGACTTGCTGATTTCGACACGCTCGGCGAGGCGCTCGATTATGCCGCGCGCGGCGTTCGCGGCCTCAATTTCTTCGATGCGCGTGCGACGCTCGCCCGTGCCTACCCGTTCGCCGAGCTCCGCAGCGACGCCCTCGCGCACGCGCAGCGGCTGATCGCCGCCGGGGTCGCTCCCGGCGAGCGCGTCGCGCTGATCGCCGAGACCGGCGCGGACTTTGCCGCGCTGTTCTTCGGCGCGATCTATGCCGGCGCATTGCCGACGCCGCTGCCACTGCCGACCTCGTTCGGTGGCCGCGATGCCTATGTCGACCAGATCCGCGTCCAGCTGACCAGCTGCGACCCACTGCTCGTGCTATCGCCGCCGGGCCTGTTTGCGCTGGTTGCGGAGGCCGCCGCCGAACTGCCGCGCTGCACCGCGCACGACTGGGCGGTGTTCGCCGGCCTGCCGGTGCCCGACGTCGCGCTGCCCCGCGCCGACGCCGACGACATCGCCTATCTCCAGTATTCGAGCGGCAGCACCCGCTTCCCGCACGGCGTCGCGGTCACTCACCGCGCCCTGCTCGCCAACCTGTCCGGCCACGCCATCTCCACCGAGGTCCAGGCCGACGACCGCATCGTGTCGTGGCTGCCGTGGTACCACGACATGGGGCTGGTCGGCTGCTTCCTGTCGCCGCTCGCCAACCAGATGTCGTCGGATTACCTCGCGACCGAGGATTTCGCGCGCCGGCCGCTGTCGTGGCTGACCCTGATCAGCCGCAACGAGGGCCACACCCTCAGCTATTCGCCGACCTTCGGCTACGACATCTGCGCCCGCCGCGTCTCGTCGGCGATCGACGTCCACGCGCGCTTCGACCTGTCGCGCTGGCGGGTTGCCGGCAACGGTGCCGACATGATCCGCCCCGACGTGATGCAGCATTTCGTCGATGTCTTCGATGCGGCCGGGTTCAAGCCGTCGTCGTTCCTGCCGAGCTACGGTCTCGCCGAAGCCACGCTCGCGGTCAGCATCATGCCGGTCGGCGAGGGCATCGTCACCGACCTAGTGGACGAGCGCGAGCTATCGGGCGAAGGTCGCGCTGGTCCGGTCGATGCACTCAAGCCGATCCGCTACCGCGCCATCGTCAACTGTGGGCGCCCTGTCCGTGGCCTGACCGTCGTCGTCCGCGACGAGGCTGGCGAGGTTCTCCCCGACCGTCGCATCGGGCGCATCTTCGTTGCCGGCGAAGGTGTCATGTCGGGCTATTTCCGCGACCCCGACGCCACCGCCGCCTGCCTGAAGGACGGCTGGCTCGACACCGGCGACATGGGCTACCTCGTCGATGGGTACATCTACATCGTCGGCCGCGCCAAGGACATGATCATCGTCAACGGCAAGAACCACTGGCCGCAGGACATCGAGTGGGCGATCGAGCAGCTCCCGGGCTTCAAGGCGGGCGACATCGCCGCCTTCTCGATCACCTCCCCCGCCGGCGAGGAGGAGCCCGCCGTGCTCGTCCAGTGCCGCACCTCCGACCCCGTCGAGCGTGCCAACCTCCGCGACGCGATCCGCAACAAGGTCCGCAACCTGACCGGCATGACCTGCGTGGTCGAGCTCGTCCCGCCGCGCACGCTGCCCCGCACGTCGTCGGGGAAACTGTCGCGCACCAAGGCGCGGCTCCAGTATCTGTCGGGCGAGATCCAGCCGTTCGAGATCGCCGCGTGACCCCTCTACCCTCCCCCCTCGAGGGGGGAGGGCAGTGATCCTCGCGGTTACTGGCGGTACCGGGTTCGTCGGGCGCCACCTGCTCCGCATCGCCGTCGAGCAGGGCCATCACGTCCGCGCCCTCGCCCGCTCTCCGCAGCCCGACCAATCCGGCGTCAGCTGGTTCGCCGGCGACCTCGCCACCCCCGGTGACCTGTGCCTCGGAGCCGACGCCGTCATCCACGTCGCGGGGGTCATCAGCGCCCGCACACCGGCCGGGTTCGCGGTCGGCAACGTCGACGGCACCGCCTCGATCCTTGCAGCCGCTTCTGCCGCCGGTGTCGCGCGCTTCGTCCACGTCTCGTCGCTGGCCGCGCGCGAGCCCTTGCTGTCCGACTACGGCGCGAGCAAGGCCGCCGCCGAACGGCTGGTCGAGGCGTCGGACCGCGATTGGTCGATCGTCCGCCCGCCCGGCGTCTACGGCCCCGGCGACCGCGAGACGCTGGCGCTGTTCCAGATCGCGGCGCGGGGCCTCGGCATCGTCCCGGCGCGGGGGATGGTCTCGATGATCGAGGTCGGTGACCTGACGCGGGCGCTGCTCGCGGTTGCCGCCGGGCCGGACACGCACCGGATCGATGAGGTCAGTGACGGTACCCCCGTCGACCATGCGACGCTGGCGCTGACCCTCGGCAAGGCGGTCGGGCGGCGCATCCGCCTGATCAACCTGACCCCCGCGGCATTGCGCATCGCCGCGTCGTTCGACATTGCTCAAGCGCGGCTGCGTGGCCGCTCACCCCGCCTCAGCTTCGACCGTGCACGCTACCTCACTCACCCCGACTGGACCGCACACGGCGACAACCTCGCGGGTGTCTGGGAGCCCAAGGTCGGATTGGCGGAGGGCACCGCCGCGACCGCGGCATGGTACCGCACCGCCGGCTGGCTGCGCTAACGCAGCACCTGCTCGAGGCAGTAGGCGATCAGCGTCAGCGCCAGCCCGACTACGAACACCCGGTAGCCATAGCCGAGATACTTGAATTTGCGGTGCTTGAGGACGGAGCCCATCTGGTGGATGTCGCGCAGCATCGCGTCGTGGATGCCCGGGTTGCTGCTCAGAATCTTGACCATGTGGTCGCGCCACTCGGCCTCGGGCAGGTCCGCGAACGCCCCGAAGAACAGCATGTTGTGATTAACCGCCTTTTGCGGGCGACCGATCGACGGCATTACCGCAAGGATGCACAGCCCGGCCCCGGCGAACGCCGAGAAGGCAAGGATCAGCAGAGACGGCGACAGCTGGTCGGCATGGCCCTGGCTGACCACCAGCGCGAAGATCACCGACGCGGCGGCAATCACGATGTTCGCCTTCTGGTCGGCCATCTGCGAGAGCGAAACGTGGTGCTGCTGGATGGTCTGCAGTGCGAAGATCGCGCTGTTCGCGACGCTCGCCCGGTCGCTCGCCACGATCGCTGGGTTCGGCTCGTCCGCGAGTGGCTTCGCGCTATCCGCTACCGGCGTCGCGAGGCCTGTATCTTCGACTGTCGCCATGTCCGTGCCCCTTGACAGCGGCATCGCACGTCGGGGCGCTTCCCGGCAAGACCCGGCTAACGCCTCAGTGCGGCAATAAGCCCGCCGACCCGGCGACGAACAGCACGAAGCCGCCGACCAGCCCAAGCAGGAAGACCCGGTAGGCGTGGCCGATGAGCTTATACTTGCGCCGCCCGAGCACCTGACCGAGCTGATACACGTCGCGGACCATGGCGCGACGAACCGTCGCGTTGCTGGTCATGACGTCGGCCATCCGGGCCTGGTAGGTCGCCTCGTCGAGGCCGACGAAGCTTCCGAAGAACATCATGTTGGGCGTGTTGCCCGGCCGTCCCTTGGTCAGCGGCACGACCGCGGCAATGGCCAGCACTGCCGCCAGGAACGATGCGCCCGCGATGCACAGCAGCGGCAACCCGACCGCCTGCGTGCTCGCATCACGGAAGATCAGCGTCATGATCACCGCCGTTGCACCGATCAGCATGCTCGCCTTCTGGTCGGCCTGCGAGCTGAGCTGGACGTGGTGCTGTTGCATGGTCCGCAGCATGTAGATCGCGTAGACACCGTCCGGACCCTCATCGTCGCTACCAACGCCGTCTACCACTCGCGACTCCGATGTTCTTGTTTCGCCGACGGCTAGCAGCCCAGCCCCGCTTTGGCCATTTTGTCTTGGCATCGCCGGATGACAATCAGGAGTAGTGAATGCCGGGCTCTCAACCTCTCGACCGGAAGGCGATCTTCGACCGGATCGCCGCGCTGATCGAGCCGCTCAACAAGAAGGGCATCGTCGTCACCGAGAATACGACCTTCGCGGATGACCTCGAGCTGGACTCGCTGACCGTCATGGACCTGGTCGCGAATATCGAGGACGAGTGGGACATGGTGCTGCCGCTTAACATGCTGCCCGAGCTGGAAACCGTGGGGCAGGTCGCCGACGCGGTGGCGAAGCTTGCCCCGGAAGCAAAGACAGCGTGATCAACCTCCTCGATAAGTTCGACGGCATCGTCGCCGAGCGCCAGGCGCTGCTCGACTCCGGCATGCGCGATCCCGTCGGCGTCGTCATGTCGGCGGTGATCTCGCCGACCGAGGCGATCATCAACGGACGCGAGACGATACTGGTCGGCACCTACAATTACATGGGGATGACCTTCGACCCCGACGTCATCGCGGCGGGCGAGCGCGCGCTCCACGACTTCGGCGCCGGCACCACCGGCAGCCGCGTGCTGAACGGCACCTACGCCAGCCACAAGGACTGCGAGGCGGCGCTGCGCGAGTTCTACGGCACAACCCACGCGATGGTGTTCTCGACCGGTTACCAGGCCAATCTCGGGATCGTTTCGACGCTGGCGGCGCGTGGCGACTTCGTCATCCTCGACGCCGACAGCCACGCCTCGATCTACGACGGCTGCGCGCTCGGCAACGCCGACATCGTGCGATTCCGGCACAACAGCGTCGAGGACCTCGAGAAGCGCCTGCGCCGGCTGCCGCCCGAAGCCGGCAAGCTGGTGATCCTCGAGGGCGTGTATTCGATGCTCGGCGATATCGCGCCGCTCGCCGACATGGTCCGTGTCGCCAAGGCTGCGGGCGCGATGATCCTCGTCGACGAGGCGCACGCGATGGGCTTTTTCGGCGAGCATGGCCGCGGCGTTACCGAGGCAGCCGGCGTCGAGGCCGACGTCGACTTCATCATCGGCACCTTCTCGAAGTCGGTCGGCACCGTCGGCGGCTTCTGCGTGTCGAACCATCCGAAGTTCGAGGCGCTGCGGCTGGTGTGCCGCCCCTACGTGTTTACCGCAGCGCTGCCGCCGACCGTCATGGCGTCGAGCGCCGCGTCGATCCGCAAGCTGATGCACAGCCCCGCCAAGCGCGAGCGGCTGTGGGAAAACACCCGAGCGATGCATTCCGGGCTGCGCGCACAGGGCTTCACGCTGGGCACCCCCGACGCCCAGAGCGCGATCATCGCAGTGATGATGCCCGACCAGGAGACCACCGTCCGGATGTGGCAGGCGCTGCTCGAGCGTGGTGTCTACGTCAATTTCGCGCGGCCGCCCGCGACGCCGATGGGGACATTCCTGCTGCGCTGCTCGCTTTGCGCCGAGCACCGGCCCGAGCAGATCGCGACGATCCTGCAAGCGTTCGCCGATGCCGCCGCCGAAGTCGGGCTCGACCTAGCGCACGGCCCCCGAGCGGAGCAGGCGGGGTAGCAGCACCAGCCCGCCGAGGATCGGCCAGCGGCGCTGCCACGGTGCGATCGGCACCGGCACCCCGGCGTGGCGCTCGATTTTCCACGCCAGGTAATCGAGGCCGCCGTCGAAGGTGAAGGTTGCCTTGGCGAGGCGCGCCACCGACAGCATTTTGCCCTCGCGGCGGCGACGGCTCCATGCGGCAGCTCCAGTCGCGCGGTTGACGCCGGGCGCGATAGTGATCCGGTCGCCGTCCATAAACGCGGGCACTCGCGCAGCGGCCAGGGCGGGTGCGGTGAACGCACGGTAGCGCTCGGGGTCGGCGGCGAAGATACTGTCGCCGCGCCCTTTGCGCTCAGTACGCAGCTCGGCGGCAAAGGTCAGCGCGAAGGCCCCGGTCCACAGCGCCTCGACGGTCAGGTCAGCGGGCAGCGCCGAGGCAGCTGCCGCCAACAGCGCTGGCGCCGCCTGCGCCACCGCCGCGATGGCGGCCTCCCGCGCCGCCTCGTCCCGCACCCACACCAGCCGCGACGGCTGCGCGAACCGCGCCCAGACGCTCGGGTTGCGGGTCCGCGCGCTGCACAGCCGGGCGAAGTCGGCGCTGTCGAGGACGGCGTACTTGGCGCGCAGCCCTGCATAGGCGACCTGAAAGACATTGGGCGGCACCAGCCGGTTGGCCCGCGCCCGCCAGCCACCACCGTACGCTTCGTCGTAGCTGTCGACGATGACGTAGAAGTCGAGCATCAGCCCGTCGAGCGAACCCGACCGCAGACACGAACCGTAGAACAGGACGGCGTTGGTGGAGGGCAGCAGACCCGCGACGTGCGCGGCGAAAACAGTGACCTCGGGCGCGACCGCAACGGCGAGCTCGGCGGCTACCAGCCCTCGCAGCTCAGGCGGCAAGGCGGACGAACGACACCGGCGCGGTCGTGGTCAGGGTGATCGACCCACCGCTCGCGGCCTGGAAGATTTCCCCGTCCATGACGACGCTCGGCCGGCCGCCTTCGATTCGGATGGTCTCGCCGCCCTCGAGGTGAAGGCCGCCGATCGAGCGGTTGCCGAGGCGGCCGATCAGGACCTCGAACGCGATGCGGATCATGGTGATCGGGTTCTGCTCGATCGCCATCATCTTGAGAGTGCCGCCGATGCCGTTCGGACGGATGTTGAGCGCGATGCGTTCGAGCGTCGTCACCATCACGACCATGAAGTTGCCCTCCTGCCGGCCGTCGCCGCGGGTCAGCCGCATGCGGTCGTTGCGGCCCGGCAGCCATGTCGCCTTGATCCCGAGGACGACGCCGAAGACCATCGCAACCGCGGCAAGGAAGTGGCTGAGCCAGTTGGGCAGGCCGAGCGGATAGATCTTCTCGCGGCAGAACAGGATGATCGAGGCAAGGCCCGCACCGCCAAGGAACATGCCGAGCACCGGGCGGGTGTTGTCCTGGCCCGTGGTCAGCGCGATCAGTTGGCGATGGACGACGTGCGGGTCCATGCCGTCGCTGGCGATGCGCACGAGCTGGCGCAGCGCGCCCAGCGCGTCGCCCTGGGCACCGAGATCGAGAGCGATGAGGTTGGTCTTGCCGTTCGGCAGCACCGCGACCGGTGGAATGCGCCCGTCAAAATGGCCGCCGAGGTGCAATTCGGTCAACGCCGCCTGGACGGTGCCGTCGCCGCCGTTGATCGCCAGCACCATCGGCTTCATCCGGGCGATCGTGCGCAGCGCCTCCGGCACCTCGCTGACGTCCTCGACCTCATAGTGGAAGATGTTGGGGTGCGCGGCGACGAAGCTGCGGACCTGCGGCAGGATCGCGAGGTTGCCGGTCGAGCGCGGATTCGACAGCAGCGCAATCACTGGCATCGGATTTGGCGAAGCGACCGGCGGCGCGGTTCCGGCAACTGTCGGGCCGCTGACCGCCGAGAGCTTTGCCGCGATCGGCTTGACGCGTGCCAGCAAGCTTAGCGGGAGGCTGGCGTTCACAGGTAGTTCAGCCGGATATCGACGGTCGTCAGCCCGGTGCCGGCGGCAAAAGCGACCTTGCCGACGTCGGGCTTCGACCAGCCGAGCTTGGGATTGTTCGAGAAGCCGCCGCCGTCCTTGAAGATATTGGCGTGATGGTCGCCGTTGCGGTCATGGAGGACCGCAACGCCGTAACGGCCGGCACCCGGCAGCGCGACGCAGACATCGGCGTCACCGCTCGCCGGCACCGCGACGTCGATGCGGCGTACATAGCGGCCCGAAACCAGCCAATCGGCGCTGGTCGCCTGGTAGGTCGAGACGCGGATCAGGCCCTCGCGATCCTTGAATCCATGGATCTTGACGAGCAGCGCGGCCGCGTGCCCGGAGCACGCTGCGGCATCGGGTCCGATCGCCTGCGCCCCCCCCGGCTGGGCAAGTGCGGCAACCAGTGCGACGCCAAGTCGTGCCCCGAGTCGTGCAGCGCCGCGCGCGAGCTTCACTTTTGCCATGACCTTCGGTTAGCGCCGCCGTATAGGCGGCACGCAGACGAGCAGCCTGAATGGTCCGCATCTGCGGCTAAAATTTGTCCGAGGGACGGCAGCAATTTGGGACTACTGACCCGCTTCGACCGCTACCTCGCCCGGTTGATCCTGGTACCGCTGATCGCGTGCCTGACGATCGCGGCGATGTTGCTGCTGCTCGACAAGATGCTCAAGCTGTTCGATTTCGTCATGAACGAGGGCGGCCCGGTGTCGGTCGTCTGGCGCATGCTGGGCAATCTGATCCCCGAATATCTGTCGCTCGGCATCCCGATCGGAGTGATGCTGGGCATCCTTCTCGCCTTCCGCAGCCTCGCGATTTCGAGCGAACTCGACGCGCTGCGGGCCGTCGGCATCTCCTACAATCGGCTACTCCGGGTCCCGATGATCTTCGCCGCGGTGTTCGCGGTGATCAATTTCGGCATCGTCGGCTACCTCCAGCCGTATTCGCGCTACGCCTATGAGGGGCTGCGCTTCGAGCTGCGCTCCGGCGCGCTCGGCGCCAGCATCAAGGTCGGCGAGTTCGCCAAGCTCGGCAAGGGCATGACGCTCAGGGTCGAGCGTTCGGAGAATCGCGGCCGCGACCTGTTCGGGCTGTTCGTGCGGGCCGAGGGCAAGGACGGCAAGGCGCTCGCAGTCACCGCAAACACCGGCACCTTCCTGTCGACCGACGACCCCGACGTCATCCTGCTGCGCCTCCACCACGGCACTCTGGTCCACAGCAACGGCGACAAGCAGCTGCCGCGCGTGCTGTCGTTCGACCAGCACGACTTGCCGATCAACCTGCCGACGATGGAGAACTTCCGCGCCCGCGGCGACCGCAACCTCGAGCTGACGGTGCCCGAGCTGGCGCGCGTCGACCTCGATCCCAAGGCCGGGGCGCTCGACAAGTTGCAGAGCGCCTCGACGCTGAACCGGCGCCTCGTGCAGTGCGTGGTGATGTTCGTGCTGCCGTTCCTCGGCCTCGCGCTGGCGGTCCCGCCGAAGCGCTCGAGCTCGGCGCTCGGAGTATTCGTCGCGATCGTGCTGATCGTCACCTATCACAAGATCAGCGAGTATGGAGAGCGCATGGGCTCGATCGGCCGCGTCGACCCGGTGCTGGCACAGTGGATCCCGTTCACCATCTTCACCGCAATCAGCCTGTGGATGTACTACGTCCTCGCCTACAAGCCGGGGGGCCAGCCGATCGGCTTCCTCGACCGATGGTTCGCCAAGCTCGCGAGCCTGGTCACCAAGGCGGCACGGCGGGCGACGCCGTACCGCGACAGCGCGCTGTCGGCAGGCTGAACCCTATGGCCATGTTTCCGTCGGCGACGATCGCCCGCTATACCGCGCGCCTGTTCCTGATCCGCACGTTCGCGTTCCTGGCTGGCCTCGTGGTCATCCTCGAGACACTCGACCTGCTCGGCGAATCGAGCGCGATCCTCGCGGTCGCGGGCAACGGCGAGCATCAGCTCTGGCATTACGTGGCGTTGCGCGTGCCGCAGCTGATCCAGCTGTTCCTGCCGTTCTCGGTGCTGCTCGGCACGCTGGTGACGCTGGCGACGCTCAACCAGAACAGCGAGGTCGTTATCTTCAAGTCGGCGGGCATCTCCGCGCATCAGATCCTCAGCCCGCTGATCCTCGCCGCATTCGGCATCGCGGTCGCCAATTTCGCCTTCAACGAACGCATCGGGGTGCGCGCGACCGAGACCCTCGATGCCTGGCAGGCGGTCAACTACAAGTCCGTCCCCCAGACCAGCGGGGTAATGACGGAGCAGTGGGTGCGCGGCGGCGACGACCTGTTCCACGCGACGACGGTGCGCGGCCACGGCGACGCGACCCGACTCGGCGACGTCGTCATCTACGACCGAGACGGCAACCGCCTGACCCGCATCGTGCGCGCCGAGAGCGCACGCCCTGTACCCGGCGGGTGGGAATTGACCCAGGTCCGCAGCTTCGACGTCGCCAAGGGCATCGAGACCCCGAGCCCGACGCTGAACTTCCCCAGCACCGTCATCGCGCCGCAGTTCACCGCCGGCACCATCGAGCCGAGCCACGTGCCGTTCTGGGACCTGCTCACCGACATCGAGCGCCAGCGCGATGCGGGCAAGAACGTCGACTCCCTCGTCGCGGCCGCGAACCACAAAATCTCGGGGCCGTTGTCGGCGGTGCTGATGCCGCTGCTCGGCGCGGTCGCGGCGTTCGGGCTGGCGCGTTCGGGCCGGCTGTTCGTCCGCGCCGTGATCGGCATGTTCCTCGGCTTCGCGTTCTTCGTCGCCGACAACTTCATGGCGGCGATGGGGAATTTCGGCACGGTTCCGCCCATCCTGGCGGCATGGGCACCGTTCATGCTGTTCTTCCTGATCGGCGAGACCGTGCTGTTCCGCACCGAGGAGTGAGCGCCGAGCGGCGCGAGGTCACCACTCGCGACGTCGCTCGCGCTGCCGGAGTCAGTGTCGTCTCCCGCCTCGGCGCGGTCGTCGAGGTCCTCACCACCCCCGCCCTGACCTGGCTGTTCGGGGTTCCCGCCTACGGAGTCTACACCGTCCTCGCCGCCGCCGTGACGCTCTGCCAGGGCACCGTCGACTGCGCCATGACCAGCGTCCTCCAGCGCGTTGTCCCCCAGGCCCGAGACGAGGACGAAGCCGCCGCCGCGGTCAAATGGGCGCTGATCCTGGGGACCGGGCCGTCGATCGTCATCGCGTCGGTCGTCAGCGTGCTCGCTGGCCGCATCGCCCTGACCATCAACGCCGCCCCCGCCGACCGGCCCAGCCTCGCCGTCGCCGTGATCCTGTTCGCCTGGGCCTTGCCCCTCAACAGCCTCGTCGAAGTGACCACGGCCGCGGTTCGTGCCCGGCACGTCTTCGGCCCGGAAATCCGCCTCAAGGTGTTCTGGGAGCAGGTCATCAAGCTCGGGCTGGCGGCCGGCCTCGGGCTGGCGGGTTTCGCCCTGGGGGTCGGCTGGGGACGCGGCGCATTGGCACTAGCGCTGGCCCACCTCGGCTCGCAGGTCGCTGTCGGTGCGCTCGGGCTCCAGCTCGTCGCGCGCTTCTACGATGTCGGCCAGATCTGGCGAGCGCCGCTCCACGTCGCGCAGGCGCGGCACATGCTCGCCTACGGAGCGGGTATCATTCCGGCGAACCTGCTGCGCCGCGCGCTGACCGACCTGCCCGCGATCCTGCTAAACCGCTGGCTGCCCGGCACCAGCGGCGCGGTCGCGGCGGGCCTGTACGGCATCGCCCGCAAGCTCAGCAGCATCCCGCAGCTGGTCCGAACCGTCTTCGCCTACGTGATGTCACCGCTGGCGTCCTCGCAGGCGGCGCACGACCGCGCCCGCATTGCGCCGCTGTTCGGCTTCGCGACCCGGCTCGCCACCGCGCTCGCGCTCCCGCTGGCCGCCGCGATCATCGGCATCGGGCCGATCCTCCTCGGGGGCTTCGCGCCCGGTGCCGGAGCGGCCTTCCCCCTCCTCGTGCTGCTCGTCGGCGCCCGCGCTGCCGAAGCCGTCGCCGGCCCCGCCAGCTCGGTTGTCGAGATCATCGGCCATCGCGCCCGCCCGACGATCAACGCCGTCCTCGGCCTCATCGTCTGGCTCGGGCTGGCGTGGTGCCTTGTTCCCCGGCTGGGTGCGACCGGCATGGCGGCGGCAGTCGGTGCCTCGATCGTCGTCAGCGCCTGGGCGGCGCTGGCGCAACTCGCGGCCTACGACCGCCTCGCGCCGTTCGCGGCTCCCTATTGGCGCGTTGCCGGCATGGCGGTCATAGGAGCGGCCGTGACGATCGGCGTCGGGCTGGCCCCCTGGGGATGGGTCGCCGTCCTGCCCATCGCGATGTTCAGCGGCTGGGCGACGCTCCGCTACGGATTGTCGCTGGCCGACCGCGCGGCACTCGGTAGCCTTGGTCGGCGTTTAGGCGTCGGGGTAGCGCAGATCACCGCGCAGCCCTAACTCTATAAAGTCCTAAATCTGCCGCATTGGCCGCCTAACCAGCCGCCCGAACTTCAGGAGAATATGGTGAAGGCGCTTACCCTGCCCAAGCCCGGAATCTGGAACCGCTCGCATTATCTGAACAAGATGACGCTGAGCGAACTGGTCGTCGCCTATTTCCAGTATTACGCGATCCAGGCCTATCTCGCGCTCGCCGTCGTCGCGGCAGCGGTCGCGGCTTATTATCCGCCGACGCTGCTGCAGGGCGTCGTCGCGACCGTGTTTGCGGTGCTCGTCTACCCGCTCGTCTGGTACGGCCTCCACCGCTTCGTTCTGCACGGCCGCTGGATGTTCAAGTCGCCGCTGACCGCCAAGACCTGGAAGCGTATCCACTACGACCACCACCAAGACCCCAACCACCTCGAGATCCTGTTTGGCTCGCTGTCGACGACGCTGCCGCCGATCGTCATCATGACGATCCCGGTCGGCTGGCTGATCGGCGGCGTCGGCGGGGCTGCGGTCGCGCTGTGTGCCGGGCTGCTGACGACGTGCTTCTACGAGTTCTGCCACTGCATCCAGCACCTCTCGTACAAGCCGAAGAACCGCTATCTCGCATTGATGAAGGCGCGTCACATGGCGCACCACTTCCACGACGAGAGCGGCAATTTCGGCATCACCAACTTCGCCTGGGACAAGGCCTTCGGTACCTTCTACGAGCGCGAACAGCGCCCGGCGAAGTCGCCCACCGTGTTCAATCTCGGCTACACCGACGAGGTCGCGGAGACCTATCCGTGGGTCGCCGAGATGTCGGGCGGCGTCGCCAAGGGCCATCCGCGGCAACGCCAGTCCGCATGACCCTGACAATTCGCGCGGCGACGACGCCCGCCGATCACCGCGCTTTCGTCGACCTGCAGTGGGCGCTGTACGGCAGCGATCCGCACTGGGTGCCGCCGCTGAAGGGCGAAGCACTCGGGCTGATCGCGGGGCCGAAGAAAAACCCCTGGTTCGAGCACGCCCGCGCCGCTTTTTTCCTCGCCGAGCGTGACGGCAAGGTTGTCGGTCGCATCTCGGCGCAGGTCGACGACCTCGTCCTCGAATACCAGGGCAAGACGCTCGGTCAGTTCGGCATGTTCGAGAGCATCGACGACCAAGCCGTCGCCGACGCGCTGATCGCCGCCGCTGCCGGTTGGCTGCGCGGCCAGGGCATGAACCGGATGCAGGGACCGTTCTCGCTGTCGGTGTGGGATGAGGTGGGGCTCCACGTCACCGGCTTCGACAGCGATCCGACGATCATGATGGGCCACGGCCTGCCCTACTATGAGCGGCTGCTGACGGCCGCCGGCTTCGCGCCCGTCAAGGACACCCACACCTGGCAGGTCGACATTACCCGCCTGTTCCCGCCGCTGGTCCAGAAGATCGTCGCGAACGGCGAGAAAAATCCGCGCATTCGAGTCCGGACACTCCGCAAGGCGCAGTTCGACAGCGAGTTCTCGACGATCCTCAACATCCTGAACGATGCCTGGGCGACCAACTGGGGCTTCGTGCCGCTGACTCCGGCGGAGATCACGCACGCGGGCAAGAAATTCAAGCCGATCGTCTTCGAGGACCTGATTTACCTCGCCGATTACGACGGCGAGACCGTGGGCTTCATGATCGCGGTGCCCGACATGAACGAGGTCATCAAGGGTCTCGACGGCAGGCTGTTCCCGTTCGGCTGGATCAAGCTGCTGCGCCAGCTGCGCCGTCCGCGCAGCTTACGCATCCGCGTCCCCCTGATGGGCATCAAGAAGAAGTTCCAGGGCTCGCGCACCGCGTCGACGCTGGCGTTCATGATGATCGAGTACACCCGCCGCAATGCCCACAAGAAGTTCCACTCGACCGACGCCGAGATCGGCTGGATCCTCGAGGACAACGGCCCGATGCGCTCGATAGCCGAGGTTCTAAACGGCACGATTACGCGGACGTACCGGGTATTCGAGAAGGCGATCTAGCTCCGGAGCGTGATCCACGTCGGCGCGTGGTCGCTAGCCTTTTCCGCCGCCCGCACCTGCCGGTCGACCCCGGCGTCGAGCAACCGGTCTGCAAGCGCCGGCGATAGCAGCAGCCGGTCTATGCTGAGCCCGAGGTCGCGCGGCCACGCGCCCATCGTGTAGTCCCAGAAAGTATAAATCTTGCCGGTCGGGTGGACGGCGCGCAGGCCATCGGTCCAGCCCTGCCCGATCAGCGCCCGGTAGGCGGCGCGGCTCTCGGGCTGGCAAAGCGCATTGTCGGCCATGGCGCGCTCGCTGAAGGCGTCCTCGGTGGTCGGACAGACGTTGTAGTCGCCGGCCAGCACCACCGGCACTTCGCTCGCCAGCAGCCCCGCCGCGTGCGCGTGAAGGCGCGCGAACCAGCTCAGCTTGTAGTCGAACTTCGGGCCGGGAAACGGGTTGCCGTTGGGCAGGTACAGCGCCGCGACCAGCAGCCCATCGACCGCGGCCTCGAGGTAGCGCGACTGGACGTCCTCAGGATCGCCGGGCAGGCCGCGCTGGGTTTCGACCGCCGGCCGCTTCGACAGGATCGCGACGCCGTTCCAGCTCTTCTGGCCGTGGACGAGGGCATGGTACCCCGCCGCCTCGATCGCGGCATGGGGGAAGTTCTCGTCGGGAGCCTTGAGCTCCTGCAGGCAGGCGACATCGGGTTGCGCCTCCGCCAGCCAGTCGAGCAGGCGCGGCAGGCGCGCGTTGATACCGTTGATGTTGAAGGTGGCTATGCGCATGAGCGGCGGTGTAGCGCCCCGCGCCGCGAACTCAAACGCCCGAAGCTCAGATGCCGAACGAAGTCCCGCAGCCGCAGCCGCTGGTCGCATTGGGGTTGGTGACTTCGAACGCCGCCGCGCCGATCTTTTCGACGAAATCGACCTGCGCACCCTCGAGAAACGGCAGGCTGACCGAGTCGACGAGCATCGTCACGCCGTCGGTCTCGGTAACCAGGTCGTCAGCACCGATCTCGTTCTCGAGCGCGAACCGATACTGGAAGCCAGCGCACCCGCCCCCGTCGACTGCAAGGCGGAGCTTGAGGCCGGGCTTGCCCTGCTTGGCCGCGATCGCGGCGACCCGCGCAGCGGCGGCGGGCATCAGGATGGGTGCGCTCATGGACAGGATGTAGGCGCTTGCAGGCTCCGCTTCAATCGCGGTGCCGGCGCTCCTCGCGGCTAGTTGCGGATCAGGATCGGCTGGAGGCCGGTGGTGTGCAGCGTAAAGGTCGTGGTGTCGTCACTGGTATCGAGCAGCGTGACGTTGGTCGGGCCTTCGACGCCGCGCGGTGCAGCACCCTGCGCGGCGAGCATGAAAGCGCTCGCCTCGAGGAACGGCCGTGGGTTGATGGCGCGGCCGTCGAGGCGGATCTCGTAGTGGAGGTGGGTGCCTGTCGAGCGGCCGGTCGAGCCCATGCGGGCGATCAGCTGGCCCTGGCGGACGTGCGCGCCGGGCTGCACGAGGATCGCCGAAAGATGGCCGTAGCGAGTCGCGAGGCCCTTGCCGTGGTCGATCTCGACGAGGTTACCATAGGCTCCCGAGCGACCACCGGTGACGACCGTGCCGTCGGCGGCTGCGTAGATCGCCTCACCCGGCGTACCCGCCATGTCGAGGCCGGCATGCATCGCGGAGCGGCCGTTGAACGGATCGTAGCGGACGCCAAACGGGGACGTAAACGTATAGGTCTTGACCGGTACGTACGACGGGATCGCGGCAATCGCCGCCTCCATCGCAGCGACCTGCTGGTAGCTGGTCGCGAGCGTCGTGAAGCGTGGGTCGCTGGCAGTCGTCGTAACGGGGATGTACGGGCCGCCGATACCGACCGGGGTGCTGCCGGTGAAACGCTTCGGGTCTAGGCCGACTCGGCGCAGCAGCGCCTCGGCCGCCTGCAGGCGGCTCTTCACCGAAGACGCCGCGCGGTCGATTAGGCCACGATCGGCAGTGGCGTTCCCGGTCGTCGGGGTCTCGGCCATCAGCGCGTCGACCTGATGCTGAAGGCGGGCGAAGTCGGCTTGCTTGGCGGTGTCGACCGCGCCGGGCGTCGCGGCGCCCAGCCAGGCTGCGATCAGTGCTGCTCCACCTAATGCCATGTGCGCCGCAAGTCCTTGATTCGGCGAGCGAGGTACAAATCATCAGCGATCGCCCACGAGTACACCCGCGAACGCCTTCGACCGCCGAAAAGCTTGAACCCCACCCGAAGCAAATAACTTGCCGACGGGCTGGCCCGCCGACCCCCCTGTTGGAGCAGCGATGCCGAAGCCCGGCAACCCGCCAGCGCCCAACCGAGGGTGAGTTGCGCTGAAGGCGCGGCGAGCCGATGATTTACGCAAATATACTTAGGCTGGGATGCAACTTTACAGGCGGTTGGGCGTGCAACGACCCGATTCCCGGCATCATTCTGGCGACTTTGCCGCTGTCAGCACTTCGGCTGCGTGGCCGGGGACCTTCACCTTGTGCCAGGCGCGGACGATCTTGCCGTCGGTTCCGACGAGGAAAGTGGCGCGCTCGATGCCCATGTATTTGCGGCCGTACATGCTCTTCTCGACCCACACGCCCCAGGCTTCGCAGGCGACGCCGTCGGGATCGGAAGCGAGTGTGACGCCGAGATCGTACTTGGCGCGGAATTTCGCGTGGCTGGCGAGCGCATCCTTCGACACGCCGATCACCTCGACCCCAGCCTGTTTGAAGTCGGCGGCGAGCGCGGTGAACTCCTGCCCCTCCTTCGTGCAGCCCGAGGTATCGTCCTTGGGGTAGAAATAGACCACGGCTCTGCGTCCGGTGATGGCGGTGCGCGCGCCGGCGTCGGTGTCGAGGTCGAGTGCGGGGGCGGTGTTGCCAGTCTCGAGGGTCATCGCGAGTGTTACCTTTTGCTGCCGAAGACCTCTGCCCATGCCGCAATCACCCGCGCCTTGGCGAGTCCCAGCGCGGCCTCGACGTCGGTCTCTCCGGCCAGCCGCGCCAACAGGTCGCGGGCAGTGGCGCTCGGCGCTCCGTCGGGAGCGACGAGGCGCAGCGTCACCAGGCAGCGGGTCAACAGGCTGTGCGCGTCGACGAGGTCGGGCCTCAGCACCGCGATCGCGGTCCCGAGGTCGGGGTTGAGGCCGGCGCCGTCACGGAGCTGAAGGTAGTGGACGATGAACTCGAGATCGACGAGCGCGCCTGGCGCAAGCTTGACGTCCCACTTGCCGCCGCCCGGCTTCGCGGCCGCGATCTCGGCCCGCATCGCGACGACCTCCTTTGCCAGTGTCGGCGGCGGCGTAGCGGTCAGGATGGCGCAGATGGCGTCGGTCACTGGGCCGGGGTCGCCCGCGACCACCCGCGCCCGGGTCAGCGCCATGTGCTCCCAGGTCTCGGCCTCCTCGGCCTGATAGCGCGCGAAGCTGTCGAGGCTGACGGCGAGCAGTCCCTTGGCACCGAACGGTCGCAACCGCGTATCGACCTCGTACAGCGCCCCGGACGCGGTCGGCACCGACAGCGCTGCCGAGACCCGCGCCGCCAGTCGGTTGAAGTACTGGGTGCCGGCGTAGGGCCGCTCGCCGTCCGATACCGCGTCATGCGCGCCGGTGAACAGGTAGACGAGATCGAGGTCGGAGGCGTGGCTGAGCAGTACGCCGCCGTAGCGCCCGAGCGCGAGCACCACCAGTCCGCCGTTCGCGATGCGACCGTGGACGGCCTCGAAGTCCGCTGTAATACGCTCGACCAGCAGCGCCAGCGCGACGTCGGCGAGGTGGGCGAGGTCGCGCCCGACGCGCAGCGGATCGGCCCGCCCCTCGATAAGCTGGGCACCAAGCTGGAAGCGTCGCTCGCCGGTCCATCGGCGCACACGGTCGAGCACCTCCTCGGTATCGCGCGCGCCCGCTACCATCGCGTCGAGATCGGCGCGCAGCCGCGGTGCATCGGGCAGTGGCGAGAAGGCATCGGCACCTAGCAGCACGTCGAACAGCGCCGGCGTCCGCGCCAGCGCGTCGGCAAGTACCGGCGTCACCCCGAGCAAGCGCCCGAGCAGCGGCACTAGCGGCGGGTTCGCCTCCAGCAATGCGAGGAACTGTACGCCTGTGGGCAGTTGCGCGAGGAAGCCATCGAGTCGCGCCGCCGCCTGCGCCGGGTCCGCCGCCTTGCCGAGCACGTCGACGAGCGAGGGCAGGAGAGCTTCGAACGACGCCTTCGCCGCCTCTGACCGCAGCGCCCTGTACGACGACGTCCGCCAGCGCGCGATCATCGGGGCCAGCAGCTTGCCGGTCTTGCCGAGCCGTGTCGCCAACGCCTTGGGCTCGTCGGGCAGCGACTTCGGCCCCTTCGCCTCCGCGATCAGCCGGTCGAAGGCGCGGGCTACCGGGGCCGTCGTCGCCTTGAGGCGGCGCTCGAGGCCGCGCCAGTCGTCGAACCCGCACAGCCTGGCTAGCGCCAGTCGCTGCGGTGCCTGCATCGGGATGCTGTGGGTCTGCGCGTCTTCCAGCATCTGCAGCCGGTGTTCGACCGAGCGCAGTGTGCGGTACGACGCGGCAAGGGTGTCGGCTTCTTCCGACGAGATGCGACCCGCCACGGCCAGCGCGACCAGCGCATCGAGCGTTGCCGGCGCGCGCAGCCCGGGCTCGCGGCCGCCCCAGACGAGTTGGTGGAGCTGGGCGAAGAATTCGACTTCGCGGATGCCGCCACGCCCACGCTTGAGGTCGAAGCCGGGGCCGAGGCTCTGCCCCGCGTCGAAATGATCGCGGATTCGCAAGGAGACCGCCTGGATGTCGCGAATCGCGGTGTAGTCGAGGCTGCGGCGCCAGACGAAGCCCCTGATTGCGTGCAGAAAAGCCTCGCCGAGCGCGATGTCGCCGGCGCACGCCCGCGCCCGGATGAAGGCGGTGCGCTCCCAGGTCAGTGCCTCGGACTGGTAGTAATGCTCGGCCGCGGCGACGGGCAGCGCCAACGGGGTCACCTCGGACGCTGGCCGCAACCGCAGGTCGACGCGGAAGACATAGCCCTGAGGGGTCGGGTCGTTCATGATCGCGACCGCGCGCCGGGCGATGCGAACCGCAGCCTCGGCGACGTCTTCGCGGGGCCGTACCGGTATCAGGCCAGGCTCGTAGAGCAGGATCAGGTCGACATCGGACGAGTAGTTGAGTTCGTGGCTGCCGAGCTTTCCGAGCGCCAGCGCGACCAGGCCACGATTCGGCGCTTCGCGCTCTGCGAGCGCGGCGGCGATACTACGGTCGAGGGCAAGATCGGCGAAATCGGACAGCACGCCGGTGACGCGCTCGAGCGGCCAAGCACCCGACAAGTCAGCGATCGCGACGATCAGCGCGACCTGACGCTTCGCAGCGCGGAGAACCATCGCCGGATCGCCATCGGCCCCCGCAGCAACGAATGCGGCGGTTATAGCGGCATCGGCGCCGTCATCGATTAGCCCGGTGGTGCAGTGGGGTTGGCTACGGATCAGGCCGCGAAGGTAGGGTGCGTATGACCATGCATGGGCCAGCGCGGTCGCCAATCCCGGCTCGGGAATACGGCCGGCGAGCAGCCTGGCAAGTTCCGGCGGCGGATCGAGGGACGGCAGGTGCACGCGCCTATTGGCACTCCTGCCGCCCCAATGTCATCCCGCGTCAGGCGATCGTCGACCTCAGCATCCACGCGTTCTCTTCGTGTACGCCGATACGAGCGATGATCATGTCCTCGGTGAACTTGTCGTCGTTCTGCTCGGCGACATTGCTGACCTCGAACATGCGGCGAGCAACCGCCTCGTTGTCGCCGACGAGGATCTGGAGCATTTCCGCGGTCGTGGTGTGCGGGGTTTCGACGTCGACGCAGCTCAGGTCGCGGAACTCGGCGAAGCTGGCGGGCGCGACATGGCCGAGCGAACGGATGCGCTCGGCGATCGCGTCGGCGGCCTGGTGAAGCTCGTTGTACTGTGCATCCGTGAGCTTGTGGATACCGAAAAAGCCAGCGCCCGTGACGTTCCAGTGGACGCCCAAGGTCTTGAAGTACATTGCGTAGCTGTCTGCCAGCGCCTGCTTCAACGCTGTCGCGACGGCATCGCGCTGCTTGGTCGAGATGCTGATGTCGAGGACTTCGTCGTCGGTCGCACCCTTGCCGCTAATGATGCTTTGCGCGTTGCTGGCCATGTCATGTCTCCGATGGTTGCGATTGTGTTCGTCCAACCATCCGACGTTAGCACTGTTCCGTAGCGCTTCGGCTAGCACCCGCCCGCACTAACCACGTGCGAGCGTGTCGACCTGCCCCATGATCTGGTTGAGCGCCGAAACGCCCTGGGTCGGCGGATCGAGACGCCGCGACGGCAACAGTCCCTCGTTGAGGATGATCTCCAACGCCGCACGGCCACGCGCGACACGCGACTTGATCGTCCCGACCGCGCAGTCGCAAATCGACGCCGCTTCCTCGTAGGCGAAGCCGCCCGCCCCGACGAGGATCAGCGCCTCACGCTGCGCCTGTGGCAGCTGCATCAAGCCACGCTGCAAGTCGGCAAGGTCGATCTGGCGGTCCTGCCCGGCCGGTGCCGCGAGCAGCTTGTCGGCGGTGAAGTCGTCCCACTCGCCCTTGAAGCGCGACCGGCGCATCTGGCTGAGGAACAGATTGCGCAGGATGATGAAGGTCCACGCCCGCATGTTGGTGCCGGCCTGGAAGCGCTCGCGCGCCGCCCACGCCTTGAGCAGAGTCTCCTGAACCAGATCGTCGGCGAGATCGCGGCTGCCCGACAACGAGCGCCCGAAGGCACGGAGGTGAGGGATGACCTGCGCGAGCTGGTCCTTGAAGTCCTTGTCCGACAGCGCTTCGGGACGCGGCGGAGGCGGTGCCTCGCCCTCGCCGAGGCGCGCCAGGATGTCCATGAACATCTGCGGCACCGCGTCGTCGCTCGACTCGGCGAATGCGACGCGCAGGAACGCACCCAGGTCCTTCGCCGCCGGCGCGACCGGAATCGCGTTGGGATCGGGAGTGTGATTGACGCGCGGCGCGCGAACTTGTCTGGCCATGGTCTTCTCCCCGGCGCAAAAATTCAGTCTACGGACTTCAACCGTAGACCGAATAGATAATCGCGAACGCGACGATGACCAGCACAAGGGCGACAATCATTATCGTACGCACTTGCGTGCCTCGCGAACCACCACGCGCCTCGGTGGTCGTCAATTTGATCTTATCGTCGTTCACTATGTCCCTCGCTCTCGGCCTCGTAACGGGTGCGACCGTGCTCGGTTCCGTCGGCAGTGGTCAGGCGAAGCTTGCGTCAGCCGAAGCTGGCGGTCGAGTTGAAGAACAGCGCCTGGGCAATTGCCGCTTTCACCGTCGAGCGCTGGAATGGCTTGGTGATCAGGAACGTCGGCTCGGGACGCTCGCCGGTCAGCAGGCGCTCCGGGAACGCCGTGATGAAGATCACCGGCACCGAGAACTCGCCGAGGACATCCTTGACCGCGTCGATCCCCGAGCTGCCGTCGGCGAGCTGGATATCGGCGAGGACCAAGCCTGGCTTGTCGGACTTGGCAAGTGCAGCTGCCTCGTCGCGGGTGACGGCGATGCCGGTGACTTCGTGACCGAGGTCGCGGACGATCGACTCGATATCCATCGCGATGATCGGCTCATCCTCGATGATCAGCACGCGAGTCGCGGTCTGGCGGTCGATCTCGGCCAGCGCCTCGGCGACCAGGCTGGCGACATCGCCAGGGGTGCTGTCGATGAGATAGCCGGCGTCCTCGTTGGTGAAGCCCTCCATCGCAGTCAGCAGCAGCGCTTGCCGCGACAACGGCGTGATCGCCGCAAGCCGGTCCTGCGCAACGCGTTCCATGGCGTGGATGGCATCGGGTTCGACCGCGACCTCGACGTTGGCGCTGCTCCAGATCGCGTGGAAGATCTTGTACAGGCCAAGGCGCGCATCGACGTCACGCGGGAAATCTGCCGGACTGGCGACGATAGCCTCGAGGGTGGCACGGACGAACGAATCGCCGTTTGATTGGCTGCCGGTCAGCGCGCGGGCGTAGCGGCGCAGGTAGGGAAGGTGCGGTGCGATATCGGAGGCAAGTGACATTGGCGGTGAGAACCCCTGTTAACGGGCGTTGCTGTCGGCCGTTTTCGGTAAAAGGTGACCGGCGAATTTACCGGCCATAGCGTCTAAGCATCTGCACGAACAGTCGACTGAGTTTTTTGTTTCGCTATTGAGACGAGCTACCCTATCGAACGGCCAGTTGGTACGTTGATGCGTCTCCGGGCAGGGACAGATTCGATCCACCATCTGGGGACCCAATGGCCGAAACGTGCGAACCCCGTGAACATCGATCCTCGACGCCGGGCACGCCGTTGGACGTCGTCGGCACGGCTCTGCGGCAGGCCTTCGACGCCGATGCTGCCGAACCGCTCCCCGAGACATTCGAGGACCTGTTGCGGCAGCTTCGGTAAGCGTGGATCGTCAGGTCCGGATTGAGAGGCCCGGATTGAACAGTCGACCAGCACGATCACCTTTGCGCGACTGGTCGATGACCGCCAAGGTGATGGTGGCGCTGGCGGTGGCGCTGCTACCGCCAGGCGTCGTCGCGGTCGGCGCGGCGCTCCGCAGCTACCAGGACGCCGTCGCCCACGGCGAAAGCAGCAGGCTTGGGCTGGCCCAGGCGCTGTCCATCGCCCTGCCGATCCTGATGTGGTTCGCGGCGCTGGCGATCGGCTGGATCATTGCGCGCCACCTGATTGTCAGGCCGCTGACCCAGATGCGCGATGCCGTCGAGAATTATACCCGCGGCGACAAGGACGTGCGACTGTCGGGGCAGCGCTTCTTCAGTCGGGAGGTCGCCGAACTCGCCGCCGCATTCGATAGCCTCGCCGACGATATCAAGGTCCACGATGCCGAACTGGTCGCGTCCCTGGTCGAGCAAAAGCGCCTGACCCGCGAGGTCCATCACCGGGTCAAGAACAACCTCCAGATCGTCTCGAGCCTGCTCTCTATCCAGTCACGCGACGCCGCCAGCGCCGAGGTCGCGCACGCCTATGCCGTCGTTCAGGCCCGGGTTGCGGCGCTCGCCGTCGTGCACCGCTGGATGTACGAGTCGGATGCGCCGGGCGACACCCACGGCGTCGACCTGAAGGCCCTGGCCACCGACCTTGCTGCCGGGCTCGAGCAGAGTCTGGCGGCCAGCGAGCAGATCAACGTCAGTATCGTGCCGCATGTGGAGCGGCTGTTCGTCAGCCAGGACACCGCCGTGCCGCTCGCCTTCCTGATCACCGAGCTGATCAGTTGCGCAGCGCGCAGCAGCGCACCCGATGCGCTCGCGGCGACAGTCTCGGCATCACAATTCGATGGCCGGGCAGTGTTGACCATCGCTGCGCGGGTGTTCGTCGGCGGAGACATTCTCGCCGCAGGGCGCACTCATCCAAGCAGCCGCATCGTCGGGGGGATGGCCCGGCAATTGCGCACGCCGCTTGTGCATGACCCAGTCGCGGGCAGCTACGCCATCGCCTTTACGCTGCCCGCGCAGTAGGGCCTCTACAGCGCGACGTGCGTCACTTCGCCACCGCTCGGCGGCTTCTGGGTGATATTCGCCGCGGCAACCTGGAACAGCTGGACGAGCTTGTTCGGCTCATCCCACAGCGTCGCGTGCGACGGCGTCACCTCGATCAGCGCGGTCGTCGGCGCCTCAGGACCCTCGGGCATCCACGCCTCGGCGAACGGCGACCACAGTTGCTTCGCCTTGGCGGCATCGCGGACCACACGGGCCTTGCCGGTGACCGAGACCCAGCTGTTGGCACCATGCGCGCCGAACGAGACGTTGATGTCGGAGTCGTCGGCGATCTCGGTGGTCTTGCTGCTGTCGATGCGGGTGATGAACCAGAGTTTTCCTGCCTCACGATCGACGCTGGCGCTCATCGGCCGGCTCTCCAGGCCCTGCGGCCCGCTCGTCGTCAGCATTCCGGTGCGGATATCCTTGATGGTATCCCAAAGCTTTTCGCGGTCGTCCACAAGCCGTCTCCCTATCGAAGTTACGGGCGACAGACGTTTAAGTCGTTACGGCGGTTCCCGATTTTAATCGTGTGGTAGACGGCTTCCCGCAAATCCGCTTTGCCTACCGGAAATTCTCGATTGAGGGTGGAACCCTAACCTAGGTTACCCGTTCAACACGTCGGATAGCGGCATTTGCCCCCCCGCTCCCGCTATCCTCCCAAGGGCCCGGCGACATCATCCCCCCCGAATGTCGTCGGGCCCACACTTCAAAAAAGTAAAAAATCGCCAGCCTGCGGAACATGCCTGCTCCGCAGGATTTGTTGCGTCGTCAACATGACGCATCTGGAGATTTACGCATGAAGAAGTCCGCCATTCTCGCCACTGCCATGGTCGCTGCGCTCGGCCTTGCGGCCTGCAACACAGTCGCCGGCGCCGGCAAGGACGTGAGTTCGGCCGGCAAGGCGGTTACGAAGACGGCCAACGACGTCAAGAACTAGTCGACGGTTGCCGCTCTGGGGCAAACACTCCAGAGCGGCCTATACGAGGTCGTCGGGCACGAACCACGAAGGCCGCGCGAACCGCCGCGCCCGCGCCAGCTTATGCGGTACGATGAAGCCCTGCCGCGCAGCCGGTTCCAGCGACAGATTGGCCAGCCCTATGCGCCGCCATGTCGCCAGGCCTTTCTCCAACGCAATACCGCCGTCGGCCTCGCTGGCGAGTAATTGTGACCACGCCTGACGGCGAAACGCCGCGACGCCGGCAGCATCTTCCCACAGCATCCCGAATTCGGTGTCCCAGCGCAGGCTGCGACCATTGATGTTCGCCGACGAAACCAATGCGTGCCGGTCGTCAGCGATCAGCAACTTGGCGTGGAGGCAACTTGGCGTGGAGGTAGATCGTTCCCGCACCGAACACCGTGCCGCGATCCGCGACGAATTCCTTCTCCGCCTCGGTCGCAGCCGTCGGCCTGGCGAGCATGAACAGACCAACCCGGTCGCCGAGCGCCTTGGTCAGGACTTCGAGGTTGCGCATCTGCAGCCACTCGCCGTGCCGATGCGGAGTGCGCCGGTCGCCGTCGTAGGCGACCTCCTCCGGGGCGCTCGGCAGCACGACGATGACCTCGAGTTCGGGCCGCGCCCGTGCCCGCGCGACGATCCACCGGGCGGCGTCCTTGTAGCGGAAGAACTGTGCCTCGATGTAGAGCGAGCGCTCCGCGGCGCCGATCAATCGCCAGTGCGCATCGGCGATCTCCATCACCTGCGGGCGCGGCCCGACCGCAAACAGGCGGTGGTCGCGGCTCGAGACGGTGCGGACTGCCTGCACCGTCGCTTCGCCGACCGCCTCGGGTACCGGCGGCAGTGCGTCGATCGATGCCAGCGGGTCGAGAGCCAGGGCGCGGTCGGTGCCGCTCGTCCAGTGCTCGGCGATGGCGCGGAAGCGGGGCAGCTCGGCGTTCCAGCAATCGCGGAAGTGCGCCGCCGCGTCGACCACGGCGGGCCCTTCGACCGCGACGCTGAGGTCGTGCCAGGTCCGGTCGGCGCGCTGGCGGTGGCGCTTGTCGTCATAGCGCCGCTCGTCGACATCGAGACCGCCGACGATCGCGGTGCGCCCGTCGATGACCGCGAACTTCTGGTGGTAGGTCGCGGGCCACAGCCGAGGCGCATGGCCAAGGCGGAAGCGCGGCCGCCCCCTGGCATCAAGCCGGTGGTGCCGCCACAGCCCGGGGCGGACGCTGAGCAGCTCGGCAGGATTATCGGCCTCCGCTCCCATGCGCCGCAGAAGGCGCGCGATCTGGACGCCGACGACGATCCGCAGCAGTTGCCGCGTCCCGAAGCCAAGTTCGCCCTCGTGCTGGATGACGATGATCTGCAGCCGCTCCTGCATCGCCTCGGGCAGCGTCGCGCTCATCGCCCGCAGCGTCCGGAAGGTCGACCACGAGCCGCCGTGGAGGTGGTCCGCCATGATCGGCTCGAAGTCCGCGAGCAGCAGCCGGACCGTTACCCCCGCTTCGATGACGTGCCGGATCAGCGCGGTCCAGTCGCCGAGGCCAAGCGCCCTCGCCTCCGCTGAGCGCGTCGCGGTGTCGGGATCGAAGATCCGGAACGCCAGCCAGACCTGTCCGGTCGCGGCGAGGACCCGGCGTTCGAGGGCCGGATACATGTCCGCCGCCTCGATCAGCGGGGTGACGCGGTTGCCGGGCCGGGCCGGGAACAGCGGCCGCTCGAGCACGGTGCCGGGATCGCCGGCGCACACAAACAAGTTGCCGGGATCACCGGCGTTGACGAACAAGTTGCCGGGATCACCGGCATTCACGATCAGGTCGGCCAATCTATTCGGCGACGACCGGCAGTCGGGCTGCGTCACGCGCGCGCCGCCGCTCGGTGAACCAGATTCCGATGATCGAGATTTCGTAGAGAATCACCAGTGGCACCGCGAGGGCGATCTGCGACCACAGGTCGGGCGGGGCCAGGATCGCGCCGACGATGGTCGCACCGACGATGGCGTAGCGCCGCGACTTGATCAGCTGCTGCCGTGTAATGATCCCGGCGCGTTCGAGCAGCATCAGCAGCACCGGCAGCAGGAACGCTACGCCAAATGCGATGATGAACTGCATGACCAGCGCGAGATAGTCGCCCATCGCCGGCAGGGCTTCCTGCGCCAGCCCGTTGCGGCCGCCATTGTGCTGGAAGCCCAGGAAGAACTTGAACGCGGTCGGCATGACCACGAAATACGCGAGGCTAGCGCCCATCGTGAACAGCACGGGCGTGGCGATCAGGAACGGCAGGAACGCGCGCTTCTCGCGCTTGTATAGGCCGGGCGCGACGAACGCCCACAACTGGTTGGCGATGACTGGGAAGGCGAGCACGAAGGCGGCGAACAGCGACACCTTGATGTCGACGAAGAACGCCTCGTACAGCTTGGTGTAGATCAGTTTTCCGCCCGAGCCGGGACCGAACGCTACCGCCAAGGGTCGGACCAGGAAATCGAAGATTCGCTGAGACTGGGTAAAGGCGATGCCGAAGCCGATGATCAGCGCACCGATGCACCACAGCAGCCGCCGCCGCAGCTCGATCAAGTGATCCATGAGCGGCGCCTTGCTGGCGTCGATATCGGCGTCGTCGCTCATGTTGCGGGGTGGACGGACGCGGGGTGAACCGGCGCGAGCGGCAACTCGGGCTCAGCGGCGCCGACGGTCGGAACTGCCTCGGACGCGGTCAGGTGCAGCTCGGGCAGCGCCTCGCTGGGCAGCGGCGGCTCCGGTAGCGGCCCCTCCGGCAGCGCCGTCATCGGCGTGGCGGTCATCAAGGATCCCGATGTCGCGGCGACGATCGCCGCGTTCTGCGCATCCCACTGCTTCTGCATTTCCTCGAGCTCGGACTCGCGCATCATCGTGTCGAAGCCGGCGCGGACATGGCGAGACATCGCGCGCGCCTTGCCGACCCACTGGCCGACGAAGCGCATGACACGCGGCAAGTCCTTCGGGCCGATCACCACCAGGGCGACGACCGCGATGAACAGGAACTCGCTGCCGTCGATACCGAACACGGCTACTGGCCTTTAAGGGCGCGGTGCTTCGCCGGGAGTCGGCGCGGGAGCATGCACGACCGGCGGGGCGGGTGCGACCGGGGGCTGGATCTGCTGCGTCACCGTGGTCGTGGGCGCGGTCGGGTCTTCGGCAAGACCCTTCTTGAAGCTGTTGATACCCTTGGCGAAATCACCCATCAGGTCGGAAATCTTGCCGCGGCCGCCGAACAGCAGCATGAACACGATAATGACCAGCAACCAGTGCCAGATGCTGAATGAACCCATGACGTAAACTCCTTCGCCCCTCCGATATGGGGCCCGTGACGCGCGCTTTCTAGCGCAGCGACGCGGCCACGTCATCCGGCGCGTCACTGCGTACGGTAGCCATCGTCTTGCACGCCGCGCGGGCGTCGTGTTAACGTAAACGTCAACCAACCGCCTGGGGAGGCTGATCGTGGACCTGAATTTTTCGCCCGAGGACATCGCGTTTCGCGACGAGGTCCGCAGCTTCATCGCGGCGAACTACCCCGCCGGGCTCCGGCAGAAATCCGAAGAGGGCGAGGAGCTGGCGAAGGAGGATTTCCTCAGCTGGCACCGCGCGCTCGCCAAGCAGGGCTGGGCCGGCATCGCCTGGCCCACGGAATACGGCGGCACCGGCTGGACCTCGGTCCAGAAGTACATCTTCGGGGAGGAGAGCGCCCGCGCCGACGCGATGCGGCTGCTGCCCTTTGGCCTCAACATGGTCGCGCCGGTGATCTGGACCTTCGGGACGCCCGAGCAGAAGGCGAAGCACCTGCCCGGCATCCTGTCGGGTGAGGTGTGGTGGTGCCAGGGCTATTCCGAGCCCGGCGCCGGCTCCGACCTCGCCTCGCTGCGCACCAAGGCCGAGCGCTTCACCGGCGACGACGGCAAGGAATATTACAAGGTCAACGGCCAGAAGACCTGGACGACGCTGGCCCAGCACGCCGACTGGGGCTTTTTCCTGGTCCGCACCAATTCCGAGGTGAAGGCGCAGGAGGGCATCAGCTTCCTTCTCATCGAAATGAAGACGCCGGGCATCACGGTCCGCCCGATCATCACGCTGGGCGGCGAGCATGAGGTCAACGAGGTCTGGCTCGAGGACGTCATCGTGCCGGTCGAGAACCGCGTCTACGAGGAAAACAAGGGCTGGACCTGCGCCAAGTTCCTGCTCGCCCACGAGCGCACCGGCATCGCGGGGGTCGCTGCCTCGAAGCGCGGCGTCGAGAAGATCAAGTCGATCGCGCGGACCGAGCTCGACAGCTTCGGCAGCGAGTCGAAGCCGCTGCTCGACAACCCGTTCTTCCGCCGCAAGGTCGCGGAACTCGAGATCGACTTGACCGCGCTCGAGTTCACCGAGCTGCGGACGCTGGCCGGCGAAAGCTCCGGCAAGGGCCCGGGGCCGGAGTCGAGCCTGCTCAAGATCAAGGGTACCGAAATCCAGCAGCGCATTACCGAACTCGCGCTGGAGGCGGTCGGCCACTACGGCGCGCCCTATTTCCGCGGCTTCGGCGAGGGTGACAACGAGCACCCGATCGGTCCCGACTACAGCCACCGCGCCGCACCGACCTACTTCAACATGCGCAAGACGAGCATTTATGGTGGATCGAACGAGATCCAGCGCAACATCATCGCGAAGATGGTGCTCGGGTTGTAATGTCTACCCTCTCCCCTTGAGGGGGAGGGACAGGTCGCACGTGCGACCAGGGTGAGGGTTCGCGCCCCGCCCCCTCATCCTGGCGCGAAGGCGCCTGTCCCTCCCCCTCAAAAGGAGAGGGAAGTATTCTCGGGGACCGACACATGGATTTCAACTTCAGCGACGAGCAGACTATGGTCCGCGACTCGGTCGCGCGCTACCTCGCCGATACCTACGATTTCGAGACCCGGATGAAGACCGTGCAGGGCGAGGCCGGCTGGAACCCCGCGGTATGGAAGGCCTTCGCCGAGGAGCTTGGTATCCTGGGTGCATCGTTCTCGGAGGCCCACGGCGGCCTCGGCGGCGGCGCGATCGACAACATGGTCATCATGGAGGAGATCGGCAAAGCGCTGGTCATCGAGCCGTATCTGTCGACTGTCGTCATCGGCGGCGGCTTCCTGAAGGCGGCCGGTGGCGCGCTGGCGGACACAGTCATCCCGCAGATCATCGCGGGCGAGGCGATCATCGCCTTCGCCTACGCCGAGCCGCAGGGCCGCTACAATCTCGCTGACCTGCGCACCACGGTGAAGCCCGACGGCGACGGCTTCACCCTCAATGGCCACAAGGCGGTCGTCCGCGACGCGCCGTTTGCGACCCATTTCATCGTCACCGCGCGCGGCAGCGGCGGCCAGCGCGACCGTGATGGTGTTTCGGTCGTCCTGCTCGCGGCGAATACGCCCGGTATCACCCGCCGCGACTACCCGACCGTCGATGGGGGCCGCGCCTCGGAAGTCTATTTCGAGAACGTCCACGTGCCCGCCGAAGCCTTCATCGGCACCCATGGTGCCGCGCTCGAGCTCGTCGAGCAGGTCGTCGACGAGGCCATCGCAGCGGTCTGTGCCGAGGGTGCGGGCGTCATGCGCCGCCTTCACGAGGGTACTCTCGACTACGCCCGCCAGCGCAAGCAGTTCGGCAAGGCGATCGCCGATTTCCAGGTGCTCCAGCATCGCATGGTCGACATGTTCATGGAGGTCGAGCAGGCGGTGTCGATGACGCTGATGGCGACGCTCCGTCTCGAGGACGCCGATCGCGGCAAGCACGTCTCGGCAGCCAAGAACAAGATCGCCCGCGGCATGCGCTTCACCGGCCAGGCCGCGGTCCAGATCCACGGCGGCATCGGCATTTCGAACGAGCTCGCAATCGGCCATTATTTCAAGCGCGGCACGATGATCGAGAGCCAGTTCGGCGACGGCGACTACCACCTCGCGCGCTTCGAAAGCCTGATGGACTGACATGGCGGGCGGCAGCGCGCCGCCGCCAACGCCCTGAACATCGATGCTACACGATCGGCGCTACAGGATCGGCGGGCCGCCGAACGGGGGGCCACCAGCCATGCCGCCGCGACCGCGCTTGCGGCCATGGTCACGCTTATCCATCTTCTCGAAGCGCGACCGCATCGACTTCGCGTCCGCGACGAAGGCCCGGCGGTCGGCGGTGCTGAGCCCCTGCAGGGCCTGCAGCACGGCTGCCTGACGCCGCGCGTGCATCGCGGTAGCGGCGTCGCGCTCGTCGTCCATGGCGCGCTTCAGTGCCTGCGGATCGAGCCGATCGGCACCCAGCACCGCAAGCATGTGGTCGCGCGCGGCCCCGACCCGGGCACGCTCGGCGCGGTCGACGTCGCTGCTCGGACGCAGCGCCTCGGTCACCGCGCGACGCCCGGCCTCGCTCATCCCGGCGAAGGGCCGCGGGCCGCGCCGGTCCATCTCGCGGCCATCCGGTCCGCCGGGGGGTGGTCCCTCGAACTGCGCCAGCGCCGGAACCGCTGCCAGCAGCGCGGCGGCCAGCATGCCGGCCCGCACCAGCCCGCCCCGTCTCGGCGTCGTCATAGCACGTCCTCTTCGTCCGGCGTCGTCGTGAACAGCGTCGAGAAAGCCCCGGCCGCGGTCAGCGGCGCGGCCGTTCCCGTGGACACGGTCGCCACCGGCACGGGAGCCGGAGTCGGCGTGCCGATCAGCAGCACTGCCGCCAGCGCTGCGGCAAGGCCGCCGCCGCCAGCCGCCCAGCGCCGCCACGGCCGCGCCGGCTGCAGCACGCGTGCCGCCGCCGCGCCCGCATCGACTCCGGCACCAACATCGCGCCGCGCCCACTCGCCGAGCATTGCGTCGAGCTCCGCGGCCTCGGCCTGCTGCGTTCGCAACGCGGGATTGCTGCGCAACGCGGCGATCACCGCCTCGCGTTCTTCGCCAGGCCAGCGCGCCGAGTCGGCACCGTAGCTGTCGAGGATTTCGCGCGCGCGCGCCGGGTTCGTCATCGTTCTCTTTCGGGTGCATCGCTGGCCAGCAGCGACTTTAATTCCATACGTGCACGTCCAAGCAATCCCTCGACGGCCTTGGGCGTGGTGTCCAGCGCAGCAGCGACTTCGGCCATGCTCGCGCCCTCGCCGTGGAACAGCGCGATGGCGGCGCGCTGGCGCGGATTGAGCATCGCCATTGCCGAGTCGATGCGGCGTGCGCGGGCGTTGGCGGCGGCAGCTTCGGCGGGATCGGGGCCAGGGTCGGCGATATCCCAGGCATCGTCGAGGGTCGTCGTGACCCGGTTCTGGACAAGGCGGATGCTACGGCGGCGGTCGAGGCAGAGGTTGACCAGCACGCGCCGGAACCAGGCACCGACGCTGCCGCGCTCAGGGTCATAGCGTCCTGCCAGCGTCCACAGCCGAGCCAGCGCGACCTGCACTACGTCTTCGGCGTCGGCGCGGTTGCCGAGCACGCGAGTCGCAAGCCCGAGCGCGCCGCCGTGGAGCTTGAGGACCAGCGCGGTGAACGCCTGCGCGTCGCCGTTCGCGACCCGCGCCATCAGCCGGGCATCTTCGTCGAGCGGTTCGATCTTCACAGCCTGCATACGCTCACGCTACGCCACTTGCGTCACCGATCCCCCGCAGCTCAGGCGACGGCGCGACTAACCAGCAATTTGTCGATCTTGCGGCCGTCCATGTCGACCACCTCGAAGCGCCAGTCGCCGACGACGACGACCTCGCCGGTCTCCGGCAGGTGCCGCAGTTCGCTCAGCAGATAGCCCGCGACGGTCTGGTAGTCGCGGCTGGTGGGCAGTTCGAGGCCGAGCCGGTCGGCCATTTCGTCGGCGGCGAGCGAGCCCGACAGCAGCCACGAGCCGTCCTCGCGCTGGACGCAGGCCTCGGTACCCTCGTCGATATCGGAGCGGAACGCCCCGGCGATCGCCGCCAGCAGGTCGGCAGGCGTGACGATGCCTTCGAAGTGCCCGTACTCGTCATGCACCAGCGCGATCGGGATGGCAGCGTCGCGCAGCACGGCTAGCGCGTCGACCGCGTCGATGACGTCGGGCAGCACCGGGGCTGGTTGTGCCAGTTCGCGCAGGTCGAGCGGCCGCCCTTCGATTAGCGCGGCGGCGATGTCGCGCGCCTGGATGACGCCGATCACCATGTCGACGGAGCCCTCGGCGACCAGCAGGCGGGTGTGCGGGGTCGCGACCAGTGCCGCGCGAGTCTCCTCGTCGCTGGCCCCGGCGTCGAGCCATTCGACCTTGTTGCGCGGGGTCATGACGCCGCGCACCCGCCGATCGGCGAGCCGCATAACGCCCGAGATCATCGCGCGCTCCTGGACTTCGATGACGCCGGCATGCTCGGCCTCGAGCACGACCGAGCGCAGTTCCTCCTCGGTTACGGAATGCTCGGCCTCGCGCTTCTGGCCCAGAAGCGCGAAGATGCCGGCGCTGGTCCGGTCGAGCACCCACGCGAAGGGTGTCGCGACGCGGGTCAGCCACGTCATCAGAGGCGCGACCGCGATGGCGATGCGCTCCGGCGAGCGCAGCGCGAACTGCTTGGGCACCAGCTCTCCGATGATGAGCGAGATATAGGTCGTGACCACGATGACTAGCCCGAAGCCGAGGTCTTCTGCGTTGGCGGGCGTCATGTGGGCGTAGGCGACGAGGCGCTCCGCGACCGGCCCGGCGAGCTGCTCGCCCGAATAGGCACCGCTGAAGATGGCGACCAGCGTGATGCCGATCTGGGCCGACGACAGGAAGCGCGCCGGGTCTTCGCCAAGCTTGAGCGCGGCCTGTGCGCCGCGGTTGCCGCGCGCCGCGAGGCCTGCCAGCCGCGGCCGCCGCGATGCGACGATCGCCAGCTCCGACATTGCCAGGAAGCCATTGAGGAAGATCAGCGCAACGATGATCGCGACATCGATCCAGGGGAAGGCGTTCATCGGCTCCTGCCGCGCGGGTTCGCGCTGGTCGGTTGGCTGTAGCGGCATCGCGCGCTTCGCGCCATCCGTTCATCGACACGACACCGATCCCGCGCTAGCCCGGCAGGAACGAGGAGACCGAATGAGCTCGCCGATCACGACCGTGCGTACCGTCGCCGCTGTCGCCGCCACCAGCCTGCTGCTTGTCGCCTGCACCAGTGCGCCCGCCCCCCAGCCCGTCAGCGCGCCCGTCGTGCGCGGCGCGAACGTGTCGGCGGCGATGCTCGGCCCGGTCCTCAACACCCGCCGGGTCCGCGTCCAGGCGACCAGCGCGGCGAGCATCGGCCCGGTGCCGAGCGGCGGCGTGGTCGCCTACATGGACCGGCAGGAGCGCGACCTCCGCGCGCGTACTGCGGACACCGGGGTCGAAGTCGTGCGCCAGGGTCAGAATATCGACCTGCGCATGACCAGCGGGATCACCTTCGATTTCAACGCCAGCACCGTCAAGGCGCAGTTCCGCACCACCATGATTGCCATCGCCCAGACGCTGGCGGCCTATCCGTCGACATTCGTCGATGTCGCGGGCTTCACCGATTCGCTCGGCACCGACCCGGTCAACCAGGCGCTGTCCGACCAGCGCGCCGCCGCGGTCGCCGACAATCTGGCGCGCCTCGGCGTCAACCGCGCTCGCATCGCCACCAAGGGCTACGGCAAGGCGCAACCGATCGCCTCGAACGCCGACGAGGCCGGACGGGCCCGCAACCGCCGGGTCGAAATCCACATCTCGCCGATCGTCGAAGACGACGTCCGCGGGCGCTACTGAGGCTCGCATGGCATCCATCCTCGTCCTTTACGGCTCCTACCGCTCCGACCGGACCGGCATCCGCCTCGCCGATTACCTGGTCCGCCGGCTTGGCGAACGCAGCCACGCGGTCGAGTTGATCGACGCCAAGGCGGTCGGCCTGCCGATGCTCGACCGCATGTTCAAGGAGTACGCGCCCGGCACCGCACCGCCCGCGATGGCAGACCTCGCCGCCAAGATCCGCGCTGCCGACGCCTTCGTGTTCGTCGCCGGCGAGTACAACTGGGGTATCCAGCCGGGCCTCAAGAACCTCACCGACCATTTCCTCGAGGAGTGGTTCTGGCGGCCCGCCGCGATCACCAGTTACTCCGCCGGACGGCTCGGCGGCGCGCGCGCGAACTCGATGTGGCACCCGGTGCTGACCGAGATGGGCATGGTCGTGGTCCCCAGCACGCTGACCGTCGGCCCGATCACCGGCGCGCTCGACGCGCACGGCCAGCCAACCGGCGATGCGGGCAAGGCGCTTGAGGGCAGCTTCGGGCGGTTCGCCGCCGACCTCGAATGGTGGACTGAGGCGGGCAAGGCCCAGCGCGCCAAGGGGCCACCGCCTTATTGAAGCCGAGCCTTCTGCTTTGCGGCGAAGAAGTAGAGTAAGCGGCGCGAATATGAACGAGAGTTGTCAGAGTTGATACCGTCACGATTTTTCTGCGAACTCGCTTTTGTGCCGTCCAGCGATGAGAAAGATCACAAGCCAGCGAGTCCGGCGTAACCACACTGTACCAGATGGGTAAACTGTAGGACAGCGCGGCTTACCGGTATAGGGCCCTCACTTCCGTTCGACCTGTGGATGCCCCGAAGACGATCACTCGAGTAAGGGCTGCGCATGGACGCCGAACGCACTGCCATTGCCGAAGACTGTCTCAAGGCCGCACACAACGGCAGCCTCAGTTTTCCCGAGATAATCGGAACTCTGCTCGAGGTAGGCTTCGAAGGTTATTCGGTCGACTATCGACGCAACAGCCAGACCTATTAGCTTCCGGACGGCTACACTATCGATCTAGCACTGCCATATCCCGTAGAATCGGTTGCAGCAGCTTTCGACAAAGCTGGTGTTGCGGCGCTGGTACGCTGGGCGCAAATCAATGATTCGGAATACAACTATTCTGCGTTCTCCGAAAAGGCGAAGGCAGCAGGCTGTGCCGGATATATCGTCTCGTTCCCAGGCCACCGGGTGGTCTATTACGGGCGCACTGCCGAAACGCACGTCGAACTCTTCCAGAAGTAGAAGCGCTTCTATCGACGCATATCGGGGTCGGTGGCGACGTTTCGCAGCCAATCGACCCGTTTAAACGATCGCCCCTGCCGATTACCGCCGCGAACCGCCGTTCTGGCTATCCCTCATTCCCACTCGATCGTCCCCGGCGGCTTCGACGTATAGTCGTACACCACCCGGTTGATGCCGGGGACCTCGTTGACGATGCGGGTCGCGCAGGCGCTGAGGAAGCTCGGGTCGAAGGGGTAGATGTCGGCGGTCATGCCGTCGACCGAGGTCACTGCCCTGAGCGCGCAGACGTTGTCGTAGGTGCGGCCGTCGCCCATCACGCCGACGGTGCGAACCGGCAGCAGGACCGCGAACGCCTGCCAGATCGCGTCGTACAGCCCGGCCTTGCGGATCTCGTCGAGATAGATGACGTCCGCTTTCCGCAACGTGTCGCAGCGCTCCCTAGTGACCTCGCCGGGGATGCGGATGGCGAGGCCGGGGCCGGGGAACGGGTGGCGTCCGACGAACGCCGGCGGCAGGCCGAGCTCGCGGCCGAGGACCCGGACCTCATCCTTGAACAGTTCGCGTAAGGGCTCGACGAGCTGCATGTTCATGCGCTCGGGCAGCCCGCCGACATTGTGGTGGCTCTTGATCGTGACCGAGGGCCCGCCGGTGTAGCTAACGCTCTCGATGACATCGGGGTAGAGCGTGCCCTGCGCCAGGAACCCAACACTGCCTTCCGGGCCGCCGATCTTCTTCGCCTCGGCTTCGAACACCTCGATGAAAGTCTTGCCGATGAACTTGCGCTTCGCCTCAGGGTCGGTGACACCCGCCAGGCCCGAAAGGAACAGGTCGGCGGCGTCCACGTGGACAAGCGGGATGTGGTAGTGCTCGCGGAACAGTCCGACGACCTGCTCGGCCTCCTGCGCGCGCATCAAGCCGTGGTCGACGAAGACGCAGGTCAGCTGGTCGCCGATCGCCTCGTGAATGAGGACCGCCGCAACCGCTGAGTCGACGCCGCCCGACAGCCCGCAGATGACCTTGCCGTCGCCGACCTGGGCGCGGATGTCGGCGACCTTGGCGGCGCGGTAGGCGTCCATGCTCCACGTCGCGGTGCACCCGGCAACATGGCGAACGAAATTGGCGAGCAGCTTGGCACCGTCGGGCGTGTGGACGACCTCGGGGTGGAACTGGACCCCGTAGCGGCGGTGTTCGTCGTCGGCGATGGCTGCGAACGGCGCACCTTCGGTGGTCGCGACGACGCGAAAGCCGGCCGGGATGGCGTCGATGCGGTCGCCGTGGCTCATCCAGACCTGGTGGCGCTCGCCCGCCTTCCACAGCCCGTCGAACAGCATGCAGTCGGCGGCGATGTCGATGAAGGCGCGGCCGAACTCGCGGTGGCTGGACGGCAGCACCGAGCCGCCGAGCTGCGCCGCCATGGTCTGCTCGCCGTAGCAGATGCCGAGCACGGGCACGTTGCTGTCGAACAACGCCTGCGGGGCGCGCGGGCTGCCGATCTCGGTGGTCGAGGCCGGGCTGCCGGACAGGATGACGCCACGAGGCTGCAGGCGCTCAAGCGCTTCCTCTCCCTTGGAGAACGGCACCAGCTCGCAATAGACACCGGCCTCACGGACGCGGCGGGCAATCAACTGCGAAACCTGACTGCCGAAGTCGAGGATCAGGATGGCTTCGGGGTGTGCGGACATGCGCTCCCCTAAAGCCAAGCGGCCGGGCTGTCACCCCCGGCCATCATGTCCTCTAGCCGAGGCGGATGCCGGTGACCTGCCCGTAGGCGGCGCGGCACGAGAAGCCGAGGCGCTGCAGCGGCGCGTTCTGGCCGCGGTCGATCTCGAGGTAGCCGAGCACGTTGGCACCGCCCTCGATCGGATCGACGCGGTCGATGCCGGTCACGTGAGCGCGACCGCCACGGGTCTCAGCCTGTTGCTCGGCGGCGCGGGTGCAATCCTCGACCGGGCCGTTCTCCGCCGAATTACGACCGTCGAGCGCTTCCGGGGGCGGCGGCGGACCGGCCTCGCCATAGACTTCGGGCTCATAGCCCTGGGCGTAACCCGGCTGCGGCGACGGATCGCCGTAATAGACCGGAGGCTGGTCACGGTTGTTGTTCGAGGCCGCGACCGCGATGCCGCCGATGATCGCCGCACCGAGCAAGGCACCGCCGAGGCCGATACCGCCACCGCGATGATAATTGTGGTAGCCGCCATGATAGCCGCCGTAACGGCGCGCCTCGGCGGGAGCGCTGGCCAGCGCGAGCGACAGGACGAGGGCGATTCCGGTATTGCGGGCGATGCGGTTTGCGACGGTCATTGATCGTCTCCTTCGACCCGGTTGTAGGCGGAACGGGCTATACCGTCGATGAACCGATCAGGCGGCGAGCCGCTGGAGTCCGGCGCGCCAGTTCTCGGGGAGTGACGTGGGCCGGCGATGCGCGCGGTCGACGTAGACGTGGACGAAGAAGCCCTCCGCGGCGGCCTCTGCGACGCCGGCCGTGAACAGCCCGACTTCGTAACGGACGCTCGATCGGCCGAGCATCGCGACGCGCAACCCGAGCTCGACGACCTCAGGAAAGGACACCGGGCGGGCGTAGCGGCAGCCGGTCTCGACGACGAGGCCGATCAGCACCCCACCCGTAATGTCGAGCAGCCCGGCCTCGACGAGATAGGCGTTCACCGCGGTGTCGAACAGGCTGTAGTGAACGACGTTGTTGACGTGCCCGTAGGCGTCGTTGTCCATCCACCGCGTCGCGACCGAGCGAAACACCGGGTAGGCGTCTCTCGGCCGGAACGGCGCCGGCATCGGACTCGGCTCAAGCGGCTTCGTCGAACTCTTCGACCGGGCCCGAATCCTGGCCCTTGGCGCTGGTGTCGCGGTCGACGAACTCAACGATTGCCATCGGGGTCGCATCGGAGCGGCGCAGGCCGGCCTTGACGATGCGGATGTAGCCGCCCTCACGGGTGGCGTAGCGCTCGGCCAGGATGTCGAACAGCTTGACCAGCTGGACATCGTCCTTGAGGCGGGCGTCGGCGAGGCGGCGGTTCGACAGACCGCCATGCTTGGCGAGCGTGATCAGCTTCTCGACGTACGGGCGGATTTCGCGCGCCTTCGGGAGCGTCGTCTTGATCTGCTCGTGCTTGATCAGGCTGGCGGCCATGTTGCGGAACATCGCAAGGCGATGGCTCGTGGTCCGGCCGAGCTTCCGGTTCGAATTGCCGTGACGCATGGTATTTCCTTCGTTCGTTCGGGGGCCGTGTCAGGTACCCCGGAGCAGGCCGCGCGAAATTGCGCGGCCTATTTCCGTCGGCGCGAGGCTTAGTATTCGGCTTCGAGCTTCTTCGCCATCTCCTCGATGTTCTCGGGCGGCCAGCCGGGGATTTCCATACCCAGTCGCAGCCCCATCGCGGTCAGCACTTCCTTGATCTCATTGAGCGACTTGCGGCCAAAGTTCGGGGTCCGCAGCATCTCGCTCTCGGTCTTCTGAACGAGGTCGCCGATGTAGATGATGTTGTCGTTCTTGAGGCAGTTCGCCGAACGCACCGACAGCTCGAGCTCGTCGACCTTCTTGAGCAGGAAGCGGTTGAGCGTCGCGGTGTCGTCGATCTCGATCGGGCCGCCGGTGTGGACGGCGTGGCTGACCTGCGTGACCTGCGACGGCTCGTCGAAGTTGACGAACAGCTGGAGCTGGTCCTGCAGGATTCGCGCGGCATAGGCGAGCGCATCGTCCGGGGTCAGCGTGCCGTCGGTCTCGACGGTGATGTTGAGCTTGTCGTAATCGAGCTCCTGCCCGACGCGGGTGTTCTCGACCTTGTACGCGACCTGGCGCACTGGCGAGTACAGGGCATCGACAGGAACCAGCCCGATCGGCGCATCGGCCGGGCGGTTGGCCGACGCCGGGACATAGCCCTTACCGGCCTCGATGGTCAGCTCCATGTTGAGCGTGGCGCCCTCGTCGAGGGTGCAGATAACCAGCTCCGGGTTCATGATCTCCATGTCGCCGGTGACGGCGATCTGGCCGGCCGTGACGGGGCCCGGTCCGGTCGCCGACAGATGCACACGCTTGGCCTGATCGCCCTGCATGCGCACTGCGATCTGCTTGATGTTGAGGACGATGTCGGTCACATCCTCGCGAACGCCGGCGAGCGACGAGAACTCGTGCAGCACGCCGTCCATCTTGATCGCGGTGACCGCGGCCCCCTGGAGCGACGACAGCAGGACGCGGCGCAGCGCGTTGCCCAGCGTCAGGCCGAAGCCACGCTCGAGCGGCTCGGCAACGAAGACGCCCTTGCGGCGGCTGTCGACGCCGGGCTTGCTCTCAAGCCGATTCGGCTTCTTAAGTTCGGTCCAGTTCTTTGCAATGACTGCCATTTTTTCCACCTCGGGGGGCTGGGATCGCGCGGGTCGTCACCCGTCGATCGAATTAGAGTGCCGCGACCGCGCAATCGCGGACGACGGCTACGGCAGCGTCAGACGCGGCGGCGCTTCGGAGGCCGAACGCCGTTGTGCGGGATCGGCGTCACGTCGCGGATCGCGGTGATGTTGAAGCCGACCGCCTGCAGGGCACGCAGCGCGCTCTCGCGACCCGAACCCGGACCGCGAACCTCGACCTCGAGGGTCCGCACGCCGTGCTCGGCGGCCTTCTTGCCGGCGTCTTCGGCGGCCATCTGGGCGGCGTAGGGCGTCGACTTGCGCGACCCCTTGAAGCCCATCGTGCCGGCCGACGACCAGGCAATCGCATTGCCCTGCGCGTCGGTGATGGTGATCATCGTATTGTTGAAGCTGGCGTTCACATGCGCAACGCCAGAGGTGATGTTCTTGCGCTCGCGGCGCTTGATGCGGGCTGGTTCACGGGCCATCGGTCTATCCTGAAACTGGAGCGAAGTTTACGACTGGTGCGCATAAACGCACTTATCGCTTACTTCTTCTTGCCGGCGATCGGCTTGGCCTTACCCTTGCGGGTGCGGGCATTGGTGTGGGTGCGCTGGCCGCGAACCGGCAGGCCGCGACGGTGACGCAGGCCACGGTAGCAGGCGAGGTCCATCAGGCGCTTGATGTTCATCGCGGTCTGGCGACGCAGGTCGCCCTCGACCGAGAACTCCTTGTCGATCTTCTCGCGGATCTGCAGCACCTCGGCGTCGGTCAGGTCCTGGACCCGACGCTCGCGCGGGAAACCGAGGTCGGTGACGATACCGAGAGCCTTGGTCCGGCCAATGCCGTGGATATAAGTCAGCGCGATCTCGACGCGCTTGTTGGTCGGGATGTTAACACCCGCGATACGTGCCACGTTTACGTTCTCCCAAGCTCCACGGGCTGCCCGGGCTGGCACCCCATCTCAAAGCACGAAACCGGTGCGGCCGCAGCCACCCCGGTCAGGTTCATCCGGTCAATCGGAAGCGGGCTAGCTAGGCAGCGAATCCCGCAATGTCAAGTCACTTACGAATTTGTTCCGCGGACCGGTGCGTTTCCGAGCACCTCGTCGATGGCCTTTGCCACCACGTCCATGCTCGCCATGCCGTCCACCCGCGAAACCAAGCCTTTGGCTTCGTAATACGGCAGGATCGGCGCGGTCTTGGCGCGGTACTCGGCCATCCGGGTGCGGACGACCTCGGCGTTGTCGTCGGGGCGGCGCTTGAACTCGTGGCTGCCACAGACGTCGCAGACCCCCTCGACCTTCGGCTGCTTGGTGCGGTCATGGTAGAGCGCGCCGCACTTCACGCAGGTGAAGCGTCCGGTGATGCGGTCGACCAGCGCGTCCTCGTCGACCTCGAGCTCGATGACGTGGTCGAGCTTCAACCCCTTGGCGGCGAGCATCGCGTCGAGCGCCTCGGCCTGGGCCTGGGTTCGCGGGTAGCCGTCGAGAATGAACCCCGGATGGTCCGACGGCACGTCGAGGCGCTCGGCAATCAGACCGTTGACGATGTCGTCGGAGACCAGTTCTCCGGCGTCCATGACCGATTGGGCGCGCTTGCCGAGCTCGGAGCCCGACTTGATCGCGGCGCGCAGCATGTCACCGGTCGACAGCTGGACCAAGCCTCGGTTAGCCGTGAGGCGTTCGGCCTGGGTGCCCTTGCCCGCCCCTGGCGGTCCGAGCAGGACAAGTATGATCAACGGCGATTTCCCCTGAGCTTGGACTTCTTGATGAGCCCTTCGTACTGGTGTGCGAGCAGGTGCGACTGGATCTGTGCAACGGTATCCATCGTGACGTTGACGACGATCAGCAGGCTGGTGCCGCCGATCGCGAGCGTGCCGAGACCCATCTGCGCGGTCAGGAATTCCGGCAGCAGGCAGATCAGGGTCAAATAGGCGGCGCCGATGACGGTCACGCGGGTAAGGACGTAGTCGAGGTACTCGCTGGTGCGCACGCCCGGCCGGATGCCGGGAATGAAGCCGCCGTACTTCTTGAGGTTCTCAGCCGTCTCCTCGGGGTTGAAGACCACCGCGGTGTAGAAGAAGCTGAAGAAGATGATGCCCGCCGCGTACAGCAGCATGTACAGCGGCTGGCCGTGCTGGAGCGCGGCGGTGACGGTCAGCAGCCAGTCGGGGCCGGTGCCGGTACGCCCGGCGAACTGCGCCACGGTCAGCGGCATCAGCAGCAGCGACGACGCGAAGATCGGCGGGATGACGCCCGATGTATTAATCTTCAGCGGCAGGTGCGAGCTGTCGCCCTGGAACATCTTCGATCCCACCTGGCGCTTTGGATACTGGATAAGGATCCGCCGCTGGGCCCGCTCCATCAGGCAGATGAAGGCGATGGTGGCGAGCGCGATGATGCCGATCAGCACCAGGAAGCCGCCGTTGATCGCGCCGGTCCGTGCCTGCTCGAACAGCTGGCCGATCGACATCGGCAAATGCGAGACGATGCCGGCCATGATGATCAGCGAAATGCCATTACCGATGCCGCGGCTGGTGATCTGCTCGCCGAGCCACATCAGGAACATGGTGCCGCCGATCAGCGTGATGACGGTGGTGATGCGGAAGAACCAGCCCGGGTCGATGACGGCGGTGCCGCCGCCCCAGCTCTCGAGGCCGGCGGCGATGCCGTAGCCCTGGATCGCGGTGAGCAGCACGGTGCCGTAGCGGGTGTACTGGTTGAGGCGCTTGCGGCCGCTTTCGCCTTCCTTCTTCAGGGTGGCGAGGCTGGGGACCAGCGAGGTCATCAGCTGGATGATGATCGAGGCCGTGATGTACGGGGTCACGCCAAGCGCGATCAACGACATGCGCTGCAGCGCGCCGCCCGAGAACATGTTGAAATAGTCGAGGGCGCCGCCCTTGGTGGTGTCGAACAGCGACGCCAGCGCAGCGGGATCGACGCCGGGCAGCGGTACGAACGACACCAGCCGGAAGACGATCAGCGCGCCGAGGGTGAACCACAGGCGCTTCTTGAGTTCGGTAGCCTTGCCGAAGTTCGCGAAGCTGAGCTGCGCGGCCATTTGCGCTTGTGACGCCATTCTCGTTCCCACCCGTGCGGGCCGCAAAGGGGGCCCGCTGGCCTAGATAGGCAGGCACGAAGCGAAGCGCCATGCCCGCAAAGCAGAACGGCCCGCCCCGGATGGAGCGGGCCGGAGATTACTTGCCCTTGGCAGCAGCTTTGGCAGCCCGGGCGGCAGCGATCGCCTTGGGTCCGGCGAGCGGCTTGCGCTCCGCCCGGCCCTTGGCTTCGCGTGCCGTGGCACGGTCGACCTTCTGCTCGTCGCGGCTGCGTGGTGCGGCCTTCGGAGCCGGCAGTTCGAGGCTACCACCGGCGGCTTCGAGAGCCGCCTTGGCACCGGCGCTGGCACCGGCGAGCTTCAGCTTGAGCGGGGTGGTCAGGACGCCCTTGCCGAGCAGGCGGACGCCTTCACGGGCGTGGCTGATGACACCGGCGGCGACCAGCGCGGCGCCGTCGAGAACGGTGTCGGCGTTGATCTTGCCGGCATCGACTGCGGTCTGCAGCGTGCCCAGGTTGACCTCGGCATACTCGACGCGGAAGACGTTGTTGAAGCCACGCTTCGGCAGCCGCATGTGGAGCGGCATCTGGCCGCCTTCGAAGCCGGCGATGCTGACACCCGAACGGCTCTTCTGGCCCTTCTGGCCGCGGCCGGCGGTCTTGCCGACGCCCGAACCAATGCCGCGGCCGACACGGACGCGCGACTTGCGGGCGCCGGGATTATCTCGAAGGTCGTTCAGTTTCATGGTGTGCACTCGCTTTCGCTTTGGTCGCGCAGTTAAGGTTTATTGCTTCGCTCGATCGCACATGGATAATATCCGGCAAGATATCCGAAAAAGTATCCAGCGTATCCAGCGATACACAAGGCGGTCAAGCTGATCATGACGCGAACATAAACGTTTGCCGTCAATCGGCTCAAATTACTCGCCCTCGACGCTCAGCAGATGCCGGACCTTGCGGATCATCCCGCGGACCGAAGGGGTGTCCTCCAGCTCCCGCGAGCGGTGCATCTTGTTGAGGCCGAGACCAATCAGCGTCGCTTCCTGGTCGGGGCGACGGCGGATCGGCGAGCCGGTCTGGGTGATCTTGACGGTGTTGGCCATGTTCGTAGTCCTCAGGCGACCGCTTCGGCGTCGGCTTCGACGGTCCGCGAACCGGCGTCGCCACGGCGTGCCATCAGGTCGGCGATCTTCTTGCCGCGACGCTGCGCCACCGACTTCGGCGACGTCTGCAGGCCGAGTGCCGCAAACGTGGCGCGGATCATGTTGTACGGGTTGCTGGTGCCGACCGACTTGGTCACCACGTCCGAGACGCCGAGGCTCTCGAACACGGCGCGCATCGGGCCGCCGGCGATGATGCCGGTACCCTGGGCAGCCGAGCGGACATAGACCTTGCCTGCACCGAAGTGGCCGTAGCCGTCGTGGTGGAGGGTGCGGCCGTCACGCAGCGGCACGCGGATCATCGCCTTCTTGGCGGCGGCGGTCGCCTTGGAGATCGCCTCCGGAACTTCGCGCGCCTTGCCGTGGCCGAAACCGACCCGGCCCTTGGCATCGCCGACGACGACGAGCGCTGCAAAGCCGAAGCGCTTGCCGCCCTTTACCGTCTTCGAGACACGGTTGATGTGCACGAGCTTTTCGACGAGCTCCTCGCCACCATCGCTCGAACCGCCGCGGCTGTCGTTGCGACCACGGCCGCCACGATCGTTGCCGCCACGACCACGACCGCCGCCGGGACCACCGGGGCCACCGCCGCCGGGACCGTTGCGACGCCCTGCGTTGGGGCCTGCGCCTGCTGTCTCAGCCATCGCTTAAAACTCCAACCCGCCTTCGCGGGCTCCCTCGGCGAGCGCCTTGACGCGGCCGTGAAACAGAAAACCGCCGCGGTCGAAAACGACGCTGGTGACGCCCGCCGCCTTGGCGCGCTCAGCCAGCCGCTTGCCGACGTCCGCCGCTGATCCGCAGGTCGCGCCGGTCGTCTCGCGGACATCCTTCTCGAGCGTCGAGGCGGCAGCGACGGTGGTGCCGAGGCTGTCGTCGATGATCTGCGCGTACATGTGCTGCGAGGTGCGGTGGATCGACAGGCGGGGACGCGCGCCGGCCTTGGCACGGAGCGAGGTCCGCACCCGGCGACGCCGCTGCTCGAACAGGGAGAGGTTCTTGCCCATTACTTCTTCTTCCCTTCCTTGCGGAAGATGATTTCGCCGCGGTACTTGATGCCCTTGCCCTTGTAGGGCTCCGGCTTCCGCCAGCGGCGGATTTCGGCAGCGACCTGGCCGACGACCTGGCGGTCTGCACCGCTGATCTCGATCGTCGTCTGGTCGGGCGTCTTGATCGCGATACCCTCGGGGATCGGATAGTCGACGTCGTGGCTATAGCCGAGTTGCAGCTTCAGGTTCTTGCCCTGCACCGACGCGCGGTAGCCGACGCCGGTGATCTCGAGGACCTTGGTGAAGCCGTCCGAGACGCCGACCACGAGGTTCGACACCAGCGTGCGGTGCATGCCCCAGAAGGCGCGCGCCCGCTTCGTCTCGTTCGCGGGAGCGACAGTGATGCCGTCGTCGCCGAGGACATACGAGATCTCGTCGACCATCTTCATCGCGAGCATCCCCTTGGGACCCTTCACGCTGAGCTGGCCGCTCTCGATGGAGGCGGTGACGCCTGCCGGCATGGGGACCGGCTTCTTTCCGATGCGCGACATACTCAGAATACCTGGCAGAGGACTTCGCCGCCGACATTCTGCTCGCGCGCTTCCGCGTCGGACAGAACACCCTTGGGCGTCGAGACGATCATGATCCCGAGCCCGTTGCGGACGCGGGGGATTTCGGTGGCGCCCGAGTAAACCCGGCGGCCGGGCTTCGAGACGCGGGCGACGTGCTGGATCGCCGGCTGGCCCTCGAAATACTTGAGGTCGATACGGATGCCCGCGGCGGGACCCATGTCGGCATCGCTGTAGCCGCGGATATAGCCTTCGCGCTGGAGCACGTCCAACACGCGGGCGCGGAGCTTCGAGCCCGGCGTCAGGACCGAGTCCTTGCGCGCCTGCTGGCCATTGCGGATGCGGGTGAGCATGTCACCCAGGGGATCGGTCATCGACATGTGGCGTTCCTACCAGCTGCTCTTGGTCACGCCGGGGATCAGGCCCTTGTTGGCCAGCTCCCGGAGCATGATCCGCGACAGCTTGAACTTGCGGTAATAGGCGCGGCTGCGGCCGGTCAGCTCGCAGCGGTTGCGGACGCGGCCCGGGGTCGCATTGCGCGGCAGCTCGGACATCTTGAGGCGGGCCAGCAGGCGCTCGCTGTCATCGAGCGACTCGTCGGCGGCAATCGCCTTCAGGGCCGCGAACTTCGGCGCGAACTTCTTGACCAGCGCCTTGCGGTGCTCGTTCTTCTTGATCGAGGAGAGCTTGGCCATGCTTAAGCCGCCTTTGCCACGGGCTCGATCATCCCGATGAAGGGAAAGCCGAACGCCTTGAGGAGCGCGCGCGCCTCGTCGTCGGTGCGCGCGGTGGTGGTGATGATGACGTCCATGCCGCGGACCTGGTCGACCCGGTCATAGCTGATCTCGGGGAACACGAGCTGCTCCTTGAGGCCCATCGCGTAGTTGCCACGCCCGTCGAACGACTTCGGGTTCAGGCCGCGAAAGTCGCGGACGCGCGGCAGCGCGATGGTCACGAGACGGTCGAGAAACTCGTACATCTTCTCGCGGCGCAGCGTCACCTTGCAGCCGATCGGCATACCTTCGCGCAGCTTGAAGGTCGCGACCGACTTCTTCGCCTTGGTGATGACAGGCTTCTGGCCCGCGATCAGCGCCATCTCGGCAGCCGCCACGTCGACCTTCTTCTTGTCCTGGGTGGCTTCGCCGACACCCATGTTGATGACGATCTTGTCGATCTTGGGAACCTGCATCAGGTTCTTGTAACCGAACTCCTCGATCAGCGCGGGACGCACCTTCTCCTGATAGAGAGTCTGCATCCGCGTCAGGTTTGCCTGATCAGCCATCGATCACTTCTCCCGAGCGCTTGGCGACACGCACCTTGCGACCGTCTTCCAGAAACTTGAATCCAACCCGCGTCGGCAGGCCCGTCTTCGGGTCCTCGATCGCGACCTTGGAGACGAACATCGCCGCTTCGATGCGCTCGAGACCACCCTGGGGGTTGGCCTGGCTCGCCTTCTTGTGGCGCGTCATCATGTTGATGCCGCTGACGATGACCTTGCCGGTCTTCGGCATGGCGGTCGTGACGACGCCGTGCTTGCCCTTGTCCTTGCCGGACAGGACGACGACCTTGTCACCCTTCTTGATCTTGGCAGCGCTCATTACAGCACCTCCGGAGCAAGGCTGATGATCTTCATGTGGCCCGAGGCGCGCAACTCGCGGACGACTGGCCCGAAGATGCGGGTACCGATCGGCTCCTCGTTCTTGTTGATCAGCACCGCGGCATTCCCGTCGAAGCGGATCACCGAACCGTCGGCGCGGCGGATGTCCTTGGCGGTGCGAACGACGACGGCCCGGTGGACGTCGCCCTTCTTCACCTTGCCCTTGGGCGCGGCTTCCTTGATCGACACGACGATGGTGTCACCGACGCCGGCGAACCGGCGCTTCGAGCCGCCGAGCACCTTGATGCACATGACGCGCTTGGCGCCCGAGTTGTCGGCGACGTCGAGGTTGGTCTGCATCTGGATCATACGTGCGATCCTTCGATCACTTGCCCGGCGGTCACGGTGTCGAGCACGCGCCAGGTCTTGAGCTTGCTAATCGGGGCACACTCTTCGATGCGCACCACGTCACCGGTCTTGACGGCGTTCGCCTCGTCATGGGCGTGGTACTTCTTCGAGAGGCGGATGATCTTGCCGTAGACCGGGTGACGGACCTGGCGCTCGATGAGCACCACGACCGTCTTGTCGGTCTTGTCGGAGACGACTGTCCCCTGCAGGATGCGCTTGGGCATTACTTCGTCTCCTGCGCGGCTGTCGCGCGCTGCGTCTGCAGCGTCTTGATGCGCGCGATGGTGCGGCGGACGGTCCGCACGCGGGCCGGCTTCTCGAGCTGCCCGGTCGCGGCCTGGAAGCGCAGATTGAACTGCTCGCGCTTCAGCTCGCCGAGCTGCGTCGCCATCTGGTCGTCCGACTGGACCTTCAAATCTTGCGTCTTCATCTGCTTATGCCTCGCCGGTCGGCTCGCCGAGGCGAACCACAACCTTGGTCTTGATCGGCAGCTTCGCGGCGGCGCGCTCGAAGGCGCCCTTGGCGATCTCGTGGCTGACGCCGTCGATCTCGAACATGATACGGCCCGGCTTGACCCGTGCCACGTGGTACTCGATCGCACCCTTGCCCTTGCCCATGCGGACTTCGGCCGGCTTCGACGTCACCGGGATGTCCGGGAAGATGCGGATCCACAACCGGCCGGCACGCTTCATGTGACGGCTGATCGCGCGACGTGCCGCTTCGATCTGGCGCGCGGTGATCCGCTCGGGCTCCATCGCCTTCAAGCCGAAGGCACCGAAGTTGAGTGCCGAGCCGCCCTTGGCGTCGCCGTGGATGCGACCCTTGAACTGCTTGCGGTACTTGGACTTTTTGGGCTGCAACATCTTGTATTACCTCAGCGCGCCGGACGGACGCCGGAAGTCTGCGCTTCCATCATCAGCCGGTCCTGCGACATCGGGTCGTGACCCAGGATTTCGCCCTTGAAGATCCACACCTTGACGCCGCAGACACCATAAGCGGTGTGGGCCTGCGCTTCGGCATAATCCATGTTGGCGCGCAGCGTGTGCAACGGCACCCGGCCCTCGCGATACTGCTCGCTCCGCGCGATCTCGGCGCCGCCGAGACGGCCACCGCACGAAACCTTGATGCCGTCGGCACCGAGGCGCATCGCCGACTGAACTGCGCGCTTCATGGCCCGGCGGAAGGCGATCCGGCGCTCGAGCTGGTCGGCGATGCCCTGCGCGACGAGGCGCGCATCGACTTCCGGCTTGCGGATCTCGACGATGTTCAAGGAGACTTCGCTCTTCGTCATCTCGCCAATCTGGCGGCGGAGCTTCTCGATGTCCGCGCCCTTCTTGCCGATAATCACACCAGGACGAGCAGCGTAGATCGAGACGCGGCACAGCTTGGCCGGACGCTCGATGACGACCTTCGAAATCGCGGCCTGCATGTGCGTCTTCATGATGAAGCTGCGGATGCGCAGGTCCTCCAGGAGCAGCGTGCCATAGGTGTCGCCTTCGGCGTACCAGCGGCTGTCCCAGGTGCGGTTGATCTGCAGGCGCAGACCGATCGGATTGGACTTGTGACCCATTATGCTTGCTCCGCCGGATCGGCCAGTTCGCGCACCACAACGCGTAAGCGGCTGAACGGCTTTTCGATGCGCGCCGCACGACCACGGGCGCGCGGGGTAAAGCGCTTCATGACCAGGGCCTTGCCGACGCTCGCCTCGTGGACGATCAGCGCGTCAACATCGAGGTTGTGGTTGTTCTCGGCGTTGGCGATCGCGGACGCCAGAACCTTGCGCACGTCGAGCGCCATGCCCTTCTTGGAGAAGGTCAGGATGTCGAGCGCGTCCGACGCCTTGCGGCCGCGGATAAGGCCGGCAACGAGGTTGAGCTTGTACGCCGAGCCACGAATGGTCGTCGCCAGTGCCAGCGCCTCGCGGTCGCCGACCTTGCGGGGATTGTTGGGCTTGCCCATCAGCGCTTGGCCTTCTTGTCGGCGGCGTGACCCGTGAAGGTCCGCGTCGGTGCGAACTCGCCGAGCTTCATGCCGACCATGTCCTCGTTGACCGAGACCGGGATGAACTTGCGGCCATTATAGACGCTGAAGGTCAGGCCGACGAACTGCGGTAGGATCGTCGAACGGCGCGACCAGGTCTTGATCGGACCACGCGTGGTTCCAGCCTGCGCGGCCTCGGCCTTCTTGACGACATGCAGGTCGACGAACGGACCCTTCCAGACGGAGCGGCTCATAGTCAGCCCTTCTTCTTCTTGGCGTGACGCGACCGGATGATCATGTGGTCGGTCGACTTGTTGGAGCGCGTCTTCGCACCCTTGGTCGGCTTGCCCCACGGGGTCACCGGATGGCGACCGCCCGAGGTCCGGCCTTCACCACCGCCGTGCGGATGGTCGACCGGGTTCTTGGCAACACCGCGGGTCAGCGGGCGACGGCCCATCCAGCGGACGCGACCGGCCTTGCCGAGGTTCTGGTTCGAGTTGTCGGGGTTCGAAACCGCGCCGACCGTCGCCATGCAATCGGAGCGCGTGTAGCGCTGCTCGCCCGAGTTCAACCGGATGATGACCATGCCGCGGTCACGACCGACGACCTGGACGAAGGTACCGGCGGCACGGGCGATCTGGCCACCCTTGCCGGGCTTGAGCTCGACGTTGTGCACGATGGTGCCGACCGGCATCGAGCCGATCTCCATCGCATTGCCGGGCTTGACGTCGACCTTCTTGCCGGCAGTGACGACATCGCCGACGGCGAGGCGCTGCGGCGCGATGATATAGTTCTGCTGGCCGTCCGGATACTTGACGAGCGCAATGAACGCCGACCGGTTGGGGTCGTACTCGAGCCGCTCGACGGTCGCCGTGACGTCCCAGGTGCGACGCTTGAAGTCGACGATGCGGTACAGCTGCTTGTGGCCGCCGGCGATGCCGCGAGCCGTAGCGTGACCCATGTTGTTGCGTCCGCCCGACTTGCGCAGACCCTCGGTCAGTGCCTTGACGGGACGACCCTTGAACAGGTGCGACCGGTCGACGAGGATCAGGCCGCGGCGACCCGGGCTCGTCGGATTATAGGATTTCAAAGCCATGACTTAGATTCCCGTCGTCACGTCGATGCGGTCGCCTTCGGCGAGCGTCACGACGGCCTTCTTCTCATCGGCGCGGGTGTAGGGCTTGCCCTTCCAGCGCTTGTTCTTGCCCTTCTGGACCATCGTGTTGACGGCCATGACCTTGACCGAGAACAGCGCCTCGATGGCAGCCTTGATCTCAGGCTTGGTGGCGCGGTTCGCGACCTTGAAGACGACCTGGTTGAATTCGCTGACCATCGTCGACTTCTCGGTAATGACCGGCTTCAGCACGATGTCGTAGTGCTTGAGATCGATCGCCGCCGGGGCGGATTTGGGGGCCTTAGCCATTGACGCGCGCCTCCAGGCTAGCAACCGCGGCGCGGGTCAGGACCAGCGTGTCGTGGTTGAGGATGTCGTAGACGTTGGCGCCGATTGCCGGCAGCACGTCGATCTTGTGCAGGTTGGCGCAGGCCATCCCGAAGTGGGTGTCGATCGCATCGCCGTCGATGAACAGGCCGCTGGTGATGCCGAGGCCCTCGAGCCGCGCGAGCAGCGTCTTGGTCTTGGCTTCATCGAGCGTCAGGTTCTCGACGACCACCAGCTTGCCCTCGGCGGCCTTGACCGAGAGAGCGATGCCGAGGCCGAGGCGACGGATCTTCTTGTTGAGGCCCGGATCGAAGTCACGGACGCGGGGACCGTGAGCCTTACCACCACCGATGAACTGCGGCGCGGCGCGGTTGCCGTGGCGGGCGGTACCGCCACCCTTCTGGTTGCCGAGCTTCTTGCCGGTGCGCTTCACTTCGCTGCGCTCGCGCGCCTTGCGGGCGGTGGCGCGGCGCTTTTCGAGCTGCCACGTCACGACGCGGTGCAGGATGTCGACGCGCGGCTCCTTGCCGAACACGGCGTCCGACAACTCGATGTCGCCGGCGGCCGAATTGTCGAGGTTCTTGACTTCAAGCTTCATGGCTCAAGCCTCCTCGGTAGCGGTTGCGGGGGTGGCGTCGTTGACCTGTGCGGCTTCGACGGCCTCGTTCTCGATGACCGGGGTCTCGGCAACGGTGTCGGCCGGAGCAGCGTCACGCGACCTGAACGAACCGGGGTACGGCGCGTCGGCGTGGCGCGCGACCTTGACCGCGTCCTTGATCAGCAGCCAGCCACCCTTGTGACCGGGGACCGAGCCCTTGAGGAAGATCAGGCCGCGCTCGACATCGGTCGAGACGACTTCGAGGTTCTGCTGGGTGCGCTGACGGTCGCCCATGTGGCCGGCCATCTTCTTGCCCTTGAAGACCTTGCCCGGATCCTGGCGCTGGCCGGTCGACCCGAGCGAACGGTGCGAGACCGAGACGCCGTGGGTGGCGCGGAGGCCACCGAAGTTCCAGCGCTTCATGCCGCCCTGGAAACCCTTACCGACGGTATCGCCGGTAATGTCCACGAACTGGCCGGCAACGAAGTGGTCCGCCGACAGGGCCGCACCGACATCGAGCAGCGCGTCTTCCGACACGCGGAACTCGGCGACATGCGCCTTGGGCTCGACCTCGGCCGCAGCGAAATGGCCACGCTCCGGCTTCGTCGTGTTCTTGGCTTTCTTGGCACCCGCGCCGAGCTGCACCGCGGTGTAGCCGTCACGCTCCTGGGTGCGGGTGGCGACGACCTGGCAGCCCTCGAGCGCCATGACCGTCACCGGGACATGTTTCCCGTCGCTCAAAAAGAGCCGGGTCATTCCCATTTTCTTCGCGATCACGCCACTGCGCATGATCAATTCCTTTCCTATCAGAGGCCCCAAGCAGGGGCTTGACCAAATGAAGTTCGCTCCGCGTATTTCGTTCGTAAGTTCAAGCCTGGAGCTTGATCTCCACATCGACGCCGGCGGCGAGGTCGAGCTTCATCAGCGCGTCCACGGTCTGCGGCGTCGGGTCGACGATATCGAGAAGCCGCTTGTAGGTGCGGACCTCGAACTGCTCGCGCGACTTCTTGTCGACGTGCGGGCCCCGGTTCACGGTGAACTTCTCGATGCGCGTCGGCAGCGGAATCGGACCACGAATGGCGGCACCGGTGCGCTTGGCCGTATCGGCGATCTCACCCGTGGCCATATCGAGGACCCGGTGATCGAACGCCTTCAGGCGGATGCGAATGTTCTGCGTGTCCATCGAAACCAATCAAATCTCAAAAACGAAGCGGCCCAGCGAGTAAGCGCGGGCCGCTCAACTCGAATCGCTGGGATCCGAGGCGAGCGGCCCTATAGCCTTACTTGCTGATCTGCGCAACCACGCCCGAACCAACGGTGCGGCCGCCTTCGCGAATTGCGAAGCGCAAACCCTGCTCCATGGCGATCGGAGCGATCAGCTTGACCTGCAGCTGGACGTTGTCGCCCGGCATGACCATCTCGGTGCCCTCAGGCAGCTCCACGGTGCCGGTGACGTCGGTGGTGCGGAAGTAGAACTGCGGGCGGTAATTGGCGAAGAACGGCGTGTGACGGCCACCCTCGTCCTTCGACAGCACGTAGACCTCGGCGGTGAACTCGGTGTGCGGCTTGATCGAGCCCGGCTTGCAGAGAACCTGGCCGCGCTCGACGTCCTCACGCCCGACACCGCGCAGCAGCGCGCCGATGTTGTCGCCGGCCTGGCCCTGGTCGAGCAGCTTGCGGAACATCTCGACGCCGGTGCAGACGGTCTTGCGGACCTCGGGAGCGATACCGACGATCTCGACTTCCTCGCCGACCTTGACGATGCCGCTCTCGACGCGACCGGTGACGACCGTGCCGCGACCCGAGATCGAGAATACGTCCTCGATCGGCATCAGGAACGGACGGTCGAGCGGACGCGCCGGCTGCGGGATGTACTCGTCGACAGTCTTCATCAGGGCGATGATCGCGTCGCGACCGATCTCGTCGCGCTTGCCGTCGAGGGCGCAGACAGCCGAACCCTGCGTGATCGGCGTGTCGTCACCCGGGAAGTCGTACTTCGACAGCAGCTCACGGATCTCGAGCTCGACGAGCTCGAGGATTTCGGCGTCGTCGACGAGGTCGACCTTGTTCATGAACACGACCATCGACGGCACGCCGACCTGCTTGGCGAGCAGGATGTGCTCGCGGGTCTGCGGCATCGGGCCATCGGTCGCCGAGACGACGAGGATCGCGCCGTCCATCTGGGCGGCACCGGTGATCATGTTCTTCACATAATCGGCGTGGCCCGGGCAATCGACGTGCGCGTAGTGGCGCGCTGCCGTCTCGTACTCGACGTGCGCGGTCGAGATCGTGATGCCGCGCTCGCGCTCCTCGGGAGCCTTGTCGATGTCGGCGTACGCCGTGAACGTGGCGCCACCGGTCTCGGCGAGAATCTTGGTGATCGCGGCGGTCAGCGACGTCTTGCCATGGTCGACATGACCAATGGTGCCGATGTTGCAGTGCGGCTTGTTCCGCTCGAATTTCGCCTTACCCATGAGTCCTCATCCTTCGTCGAATTGCTGCCCGGCCCGGGGAGCCGGGGCGTCTAGTTTCTGTGCAAGTAAAAGTAAAGGCGCTGACCGAAATCAGGCCATCTTGAGCTTGATTTCCTCGGCCACGTTCGAGGGCACTTCCTCGTAATGGCTGAACTGCATCGTGTACTGCGCGCGACCCTGCGACATCGAGCGGAGCTGGTTGACGTAGCCGAACATGTTGGCCAGCGGCACCATCGCCTCGATCACCTGGGCGTTGCCACGGCTGTCGGTGCCCTGGATCTGGCCACGACGGCTGTTCAGGTCGCCGATGACATCGCCCATGAAGTCCTCGGGGGTGACGACCTCGACCTTCATGACCGGCTCCAGCAGCTTGATGCCGGCCTTGGTGGCGGCTTCGCGCATGCCGCCGCGACCGGTGATCTCGAACGCCAGCGCCGACGAGTCGACGTCATGGTAGGCACCGTCATACAGGCGCGCCGTGAAGTCGATGATCGGGAAGCCGATCAGCGAACCCGAAGCGGCGACCTCGCGGATGCCCTTCTCGACCGAAGGAATATACTCCTTCGGAATGTTGCCGCCCTTGACCTCGTCGAGGAAGATAATGCCCGAACCACGCTCGCCGGGCTCAACCGAGAACTTGATGCGGCCGAACTGGCCGGAGCCGCCCGACTGCTTCTTGTGGGTGTAGTCGACGTCGACCTTGCGGGCGAGTGATTCGCGGTACGCGACCTGCGGCGCGCCGACGTTGGCCTCGACCTTGAACTCGCGGCGCATGCGGTCGACGAGGATCTCGAGGTGAAGCTCGCCCATGCCCTTGATGATAGTCTGGCCGCTCTCCTGGTCCGACGAGACGCGGAAGGACGGGTCCTCCTGCGCCAGGCGGTTGAGGGCGATGCCCATCTTCTCCTGGTCGGCCTTGGTCTTGGGTTCCACCGCGACCTCGATAACGGGGTCCGGGAACTCCATGCGCTCCAGGATGATCGGCTTCAGCGGCGCGCACAGCGTGTCGCCCGTGGTGACGTCCTTCAGCCCGACCAGCGCGACGATGTCGCCGGCATAGGCTTCCTTGATGTCCTCGCGGTTGTTCGCATGCATCAGCAGCATGCGGCCGATCTTCTCGCGCTTGTCCTTGACCGAGTTGAGCACGGTCGAGGCGGCTTCCATCTTGCCCGAATAGATGCGGGCAAAGGTCAGCGTGCCGACGAACGGGTCGGTCATGATCTTGAAGGCGAGCGCCGAGAACGGTGCATCGTCCGAAGCTTCGCGGATCTCGTCCTCGTCCTTCAGGTTGATGCCGTGCATCGGCGGAATGTCGAGCGGGCTCGGCAGATAGTCGACGACGGCGTCGAGCAGGGGCTGGACGCCCTTGTTCTTGAAGGCCGAGCCGCACAGCACCGGCACGAACGCGAACGCCAGCGTGCCCTTGCGGATCAGCGACTTCAGTTCAGCGGTCGTCGGCTCGGTGCCTTCGAGGTACGCCGTCATCAGGTCGTCGTCCTGCTCGACCGCCATCTCGATGAGGTCTGAGCGCGCGGCAGCGGCAGCCGCCTTCATGTTCTCGGGGATTTCCTCATACTCGAACTTGGCGCCGAGGCTCTCCTCGAGCCAGACGATGGCGCGGTTCTCGACGAGGTCGACGAGGCCGATGAAATCACCCTCGAGGCCGATCGGCAGGTACAGCACCGCCGGACGCGCACCGAGGCGGTCCTTGATCATCTCGACGCAGCGGTCGAAGTTCGCGCCGGTGCGGTCAAGCTTGTTGACGAAGCACATCCGCGGGACTTTGTACTTGTCGGCCTGGCGCCACACCGTCTCTGACTGCGGCTCCACGCCGGCAACGCCGTCGAAGCACGCTACCGCACCGTCGAGCACGCGCAGCGAACGCTCGACTTCGATGGTGAAGTCGACGTGGCCGGGTGTGTCGATGATGTTGATGCGGTGGTCGTTCCAGAAGCACGTCGTCGCGGCAGACGTGATCGTGATGCCCCGCTCCTGCTCTTGCTCCATCCAGTCCATCGTCGCGGTGCCTTCGTGCACTTCGCCGATCTTGTAGGACTTGCCGGTGTAATACAGGATACGTTCGGTGGTCGTGGTTTTCCCGGCGTCGATATGCGCCATGATCCCGATGTTTCGGTACATGTTGAGCGGGGTCGTGCGAGCCATTTCGGGCAGTCCTAAATCAGCGTTGTGCTTGCGAATTCGACGATGTGATCAGGGGAAGAACAGCTTGGTGATCGCTGCTCCTGCCCCCAGCAAGGCCGCCGTCGCGAGCATTGCCTGAAAGATCATCGCGCGCGGCAGAAATTCAACCTCGGCTGCAATCTTCCGCACTTCAACACGCGTTTTCGAGATTTCCTCGAGCGTCTTGTCGATGCGCGCGATCTGCTCGCGCAGGTCGAGCGAAGGTTCCAGCTGGGTTGCCATGCCGCCTCCTAGCACATCCCGCCTACCAGCGGTAATGCGAGAAGGCGCGGTTGGCTTCGGCCATGCGATGCGAGTCTTCGCGCTTCTTGACCGCGGTACCGCGGTTATTGGCGGCGTCGACCAGTTCACCCGACAGGCGCTGGGCCATCGTGTGCTCCGAGCGGTTGCGCGCGGCACCGATCAGCCAGCGAATGGCCAGGGCCTGCGAACGCTCGGGACGAACCTCGACGGGGACCTGGTACGTCGCACCACCGACGCGGCGGCTGCGCACCTCGATGCCCGGGCGGACGTTCGCCAGTGCATCGTGGAACACGCCGATCGGATCGCGACGGGTCTTCGACTCGACGGTCTCGAGGGCATTGTAGACGATCGACTCAGCGACCGACTTCTTGCCTTCGACCATGACGAGATTCATGAACTTGGAAAGGATGACATCCCCGAAACGGGGATCGGGGAGAATTTCGCGCTTCTCCGGGCGACGACGACGGGCCATCTATCTGATCCTTACTTAGGCCGCTTCGCGCCGTACTTCGAGCGCGACTGCTTGCGGTCCTTGACGCCCTGGGTGTCGAGCTGGCCACGGATGATGTGGTAGCGCACGCCGGGAAGGTCCTTGACGCGACCGCCGCGGATCATGACGACCGAGTGCTCCTGGAGGTTGTGCTTCTCACCCGGGATGTATCCGATGACCTCGAAGCCGTTGGTCAGGCGCAGCTTGGCGACCTTGCGGAGTGCCGAGTTCGGCTTCTTCGGGGTCGTCGTGTAGACGCGCGTGCAGACGCCGCGCTTCTGCGGGCAGGCTTCCATCGCGGGAACCTTGTTGCGGGCCTTCTGCGGCTCGCGACCCTTGCGGATCAGCTGGTTAATCGTTGGCATGCGTTCACGTCACCTTATCTGTTCGGTCAGACCGATCCCCAACGGACCGATCTCACCTACTCCAGCCTTGCACCACCCTCACGGCATAAGCGCGAAAGGCCCCATCTCTGAGGCCCGTCGCGCGCGGCACAGCCTGTCGTTGCACGTTTCCGACACCGGCGGGCCGAGTCTCATGGACCCCACCGCCGAACGGAAGCGGGCCTTTACTGGAAGGTCCGCCGCCAGTCAACGGGTGCACCGCGAGGCCCCGTGGCGGAGAGGGTGGGATTCGAACCCACGGTGCGCTTACACGCACAACGGTTTTCGAGACCGTCCCGATCGACCACTCTGGCACCTCTCCGCGAGGCGTTGTCGGGGCCGCTGGCCCGGTCGAGCCGGGGCCTATAGACCGGCCGAGCGGCGCTTGCCAAGCCTTGGCAGCGCCCGGCCCTTCACGAAACCCGACATGCGCCTATATGTTGTGCAGTAGAGAGGCGTACCACCATGACGATTTCCGGTTCAGAGAACGACGAGATGGCGACGCCGGAAGGCAATGTCGCGGCGACCGCCAGCTTCGGCATCGGCGAGATCGTGCGCCACAAGCTGTTTCCGTTCCGCGGCGTGATCTTCGATGTCGACGCCGAGTTCGCCAACTCCGACGAGTGGTGGGAGGCGATTCCCGAGCCGGTGCGCCCGCGCAAGGATCAGCCGTTCTACCACCTCCTCGCCGAGAACGACGACGCCGCCTATGTCGCCTACGTCAGCCAGCAGAATTTGATCCGCGAAGGCGACGGCGCCGAGGAAGTCGGCCACCCCGCAATCAAGCAGATGTTCGGCGCGTTCGAGGGCGGCCGCTACATGCTGCGTCCCGAGGTGCGGAACTAGACCGACGGCAATGTCATCCCGGGCTCGATCCGGGACCCAGCTAACCCAGCGCTCGAACTCCGGAGTTAGCTGGGTCCCGGGTCGAGCCCGGGATGACATTGCCGTCAGATTCGCTTCGTCACGCCGATCGCGACACGGCATCCTGCGCGGATCACCGCGCTGAGCAGCGGGTAGCCGCCCATCTCCTCGGCCCCGTGCGCGATCGCGGTCGCCTTGTGCTCGACCTCCTCGGCCTGGAAGTCCGCGATGTGCGCCTCGAGTTCGGGGTCGCTGCCCGCGAGCGCGTCGCGCTGGGACTGGTAGTGCGCGTCGATCTCGGTCTCGACGGCGGCCGTGCACGCCATCGCCGCCTTGGGGCCGAGCAGCGCCGTCGCCACGCCGAGCGCATAGCCCGCAACGTGCCACACCGGCTGCAGCAGCGTCGGCCGTACCCGGCGCTCGGTCAGCAGGCGCTCGAAGACTTCGAGGTGGCGCTGCTCCTGGAACTTCATCCGCGCAATCTCGGCACTGCCCGGCGCGCGGCCGCCCATCACCGCCAGCTGCCCGGCATAGATTCGCGCCGCGCCGTACTCGCCCGCGTGGTCGACGCGGATCATCTGGGCGGTGCTCTCCCGGCGGTCGCCCGGCAGTGCTAGCGTTTTCTCAGTAGCCACAACGCGCCTCCAGCGATCCCGAACGACAGGACCCCGTTCCACCCTGCCATCGAAAGCCCGAACAGGGACCACGCCGCCGTGTCGCAGCGGACCAGCGCGGTCGCCATCACCTGCGCCATGATGTCGGCGCTGCTGCCGCCGTTGAACGCTGCGCTGCACGCCGTCGGCCCAGTCCACCAGTGCAGCTCGACGCCCATGTGGAAGAAACCGATTGCGCCACTGGTGAGCGTTGCCAGCGCCGCCAGCGTCACGACGACGCGGTTGCTGCGCAATGCCCAGGCCAGCAGGCCGAGCACAATCGCCGCGAGGTGCGGCCAGCGCTGCCACAGGCACATCTCGCACGGCGCGAGCCCGCCGACGTGCTGGAACAGCAATGCCCCGCCGAGCAGCGCGCTCGACCCGAGCAGGACGAGGGCGTTGGCGACTTGATTAGAGCGCATAGCGAACCACCACGAACACCGCGAGCAGGCCCGCGACAGCAATCGCCACCGAATGGAAGTGGCGTTCGATATAGCCCTGTGCGGCGCGGCCATAGTATTTGAGCAGCAGTGCCACGACGAGAAAGCGCCCGCCGCGCCCGATGACCGAGGCGGTCAGCGCCCCGAGCAGGCCGAGATGGACACTGCCCGCAGCAATCGCCGCGGGCATCGGCGCGACGAGGAAGGCGAGCGGCCACAGTAAGGCATTGCCGGCGACGGCGCGCCCGAACTCCTCGAACTCGGCGGTGCGGCCGGTCACTTCCAGGATCGGCACGCCGACGCGCTCGAACAGGAACGCGCCGATGTAATAGGCAATGACCGCCCCTGCGGCCGAAGCGATGGTGCCGAGCGCGGCGTAGCGGAGCGCATGCCGGGGCCGTGCGATCGACATCGGCAGCTGCATCAGCTCGGGCGGTACGGTGAAGAACGCACCGTCGATGAAGGCGACGGTCGCCAGCCACAGCGGCGCGGCGGGGCGCCCGGCCAGTTCGAGCATCCGGTCGTAGAGGCGGCGCAGCACGGCAGCTCCGTCGGTTGGACCGGCGCACCGGCGGCGCGCGGCGTCTAGCACCCGCTCAGGTCGCGGTCACCCTCTCAACCGACACGACCGCCGGCGCCGCCTTCAACGCAGCGGTGATCGCGTTCAATTGCTGCAGGTCGACGACCTCGATGTCGATGATGTCGGTGTGGAACTCGCGGTCGCGGTGCTTCAGCGACAGGTTGACGATGTTGCCGGCGTGGCCCGCGATGATGTTGGCGACCGCCGCCAGCGCACCCGGCTGGTTGTGGACGACGGTGGCGACGCGCGCCGTGGCCCCCGGGCTCTCGGGGTCCCAAGCGAGGTCGAGCCGGTCGCCCGCCTCGCGCTCGAGCACCGGGCATTCGAGCGCATGAACCTCGACCCCCTGCCCCGGCCGCGACAGCCCGGCGATGCGGTCGCCCGGCACCGGGTGGCAGCACGACGCGAGGTGGAAGGCGGCACCCTCGCTTAGCCCCTTGATCGGGATCGCGGGCGCGGCCTTGGTCTTGCGCGGCTTGCGCGTGCCCTCGGTCGAGCCCGGGTGCAGCGCCTCGCGCAGCGCCGTTTCGCCAACCGTCTGGCGGGCGAGCGCGACGAACAGCGCAGAGCGGTCGGGCAGCTTGAGCCGGGTCAGCGCGGCACCCACCGCCTCGTCGCTGTCGAGCAATTTGTAGCGGGTCAGCACCGCGTCGAACAACTGACGGCCCATGGTGAGCTGGGCGTCGCGCTCGCGGGCCCGGACCTGGCGGCGCACCGCGGCGCGCGCCTTCGGGGTCACCACGAAACTCTCCCACGCCGGGTCGGGCGCCCGGACCTTGGAACGCAGGATCTCGACCTGGTCGCCGTTGACCAGCCGGGTCCGCAGCGGCACGTCGCGGCCGTTGACGCGCGCGCCGATGCAGGTGTCGCCGATCTCCGAATGGAGCTGATAGGCAAAGTCGACCGGAGTCGCGCCCTTGGGCAGCGGTTGCAGCGCGCCCTTCGGGGTGAACACGAAGACCTGGTCCTCGAACATCGCCATGCGGGTATTCTCGAGCACCTCCTGCGGGGTCTGCGCGTGCTCGAGCATCTCGACGAGGTCGGCGAGCCACGGATAGCTTTCGCGTGCTGCGGCACCCTCGTCGCCCTGCTTGTAGGCCCAGTGCGCGGCGACCCCGAGTTCGGCCTCGGCATGCATCGCGGCATCGCGGATCTGGATCTCGATTCGGGTGCCCTCGCTGTAGAACACCGTGGTGTGGAGCGAGCGGTAGCCGTTGCGCTTGGGCGTCGAGATGAAGTCCTTGAAGCGCCCGAACACCATCTTCCAGTGCTGGTGGATGATGCCGAGCGCGCGGTAGCAGTCGGCGGGCGAGGTCGTCACCACCCGGAACGCCATGACGTCGGACAGCGCCTCGAAGGCGACGCGGTGGCCCTCCATCTTGCGCCAGATCGAGAATGGCCGCTTCTCGCGGCCCTGCACGGTCGCCTCGACGCCGTGCTTGGCCAGCTGCGTCCGGATGTCGTTCGAAATCCGCGCCACCATATCGCCGCCGCCGGCGCGCAGCCGGTCGAGCCGCGCGACGATCGAGGCGTGCGCCTCCGGCTCGACCTCGCGGAAGCCGAGCTCGTTCAGCTCGTCCATGACCTCGTACATGCCGATCCGCCCGGCCAGCGGCGCATAGATGTCCATCGTCTCGCGCGCGATCCGACGGCGCTTGTCGGGATTCTTGATGTGGACCAGCGTCCGCATGTTGTGCAGGCGGTCGGCCAGCTTGACGAGCAGCACGCGGATATCGTCCGACATCGCCAGCAGGAACTTGCGGAGGTTCTCGGCCGCGCGCTCGTCGTCGGACTGCGCCTCGATCTTCGACAGCTTGGTGACCCCGTCGACGAGCCGCCCGACGCTCTTGCCGAACAGCCGGTCGATCTCGTCCTGGGTCGCGACGGTGTCCTCGATGGTGTCGTGGAGAATGCCGGTAGCGATCGTCTCGACGTCGAGGTGAAGGTCCGTGAGGATGCCCGCGACCTCGATCGGGTGGCTGAAATACGGGTCGCCCGAGGCGCGCAGCTGCGCGCCGTGCGCCTTCAGCGAGAAGACATAGGCCCGGTTGAGCAGGTCCTCGTCGGCCTGCGGGTCGTACGCCTTGACGCGCTCGACGAGTTCGTACTGACGGAGCATGCCCTCAACGTAGTGGAGAAGTGCAGCAGGGCAATGGAATTGAAGTTAATGGAATCGCAACGATGACGCAGCCGCGGTCGGGCTAGCGGACGACCGCTAGCCCGACCGCGGCTTACTCGTAATCCGGACCCATGTTCTGGTTGCGCGGCGGCTGCGCGGCCGTAAGCCGGAGCGCTTCGGCCGAGGCGGCGAGCGAGCCGACCGCGTCCGGGGTCTCGTCGTTGTCGGCGATGACACGCTGCATCGAAGCGATCAGCGACTCCGCGAGGATCGCGGGCGAGACTGTCTCCTCGGCGATCTCGCGCAGGGCGACGACGGGGTTCTTGTCGCGGTCGCGGTCGATCGTCAGTTCGCCGCCGCTGCTGATCTGGCGGGCGCGCTGGCCGGCGGCGAGCACGAGCTCGAAGCGGTTCGGAATCTTGTCGACGCAATCTTCGACGGTAACGCGCGCCATCTGCTACTCCGGGGTGTTCTGGAAGGCCGCGTCGGCTACAGCCACCCGGCTCTCAAGTCAAGGTTTTGCCTTGACCTCGCCCCCCGACGCCGCTAACGCCCCCGCTTCGCAATTGGCCCTGCACCCCCGGTGAAGCAGTGGCCGCGCATGGCAGTTCCTTAGGCAGGAGCTCGGTCATGCGGTGCGAGACCGGGGTATGCGGGCATCCTGCCTGCAGTCAAAGCGAATTGGACCGACATGACCAAGCGTACCAGTGCGAAGTACAAGCTCGACCGCCGTATGGGTGAGAACATCTGGGGCCGCCCGAAGTCGCCCGTCAACAAGCGCGAATACGGTCCCGGCCAACACGGCCAGCGCCGCAAGTCGAAGCTGTCGGACTTCGGCATCCAGCTCAAGGCGAAGCAGAAGCTCAAGGGCTATTACGGCGACGTCACCGAGAAGCAGTTCCGCGCCACCTACGCCGAGGCCGTCCGCCTCAAGGGTGACACGTCGCAGAACCTGATCGGCCTGCTCGAGCGCCGCCTCGACATGGTCGTCTACCGCGCCAAGTTCGTGCCGACGATCTTCGCGGCGCGCCAGCTCGTCAACCACGGCCACGTCATGGTCAACGGTCGCCGCTGCAACATCGCCTCGGCGCGCGTCTCGCCGGGTGACACCATCGAGCTCGGCAGCAAGGCCAAGGACATGGCGCTGGTCATCGAAGCCCAGGGCCTCGCCGAGCGCGAGACCCCCGAGTACGTCGCCGTCGAAGGCACCAAGGCCACCTACGTCCGCGTCCCGACGCTGGACGAGGTTCCCTACGCGGTGAAGATGGAGCCGAACCTGGTCGTCGAGTTCTACTCGCGCTAAATCCGAACTGCGGTCGCGATTAGCGGCTGCGTCCCAACTTACTCCCGTCATCCCCGCGCAGGTGGGCACCCATCACCCCGCAATGTCGTGGTGATGGGTCCCCGCCTTCGCGGGGATGACGTGCGTCCGGGGGGATGACGTGCGTTTGCGGGAGGCGGCGCGCGTCTGGCCTACCCCCTACCCCGCCGCTGCCACTTTAGCCGCCCGCGCCTGCGCCACCGCCGCCTTCAGCGCATCATACCCGACCATCCCCATCAGCACCCGGTCGCCGACGACGTAGCTCGGCGTCCCCGTCAGCTGCAGCTCGCGCCCGAGGTCGAGGTTTTTCGTCACCTCCGCCTTGAGGTCCGGCGCGGTCAGGTCCTTCGCGGTCTTCGCCGGGTTCAGCCCCGCCGCCGTCGCCGCCGCCAGAGTACGATCGTGGCTCAGCCGTCCCGAACCCGCGAACAGCCCGTCGTGGAATGCGAGATACTTGCCCTGCCGCGCCGCCGACAGGCTCGCCATCGCGGCCTCGGTCGAGGGCTCGCCGAGCACCGGGAAATCGCGGAACACCACCTTGAGCTTGGGATCACTGGCGATCAGCCGGTCGACATCGGCATGCGCCGCCTTGCAGTACGGGCAGGCGTAATCGAAGAACACCACCAGCCGGACGTCGCCGTTCGGATTGCCCGCGACGGCCCCGGCGAAAGGCGTCTCGAGGGCGCTGCGGTGCGCCGCCAGCGTCTTCGCGACCGTCCGCGCCTCCAGCCCGTTCATCGCCTCGGGAATGATCTCGGGGTGCGCGAGGATGTACTCGCGGACGATCTGCTCGATCGCGGCGCGGTCCTTGCCCGTGATGCCCGCAGCCGGGTCGCCGCTCGCTTGGCCCGTGACCAGCACCGTCGCCATCACAGCCGCGCCCACGCCCGCCGTCAGTGCCAATCCACGCATCGTCATGCTCGCAATCTTGTTCATCGGGTGTGTGCCGCTCAGCGCCGGTGCTTGCGGTCGGCAATTTCGTTCGAGGCGAACTCGGCGATGTCGTCCGCCCGCAGCCAGTCGCGGCTGCCCTTGGGGAGCCCGGCGCGGGCAAAGCGCGCGCGCGCCGCCGCGGTCTTCATCTCGCCCTCGAGGCTGCTGCTCTCGGCCTGCGCCAGCGCGGCGCGGGGCTCATCGTGCTGGCGGTCGTAGATGACCCCGAGCTGGTACCAGGCGAAGGGGTTCTCAGGGTCCTGCTGGATGGCGCGCTTGAGTACCGGGATCGCCTCCTCGAAGTCCTTGGGGTCCTCGGTGGCGATCAGCGCGTGCCCGTACAGCGTCGCGATCAGCGGCTCGTTGCCCGCCGCCGCGACGGCGCGCCTGAGTACCGGCACGGCTTCCGCCGGCTTGCCCCCCTCGAGCAGGATCTGGCCCTTCAGCTCGAGGAAATACGGGTCGTTCGGCGCGGTCTTGAGCAGCGCGTCGATCTCCAGCCCGGCGGCGTCGTCATAGGCGCTGCGGTGCCACGCATAGGCCCGAGCATAGCGCGCGCCCGCCGACACGTCGCTGTCGGGATAGGTCGCGAAGACGTGCTTGGGGTCATCGACATAGCCGACCAATTTGCCCTTGATCCGCAGGAAGCGCGCCTGCAGCGCCGCGTCGACCGGCGTGTTCCAGTACGGCGACGCCTTCAGGTCGGCCTCGAGGTTCTCGATACGCTGGCCCGACAACGGGTGGGTGCGGTCGTAGGCGTTGTCCTGCTTGATCGCGAGCCGGTACTCTTCGCCGAGCAATTTGTGGAAGAAGTCGATCATGCCCTTGCCGCTGATCCCGGCGGTGCGCAGGAAGCCCGCACCGGCGGCGTCGGCGCGGCTCTCGACGTCGCGGCTGAACGCCAGATACTGGCTCTGCGCGATGCCGAGCCCGCCGCCCAATATGCCCATCGCCGCGTCGGGCGCGCCGGCGGCGACGGCCGCACCCGCCAGCAGCAGCGACAGGATCGAGATGCGGGTCGCTGGCCCGGCGCCCTCGCCGAAGCGGATCAGATGCCCGCCCGCAACGTGGCCGAGCTCGTGGGCGATGACGCCCTGCAGCTGGTTGACGTTGTCGGCCGCGATGATCAGCCCGGAAAAGATGAAGACGTTCTGGCCACCCGCCGCGAACGCGTTGATCGAGGGATCGCCGACGAGGACGACCTGCACCGACTTCGGGTCGAGGCCGGCCGCCAGGATCAGCGGCCGCGCGATGTCCTTGAACAGCGCCTCGGTCTCGGCATCGCGGAGGATCGACGGCGCGGACTCCTGCGGCATCGCCGGCGTCGCCGCGACCAGCGCGAGCGCCATCCCGGCATATCTGGCTAGCTTGCGGGCAGGAGACACGGCGCTCACCTCGCCGCCATAGACTGAACCCGTGGTGAAGGGGAGACTTTCCGGCGTCGTTCCGTCATAAGCCGCGACATGAAATTCCTCGATCAGGCCAAGATCTACCTGCGCTCCGGCCAGGGCGGCGACGGAGCGGTGTCCTTCCGGCGGGAGAAGTTCGTCGAGTTCGGCGGTCCGGACGGCGGCGACGGCGGCAAGGGCGGCGACATCATCTTCGAGAGCGTAGCCGGGCTGAACACGCTGATCGACTTCCGCTACTCGCAGCACTTCAAGGCGCAGCGTGGCACCGGCGGCTCGGGCCGCAACCGCACCGGCGCGGGCGGCGACGACCTGATCATCAAGGTGCCGGTCGGGACGCAGGTCATCGACGACGAGACCGAGACGCTGCTCGCGGACTTTACTGCTCCCGGCCAGCGCATCATCCTGCTGCGCGGCGGCGACGGCGGCAAGGGCAACGACTTCTACAAGACCTCGACCAACCGCGCCCCACGCCAGTTCCAGCCGGGCTTTCCGGGTGCGGAGTGCTGGGTCTGGCTGCGCCTCAAGCTGATCGCCGACGCGGGCCTGCTCGGCCAGCCCAACGCCGGCAAGTCGACCTTCCTCAACGCCGTCACCAACGCCGAGGCCAAGGTCGGGGCCTACCCGTTCACGACCCTGAAGCCCCAGCTCGGCGTCGTCGGCTGGAAGGGCCGCGAGTTCGTCCTCGCCGATATTCCCGGGCTGATCGAAGGCGCGGCGGAAGGCGTCGGCATCGGCGACCGCTTTCTCGGCCACATCGAGCGCTGCCGCATCCTGCTGCACCTCGTCGATGCCAGCGCCGACGACCCGGTGGCGAACTACGAAGTCGTCCGCGACGAGCTCGAAGCCTACGGCGCCGGCCTCGACGACAAGGACGAGATCGTCGCGCTGTCGAAGTCCGACGCGGTCGACGCCAAGACGCTGACCAAGCTCAAAAAGAAGCTCGCCAAGGTGTCCGGGGCGGAGGTGTTCGTGCTGTCGGCGCTCAGCCGCGCCGGGGTCGACGACGTGCTCGACCGGCTGATCGAGGTCGTCGGACGCGCCAGCGAGCAGAAGGACTCGGAGGCGAAGGCGTGGACGCCGGTCTAGCAACGCGTGCGGAACTGTTCCGCTTGACAAAACGAACCATATCGGCTAGTGAGAGGATGTCGGATGGTCCTGCGCCGTTCGATGCCGGGACGAGGGCGCGCTACCCGAACCCCGGCGCGATCGATGCAGGGGCAATCACGGATAGTCGCCGCCACCGGCAACCCGCGAGACATCGACCGGACGCGCATCCGGACGCTGGACCGCACCCCCTACGACCCGAACACGCCGATGGCGTCCTGCCCCTGCATCGTCCGCGCTGCTGCCGCATCCACGCCAAGGCCCCCGCCCAGTTTGCGCCGGGAGGGGAAAATAGCCCGGGATGGACGGCGAGACACTCGCCCCCACGGTGTTGGAACACCGGCGGGGGCTTCCGAGCGTCTGCCGTCCTGCCCCCCGTGAACCGGGAGGCGCGCCGTTGAGCGCCCGCTTCGCCCCCGCCGCGGCCCCGCGCCTGGTCGTCAAGATCGGCTCCTCGCTCCTCGTCGGCAGCGACGGTGCGGTCCGCCGCGACTGGCTCGCCTCCGTCCTCGCCGACATCGCGACGCGGCGAGCCGCTGGCCAGCAGGTCGCGATCGTCTCATCGGGAGCGATCGCGCTGGGCGCACGGCGGCTGGGCCTCGCGAAGGGCGGGCGGGCCAGCCTCGAGGATGCGCAGGCCGCGGCCGCGTGCGGCCAGATCGAGCTGGCGCGGACCTATGCCGAACTGCTCGGGCATCACGACACGGTTGCCGCGCAGATTCTGCTGACCTTGGGCGATCTGGAGGACCGGCGTCGCTACCTCAATGTCGCGGCGACGCTCGATCGGCTGCTGTCGCTCGGCGCGGTGCCGGTGCTGAACGAGAACGACAGCGTCGCCACCCAGGAAATCCGCTTCGGCGACAACGACCGGCTCGCGGCGCGCGCGGCGCAGGCGGCGCAGGCGGGCGCGGTGATCCTGCTCTCCGACATCGACGGGCTGTACACCGCCAACCCGCGCCTCGACCCGGCCGCGACGCTGATCCCGGCGGTCGAGCGCATCGCCGACGTCGCGCACATGGCGGATGGGACCTCGGCCTCGGGGCTCGGCTCGGGCGGCATGGCGGCAAAGGTCCAGGCGGCGCGCATCGCGGTACAGGCGGGCATCCACCTCGCGGTCGTCGACGGGCGTGCCGACCATCCGTTGCAGCGCTTCGACTCGACCGGCCACGGCACGGTGTTCGTCGCCGAGGGTGGTGCCAGCGCGCGCAAGGCGTGGCTGGCGGGTCGCCTGACCGTCGCGGGAAGACTGACGATCGATGCCGGCGCCGCGGCAGCGCTCGGGCGCGGCAGCAGCCTGCTTGCAGCGGGAGTCGTCACGGTCGAGGGCGAGTTTGCGCGCGGCGATGCGGTCGCGGTAATCGCCGGCGGCACGGTCATCGCCCGCGGTCTGGTCGCCTACGATGCCACCGAAGCCCGCGCCATCGCGGGCGTGCGCAGCGACGCCCAGGCCCCGATCCTCGGCTATGCGCCGCGTTCGGCGATCATTCACCGCGACCAGCTGGTGCTCGTCGCCGGGACATGAAAAAGGGCGGGCGGTTTGACCCGCCCGCCCTCATTTTTCATCGACGCAATTAGGCGGCGACGGTGTTGCTGCGGCGACGGGCGGCGAAGCCGACCATCATGAAGCCGCCAACCATCAGCGCCCACGACGCGGGCTCCGGCACTGCGCTGACCGACAGGTTGTCGATCTCGAAGGCGCGGTCGGTCGACGTGAAGTTGATCGACTTGATCTGGTCCGACGCCAGGAAGTTGAACGTGTAGCGGCCGGCAGCGAGGCTCCCGCCACTACCAAGCGCAGTCGTGCCGTTCAGGCCGACCGCACTCAGCGTGTTGTAGCTGTCCGGCGTGCCCCAGTCGAAGGAGATGCTCGTGATGAAATTGCTCGACGTGTAGGTGGCGGTGCCGGTCTTGGCACCCTCGATCGGCACGGCGAGGAACGGCGAGGCGTTCGGGCCGGTGGCGACGTTGTGGATGCTCGTCATGAACAGGCTGTACGAACCCGAGAAGCCCGGAGCGGTGCCGTTATTGAAGTCGATAACGGTGGTCGCGGCGTTCGCTGATGCGGCTGCGAAAAGAGCGGTGGCGGCGAAGGCGATGTTCTTCAATTTCATTCCGAAACGCTCCCGAAACAACACCTTACGAGCGGTGTAGCCTAACATTAAGCAAGGATTGGGCCAAGTTCAAAAAGCACGGAAATCCGCCATCTCTACGCTTTGGTAACCATTATAGTGTAAAACTTACCGACACTTTATGTCGAACCGGATCACCCGGCCTCGTCGGCGAATATGCCGGCGTCGCCCCGCTCCCGCCGCCGCGCTGCCTCGCCCGCGCTCTGCGGTTTTACGAACACCGCCGAGATCTCGGGATGGGCGGCGCGCAGGCAGGCCTCGAGTGCCTTCACCGCAGTTTCGATCTCGGGCGTCCGCAAGCTGTCGATGAAATCAACGCTCAGCGTCACCACGACCTGGTCGGGGGCGAGCTGGATCGTCGCGACGCCGTTGGCATGCTCGACACCGGGGATCGTCGAGGCGAGTTCGAGGATCGCGGCGCTCAGGGCCGGGTCGGCGCGCTCGCCGAGCAGCAGCGCCTTCGATTCGCGCCCTAGGATCAGCGCGACGATACCGAGGATTGCGCCGATGACGATGCTGGCGACGCCGTCCCAGCGCGGATCGCCGGTGACCAGCGCCAGCCCGACACCGGCGGCGGCGACAAGGATGCCCGCCAGTGCCGCGGAGTCCTCGAACAGCACCATGAATGTCGCTGGGTCCTTGGACGACCGGAACGCCTGCCACCAGCTCTGCTCGCCCTGGGCGCGCCGGAACGCCCGCAGCGCGATCATCCACGAAATGCCCTCGAAGACGAACGCCGCGCCCAGCACCGCGAAGACGATCCCCGGGCGCTCGATCGAATTCGGGTTCTGGAGATGGTGGATGCCCTCGTAGATCGACACCCCGGCACCACCCGCGAAGATCAGCAGGGCGACGACGAACGACCAGAAGTACAGCTCGCGGCCATGGCCGAGCGGCAGTTCGGCATCGGGCGGCAATGCGGCGCGGTGGAGTCCGTACAGGAGCAGGACCTCGTTGCCGGTGTCGACCAGCGAATGCACCGCCTCGCTGAGCAGCGCCGACGAGCCGGTGACCGCGGCGGCGACGAACTTGGTGACGGCGATCGCAAGGTTGCCGATCAATGCGGCGACGACGACCAGCTTCGATTCCTGCGCCACGCATTCTCCCGACGACCTGCAAAGGCTGGGCGCGACGGCCCGGCTGTGACATGAACCGCCACTGTGACACTGAACGCCATCATGACCGATAGGGCACCATCCGAAGACGCCGGCGCAGCGATGGCGCGGATCGGCGGTGCCGCGCGCGCCGCCGCCGCGACACTGGCGCGCCTGCCGACCGCGACCAAGGCCGCTGCCGTGCGCGCCGCCGCCGCCGCTTTTCGGGAGCAGTCGCCGGCCATCCTCGCCGCCAACGCCGCGGACATGGACGCGGCGGTCCACCTGTCGCCCGCGCTGCGTGACCGCTTGCTGCTGACTGCCGAGCGCATCGAGTCGATGGCCGACGGTCTCGACGCCGTCGCCGGGCTCGACGATCCCGTCGGACGGGTTATCGAGACCTGGGAGCGACCGAACGGGCTACAGTTCGAGCGCGTCCGCGTGCCGCTCGGCGTCATCGGCATCATCTACGAGAGCCGCCCCGGGGTCACCGCCGACGCCGGGGCGCTGTGCCTGATGGCGGGCAACGCCTGCATCCTGCGCGGCGGGTCGGAGGCGGCACGCTCCAACGCCGCGATCCACGGCGCGATGGTCGGGGCGCTGGCCGCGACGGGACTACCTGAGGACGCCGTCCAGCTGATCGCCGGCACCGACCGGGCGATGGTCGGCGCGATGCTGGCGGCGCACGGGTTGATCGACGTGATCATCCCGCGCGGCGGCAAGGGCCTTGTCGCGCGCGTCCAGGCCGAGGCGCGGGTGCCGGTGCTCGCGCACCTCGACGGCATCAACCACGTCTACGTCGACGCTGCCGCCGACCCCGCCAAGGCAGTCGCGCTGGTGGTCAACTCCAAGCTGCGCCGCGTCAGCGTCTGCGGCGCGATGGAGACGCTGCTAATCGACTGCGACTATGCAGGCGGACGCGCGATGGTCGCGGCGCTGCTCGACGCCGGCTGCGCGCTGAGGGGCGACCCGGTTGCTCAGGCATTCGACCCGAGGGTGAGCGCCGCGACCACCGCCGACTTCGACACCGAATGGCTCGACTCGGTCGCCAGCGTCGCGGTCGTCGACGGCGTTGCGGGCGCGGTCGCGCACATCGCGGCGCATGGCTCGCACCATACCGACGCGGTCGTCACCGAGGACGCCGGGGTCGCCGCACGCTTCCTCGCCGAGGTCGACTCGGCGATCGTGCTGCACAACGCCTCGACGCAATTTGCGGACGGCGCCGAATTCGGGTTCGGGGCCGAGATCGGCATCGCGACGGGCCGCCTCCACGCCCGCGGCCCGGTGGCGCTGGAGGGGCTGACGACGTATAAGACCGTCGTGCGCGGCAACGGACAGGTGCGGGCGTGACGGCGAAGCGGGATATTCGGGACGAGGACTGGGTCGACGACCTGCCGGTGCCGCCATGGGTGCGCCCGCTGTCCCTCGATGAGCAGGCCGCGCTGATCAAGGAAGCGCAGGACGAGTTCGATCGCGGGGAAGGCATTCCACACGACGAGGCGATGCGGATCATCGATGCGATGCTGGCTAAATACCACTAGATGCGAATACCAAGCTGGTCGCCCCGTTCGCTGGACGACCTGCGCCGAATTCAGGACTATTTCGATGCGATCGACGAAGATCTTTCGGAACGCATAATCCGGTCGATCCGCAGCACTACTAACCGCTTGATCGATCACCCACGCTCAGGATTGCCCATCGGTGACAGCGGTTTTCGAAAGCTGATCGTGCCGCGTTACTCGTATGTCATCATATACCGGGTTATTGGAGACGACACGCTCGTGTTTCGTGTCCGTCACATGGCCGAGGACTGGCACCCCGCTTGACCCGCATCGGCCTCCTCGGCGGCTCCTTCAACCCGGCCCACGCCGGGCACCGCCGCATCAGCGTCGGGGCACTCGATCGGCTCGGACTGGATGAGCTTTGGTGGCTGGTCAGCCCGCAGAACCCGCTCAAGACTGCCGACGGCATGGCACCGCTGGCGGCGCGACTCGCGTCGGCGAGGGCGGCGGCGCGGCATCCGCGGATCCGGGTGATGGCGGTCGAGGACGAACTCGGCACGCGTTTCACCGTCGATACCGTCGCGGCACTGCAGCAGCGGCACCCGCGCCACCGCTTCATCTGGTTGATGGGGGCCGACAATCTCGGCCAACTGAACCGGTGGCGCGACTGGCGTGTTCTGGCCCGGCGCGTGCCGATTGCCGTTTTCGCCCGTCCGGGGTATAGCCTTAACGGTCTCGGTGCGCCGGCAATGGCGTGGTTGAGGCGATGGCGGCGGTCACCTGCGACCGCGCGCGACTGGACGAGGTGGACGCTGCCCGCGATCGTGATGCTCGAACTCAGGCTAGACCGCCATTCGGCGACGCAGCTTCGCGCATCGGATCCGGATTGGGCAACGCGCTCTCCTACCCCCTCATGAGGACTTCGATTTGGCACTGACCCCCGCCGCCGCGCTCCGCGCCGTGGCTCCCGTGAACGACGCTGAAGTGACGGCGCTGCACGACCTGATTCTCAAGTCGCTGGACGACGACCAGGCGGTCGAGGTCGTGACGATCCCGCTCGCCGGCAAGACCAGCATCGCCGACCACATGGTCATCGCCAGCGGCCGCTCGAGCCGCCAGGTCGCGTCGATGGCCAGCAAAATTGCTGAGCGCATCAAGACCGACCTCCACCGCAGCGTCCGCATCGAGGGGCTACCGACCGCCGACTGGGTGCTGATCGACGCGCAGGACGTCGTCGTCCACCTGTTCCGCCCGGAGGTCCGGCACTTCTACAACCTCGAGAAGATGTGGACCTTCGACGGCCCGTCCGGCTCGACCAGCGAACGCCGCGCGCCGCCCAAGGTCGCCAAGGATCTGGTCGTCGAGGACGATGCGCCGTTCGACACCGCGCCCGAAGGCGTCGAGGCCGACTATCCGATCGACGAACTGCCGATCGACGATTTCGAAGACGACACCCGCGACGCCTGAGCGTCGTGCGGCTCCACGTCATCGCGCGCGGGCGGATCGGGCGCGGCCCCGAGGCCGAACTGGTCGCCCGCTACCTGAAGCGTATGACGTGGCCGACGAACTTTACCGAGCTTGGCGAGACGGGTCCGTTGCCGGAGGCCGTGCCGCAGTCGCGGACCGTGGTGCTCGACGAGCGCGGCCCGGCGCTCACGTCGAAAGCGCTCGCCGAGAAGTTGGCGGCGTGGCGTGATGACGGGGTGCGCGAGGCGCGTTTCCTGATCGGGGGCGCGGACGGGCATGACGCGGCGACTCGCGACGGGGCGGACCTGCTACTCAGCTTCGGCCCGGCGACATGGCCGCACCTGCTGGTGCGCGCGATGCTGGCGGAGCAGCTGTACCGCGCGACGTCGCTGCTGGCGGGGCATCCTTATCACCGCGAGGGGTGAGGCTCGCGGTTAGAGGCTCGCGGAGCCGCTCGCACCCACCCCCAACCCCTCCCTTGAAAGGGAGGGGAGCAGCAAGCGCAGGAGGATTCCCCTCCCCTTCAGGGGAGGGGTTAGGGGTGGGTACTTTCTAGCCTCGCCCTACCCGACGTCCCGCAAAAAGCTCAGCAGGTCCGCCGTCACCCGGTCCTTGTGCGTCGCCAGCAGCCCGTGCGGCGCCCCGTCGTACTCGACCAGCTTCGCCCCCGGGATGCCGCGCGCTGCAGCCCGCGCGGTCGCATCGATCGGCACGGTCTTGTCGCCGGTGCCGTGGAGGATCAGCGTCGGCACCGTGAAGCTCGCGAGGTCGGGGCGGAAGTCGGTCTTGCCGAACGCATCGACGCAGTCGAGCGTGCCCTTGAGCCCCGCCTGCAGTGCCGACGCGACCGACCACGCGATGACCTCATCGCTGACCGGGCTGCTGATCAGCCCCGCGCCGTAGAACGACTTCATGAAGCCCGCCAGGAACTTGGGCCGGTCGGCCTTGATGCCGTCCTTGATTTTTTCCAGCTCCTCGCCCGGCACGCCGTCGGGGTTGTCGTTGGTCTTGAGCACGTACGGTACCACCGACGACACCAGCACGGCGGCGCGGGCCTGGCCGGGATTGCGCGTCAGGAAGCGCGCGACCTCGCCGCCGCCCATCGAGAAACCAACCAGCGCCGGCTCCTCCGCCTCGGTCGCCTCGATCACCGCTGCAAGGTCGTCGGCCAGCGTGTCGTAGTCATAGCCGTCCCACGGCTGCTCCGACCGCCCGAAGCCGCGCCGGTCATAGGCGATGACCCGGTAGCCGGCGTGGGCCAGCCCGAGCGCCTGGTCGTCCCAGCTGTCGGCATTGAGCGGCCAGCCGTGGATCAACACCACCGGCGGACCCTCGCCCCACTCCTTGATGTACAGCTCGATGCCGTCGCTGCCTTCGACGTAGGGCATGGTATTCTCTCCGGTTAGTGAACTGGGCCAACGCCTGCGCTGTGCCGCGTATCCGCGTCATTCGTGCCATGGCGCGTTCAGGCTGCCGCGACTATGTTGCGCTTCGACCCTGGGCTGCGGTTCGGCCCCGGCTCCGAAGGAGTACGCGTCATGTCGAAGGCCTGGAGGATCGCGCTGCCCTTGGTGGCGCTGGCGCTGCTGCCCGCGTCGGCGGCGGTGCAGCCCCCCGCCGGTCCCGACGATAACGACACGTACAAGCAGCTCGACACGCTGATGGACGTCTTCAAGCGCGTCCGCACCGACTATGTCGACAAAACTACCGACAAGGCGCTGATCGAGGGTGCGATCAACGGCATGCTGGCCAGCCTCGACCCGCACTCGAGCTACCTCGACGCCCGCGACTTCGCCAACATGCGCCAGACTACCGACGGCGAGTACGGCGGCCTCGGCCTCACAGTTTCCACCGAGGAAGGTGCGGTCAAGGTCATCGCCCCGACCGACGACACTCCGGCAGCGCGCGCCGGCATCAAGGCCGGCGACTTCATCACCCACTTGAACGGCGAACTCCTGTACGGCGTCAGCCTGAGCGACGCGGTCGACAAGATGCGCGGCGCGCCCGGCACGACGATCAAGATCACCGTCGTCCGCGAAGGCGCGACCAAGCCGCTCGAGTTCACCCTCAAGCGCGAGGTCATCCAGATCAAGCCGGTCAAGATGGAGGTCCGCGGCACCGTCGGCGTGATCCGCATCTCGGCGTTCAACAAGAAGACCGGCGCCGACACGCGCGCCGCCGTCACCGACGTCGAGAAGCAGCTCGGGTCGAAGCTCAGCGGCTTCATCGTCGACCTGCGCTCGAACCCCGGTGGCCTGCTCGACCAGGCGATCGAGGTCAGCGACGTCTTCCTCGATCACGGCGAGATCGTCTCGCAGCGCGGCCGCACCAAGGCCGACATCCAGCGCTATTACGCCCACGCCGGCGACCTGACCGAGGGGCGGCCGGTGGTCGTTCTCGTCGACGAGGGCTCGGCCTCGGCGTCGGAGATCGTCGCGGGCGCGCTGCAGGACCACCGCCGCGCGCTGATCCTGGGCGCGCGCACCTTCGGCAAGGGCAGCGTCCAGACGCTGATCCCGCTCTCCCCCGACACCGGGCTGCGCCTGACCACGGCGCGTTACTTCACCCCCGCCGGCCGGTCGGTCCAGGAAGGCGGCATCGAGCCCGACATCGCCGTGCCCCAGCTCAGCGACGCCACCGTCCGCGACCGCCCCGCCCGCCTGCGCGAAGCCGACCTGCGGCGGCACCTGGTCAACGAGATCAAGACCCCCGACGACAAACTGATCGAGGCCGACGACAAGCCCGACCCGCGTTTTGTGGCAACGGCGGACGGGCTGAAGAAGGCGGGGGTGACGGACTACCAGTTGGATTATGCGACGAAGCTGGTGACCCGGCTTGGCGCGAGCCCGCCGGTGTTGAGCGCCAGCGCGGGGTAGCGGCGAGGCGCGGAGTAGCGCTGGGATCTTGTCATTCCCGCGCAGGCGGGAACCCATGAACACGAACTGTCGAGTTCAGTTGCACATGCGTGTTCATGGGTCCCCGCCTGCGCGGGGATGACAACGGCCTCAGCGCGCCACCTCGATCACCGCTTCCGACACCCAGCCCTTAGTGCCGAGTTCGTCCTCGACCTCCCAGAAGCCGACCGACTTGTTGCCGGTGGGGTACAGGATCGCGCCGGGGTCGAGCGACTTGATCACCCGGCCCTTGACCGAGGCCGTCGCGAACATCCGGCCCGGGCGCTTCATCGACACCGCCTTCTGCTCGGCGGGGCCGGCGATGGTCTGCGCCATGCCCTGGATATCGTTGACCATCTTGGCATAGGCATCGAGGTAGGCGAGCGCGACGACCTGGCCGATCTCGGTGTCCTGGTAGGTGCTGGCACCGCCGGCGGCGAGGAAGCCGCCGGTGAAGAATCCGCCGCCGCCGCCGAAGCCGACGTCGGTCTTCTTGGCCTGGCCCTCGGCGACATACTCCTCGGACGTCTTGTTGTTGATCGTGTTGAGGACGACGTTCGCGACGCGCTTCTTGACGTTGATGCCGCCGAGCAGCGCCCCGCCGATGCCGGGCACGAAGCCGCCCAGCAGCCCGCCGATGTTGGTACCGCCGCGGTTGCCGTTCGCCGTGACGATGTCGGGGATGACCGTGAAGTCGGCCTCGACCATCTGGCCCTTGCCGACGACGCCGCCGCGGCGCAGTTCGCCGCCGCCGGCGAGGTCGCGCTCGCGCTGCATCGCCTCCATCCCGCGCGCCGAGCGGTTGACCAGGCGGAAGCACTTTGACTGCTGGACGTAGACCCGGATCAGCGCTTCCGGCGAGCCGAGGCCGAGGCCGCCCCACCAGTTGGTCTCGGGCAGCGATACCGCCAGCGTGCCGAGCGGCCGCGGGCATTGCGGCAGCGTAGCCTGCACCGCGCCGCGCTGCTTTTCGATCGAGCCACGCCGGCCCGCTTCGATCTGTGCCGTTGCGGGGAATGCCCCGCCGAGCATTGCTGCCGTCGCGACTGCCGCGCCGAGCCGATAACCCAATGAAACCTTAGCCACCTGTACGCCTCCCTGAACGTTGCCGTTCCATAACGTGGTGCCCAAGGCTTTTCCAGCCGAGGTTTCACCGATGATGCGACGCTGCTAGACGATAACCGATGATGACCGACACCGATACGCTGAACGAATTCCGTGCGGCGGGAGCCTTGCTGGAGGGGCATTTCATCCTGTCCTCCGGGCTCCGCTCGGGGCGCTACCTGCAGTGCGCGCGGGTGCTGATGGACCCGGCGCGCGCCGCCCGGCTTGTCGCGGCGCTGGTTGCCAAGCTGCCGCCGGAAGCGCGCAACGTCGGCGCGGTCGTCGCCCCGGCGATGGGCGGCGTCATCGTCGGCTACGAGGTCGCGCGCCAGCTCGGGTGCCCGTCGATGTTCGTCGAGCGGCCCGGCGGCACCTTCGAGCTCCGCCGCGGCTTCACGCTGACGCCCGGCCAGACCGTGCTGATGGTCGAGGACGTTGTCACCACCGGGCTCAGCTCGCGCGAGGCGATCGCCGCGATCGAGGCCGCCGGAGGCCGCGTCATCGCGGGCGCTTGCCTCGTCGACCGTTCCAACGGCAAGGCCGATATCGGCGTGCCCCTCACCTCCCTCATAGCGCTCGACGTGCCGACCTACAGCGCCGACGCGCTGCCGCCGGAGCTCGCGGCGATTCCCGCGGTGAAGCCGGGAAGCCGGGCGGCGTGAAAGCCCTGGTCGCACTGGCAGCCCTGGCGCTGGCCACGGTCACGCAGGCCGCGCCGTCGGAGCAGGCCGACCCGGCAATCGCCCGTGCTTTGCTCGAGCGGCATCTCCCGGACATTGAGGCGAGCTCCGATGCGCCGGATGCGGCGCCACCGCTCGCGAAGTCGCCAGTGATGATGCCGGCCGGTTTTCCAGGCGTTGTCGCGGTTAGCAGTGCCAGCGACGGCGTAATCCAATCCAACGGCAAGCTCCCCAACGCACCACCGCCGAACGCAATCTGGCGCTGGGCCTCGGTGACCAAGCAGGTCGTCGCGGTCCTGGTCATGCAGGAGGTCGAGAAGGGCCGCATCGACCTCGACGCCCCGGCAACCAAGTATCTGCCCAAGGTCGCCCTGCCCGGTGGCGACACGGTCACCGTGCGCCGCCTGCTCAACCACACCTCGGGGCTGTTCGACCCGGAGGATGGGCCGAAGAACGCCGCCGGAGTGCCGCTCACCTACCTGCGCTCGTCGCCGAAGCCCGCGCCCGGCCTCGACCCGCAGTGCCTCAAGCCGTCGGGCCGCGCCGTCGGCGAGGGCTTTCGCTACAACAACTGCGATTATCTGGTCCTCGACGCGCTGCTCGAAGCGGTCACCGGCAAGCCCTTCGCGATGCTGGTCGCGGAGCGCATCGCCGAGCCCCTCGGCCTGAAGTCGCTGCGCGTCCTCCAACCCGGCGAAAAGGACGACATCGTCGCCGTCGACGACAAGGGCGCGACCGATACCGACATCGACCCCGGCCGCTACGGCGCCGCCGCCAACCTCGCCGGGACCGCCGTCGACCTGCTGACGTTCGACCGCGCGCTGATCGACGGGAAGCTGCTCGGCAAGGCCGCGACCGCCGAGATGTGGCAGGGCGACCCGAAGGCCGGATATGCGGCGCTCGGCGTCTGGTCGTACCCGGTCAAGCTCAAGGGCTGCACCACCCCGCAACACGTCGTCGAGCGGCGCGGGCAGGTCGGCAATGTCCAGGTCCGCAACCTGATCGCGCCCGAGCGCGGCATCGCCGTCGTCGCCTTTGCCGCCTCGAGCGTCCCCGATTTCGGCGAGCCGTGGCAAGGCAAGGGCCTGACCTACGAACTTCTGAGTGCAGCTTTATGCCCCTCCGCCTAGGCGTCAACATCGACCACGTCGCGACCATCCGCAACGCGCGCGGCGGGCGGCATCCCGACCCGGTCCGCGCCGCGATCGTCGCCGCTGCGGCCGGAGCCGACGGTATCACCGCACACCTGCGTGAGGACCGCCGCCACATCACCGATACCGACATCGACCGGCTGATGGCCGAGATCGACCTGCCGCTGAACCTCGAGATGGCCGCGACCGAGGAAATGCTCGGCATTGCGCTGGCCCACCGCCCGCACGCCGCCTGCATCGTCCCCGAACGCCGCGAGGAGCGCACCACCGAGGGCGGGCTCGACGCCGCCGGACAGCACAACACGCTCGCGCCGTTTGTCGCGCGCCTCAAGGACGCCGGCGTCCGCGTCAGCCTGTTCGTGGCCCCCGACCTGCACCAGCTCGACGCCGCCGCCCGCCTCGGCGCTCCGGTCGTCGAGCTGCACACCGGGCCCTACGCCCACGGGTCGGGCGACGCCGAGCTCGAGCGCCTGAAAAAGGCTGCCGAGCACGCCGCCGGGCTGGGCCTCGAGGTTCACGCCGGGCACGGGCTGACCTTCGACAATGTCGGACCGGTCGCCGCGATCCGCACGCTCGCCGAGCTCAACATCGGGCATTTCCTGATCGGCGAGGCCGTGTTCACCGGTCTCGACCACGCGATCCGGACCATGCGCGCGGCGATGGACGCGGCCCAATGATCCCCTCCCCTTCAGGGGAGGGGCGCGGAGAGACGGCGCATCTTCGCGCCAGCCCCGGGGGTGGGCACTTCGCTCCGATGTCGACTGCCGGTGCGCGCGCGGAAGCACCCACCCCGGGGCCGGCTGCGCCGTCTCTCCGACCCTCCCCTGAAGGGGAGGGTGAGGCATGATGGTCCTCGGGCTCGGCAACGACCTGTGCAACATCGAGCGCATCCAGTCGTCGCTCGACCGCTTCGGGCAGCGCTTTATCGACCGCATCTTCACACCGCTCGAGCAGGCTCGCGCGGAGCGTCGCCCGCTGACCCGCACCGGCACCTACGCCAAGCGCTTCGCCGCCAAGGAGGCCTGTGCCAAGGCGCTCGGCACGGGCTTTCGGCAAGGCGTGTTCTTCCGCGACATGGGCGTCGTCAACCTGCCGAGCGGTGCACCAACCCTGACGCTGACCGGCGGTGCGGCGGAGCGGCTGGCGTTTCTCACGCCGCCGGGGCATAGCGCGCTAATACACCTGACCCTTACCGACGATCATCCCTGGGCACAGGCGATCGTCCTGATCACGGCGAGCAAGGCATGACGGATACTGTGATGGCGACCAAGCCGGCCGAGAAGAAGACCAACTGGGCCCACGAGGCCTGGCAGTTGTTCCTGCTCGCGCTCGTCGTGCTGGGCATCCACAGCCTCGTCGCCAAGCCGTTCTACATCCCCAGCGGATCGATGGAATCGACGCTGCTTGTTGGCGACCAATTGATCGTGTCGAAGTTTCCCTATGGCTACAGCTACCTGTCGCCGAGCATCCCCTTCGTCGGGCCGGTCCTTCCGGAAATGCAGGGCCGGCTGTTCGCGCATTTGCCGCAGCGCGCCGACATCGTCGTGGTCAAGTCACCGGTCACCCACGACGACTGGATCAAGCGCGTCATCGGGCTCCCCGGCGACACCGTCGAGATGCGCAACGGCGTCCTGTGGCTCAACGGCGCCGCCGTCCCCAAGCGCCCCGAGGCCCCGGCTGAAATGATCGTCTCGCCCAACACACCGTGCGACGGGCCGTCGTCCCAGTACCTCACCGTTCGCCCCGACGGCGTCTCGGTATGCCGGGTGCCACGCTTCCGCGAGACCATCGACGGGCGCAGCTACGATGTCCTCGACCTCGGCCATACCGAGCAGGACGACTATCCCGCGACCATCGTGCCCGAGGGCCACATCTTCCTGATGGGCGACAACCGCGACAACTCCGAGGACAGCCGCTTCCCGTCGAACGTCGGGCTGGGCATGTTGCCGATCGAGAACCTCGTCGGGCGGGCCGAGTTCATCACCTACTCGGTCGACGGCTCGTGGTCGCTCGACCCGCGGACCTGGTTCTCGGCACTGCGCGGTGGCCGGGCCTTCAGCAGCCTGCACCCGAGCGCCGGCAAGTAGGCACGAAAAAGGCCCGGGACTCGCGCTGAGTCCCGGGCCTCTTCGTTCCCCGTTCGAGCGGGCTTAGCAGCGACCGTCGCGCTCGATGGCGTTGCCGGCGACAGCGCCGAGGCCGGCTCCCGCTACAGTCCCGATGCCGCGGTTGTAGCGGTGGCTGACGCTGTTGCCGATCAGGCCGCCGGCGATCGCGCCGAGAACCGCGCCGCTGCCATCAGTGCGGCACCGATAGCCGCGATCATAGCCGCGGCGATACCCGTAGCCGCCGCTGTAGGCACCGTAGACCACCGGGTAGCCGCCACCGTAATAGCCACCGTCGTAGTAAGGATCGCCGTAGCCGTAGCCATAACCGTAAGCGGGCACGACGTAGACCCGAGGACGATAATAACCTCGACCGTAATAGCCGCCGCGGTAGCCGTAGCCGCCGGCGTAATAGCCGCGGCCACCGTAATAGCTGCCGCGGTAGCCACCGTAGCCGCCGCGATAACCTCCGCCACCGCCGTGGTAACCGCCACCGCCGCCGCCATGATAGCCGCCGCCACCGTGGTAACCGCCGCCACCGTGCCCGCCGCGATCGGCAAGGGCGGGGGTTGCCGCCAGTGTCGCGAGACTCGCGACCGCGATCAAAATCGCTTTCATCGACGCTCTCCTTTAAGCATACTGCCCAGCCTTGCCGGGTACCTCACCGGTATCGCAGTGACGGCGTTAACGCGCTCTGAACCGGAACATTCGTGGTCCTTCGCGCATTGTTTCGTAGGCTATTCAATATTCAAGGGTGATCGCTCATGCGTCTTCTAAGCTCGTTGGTCCTCGCTGCAGTCGCGACGACTTCACTGGCCGTAACCCCCGCCGAGGCCCGCCGCCACGACAACCGCTATTATGACGGCAACCGCTATTACTCGAGCTACGACGACTGCATGCGGCGTCGCAGCCGGGCCGCCAAGCGCGGCACGGTGATCGGCGCGGTCGGTGCCGGTGCCGGTGCTGCCGTGCTCGGCGGCAACCTCGGCGAGTCGCTTCTCGGTGCGGGTGTCGGCGCTGTCGCCGGTAACGCCATCGGTCGCGGCAGCGAGAAGCGCTGCTACCGCCGCCGCTAGAGGTTCGTCACCCTCCCCTCCCTAATCGGGAGGGGAGCCGGACCTAGCGCCGCGGCTTCTTCCGCCCGGCATCGTCCTCGAACAGGCTCGCGAGCTGATCGATGATCGTGCCGCCGAGCTGTTCGGCATCCATGATCGTCACCGCCCGCGCGTAGTAGCGCGTCACGTCGTGGCCGATGCCGATAGCGACCAATCCGACCGGTGAGCGCCCCTCGATCCAGCCGATGACCTGCCGCAGGTGGCGCTCCAGGTAGCTGCCGGTGTTGACCGACAGCGTCGAGTCGTCGACCGGTGCGCCGTCGGAGATCACCATCAGGATGCGGCGATCCTCGGGCCGCGCCAGCAGCCGGGCGTGCGCCCACAACAGCGCCTCGCCGTCGATGTTTTCCTTCAGCAGCCCCTCGCGCATCATCAGCCCGAGGTTCTTGCGCGCCCGCCGCCACGGCGCATCGGCCGCCTTGTAGATGATGTGGCGCAGGTCGTTCAGCCGCCCCGGTTTGCCCGGGCGTCCCGCTGCCAGCCACGCTTCACGACTTTGACCACCTTTCCAGGCGCGCGTGGTGAAGCCCAGGATCTCGGTCTTGACCGCGCAGCGCTCCAGCGTCCGCGCCATGATGTCGGCGCAGATCGCCGCGATCGAGATCGGTCGCCCGCGCATCGAGCCCGAGTTGTCGATCAGCAGCGTCACGACGGTGTCGCGAAACTTGGTATCGCGCTCGATCTTGTAGCTCAGCGCGTGCATCGGATTGGTGATGATCCGCCCGAGCCGCGCGGCGTCGAGCAGCCCCTCCTCCTGGTCGAAGTCCCAGGCCCGGTTCTGCTGCGCCATCAGGCGGCGCTGGAGCCGGTTGGCGAGCTTGGTCACCGCGCCCTGCAGGTGGACGAGTTGCTGGTCGAGGTACGACCGCAGCCGGGTAAGTTCTTCCGGGTCGCACAGCTCCTCGGCCCCGACGATCTCGTCGTACTTGGTGGTGTAGGAAATATAGTCGAAGTCCGGCGGCAGGTCGGCAATCGGCGTGTTCGGCCGCCAGGGCGTCATGCCCTCACGCCCCTCCTCGCCCATCTCGGCCTCGGACACCATGTCGGTGTCCATGTCGACCTGCTGCGACTCGCCGTCCTCGGACGCCTCGTCGGACTGCTCGGCGCGGGTCTCGACGGACTGGTCGGCGGAGGCCCCGGCGTCGTCCTGGTCGTCGCCGTCGTCGGCGGGAGCGTCGGCGTCCTCGGGGTCGCCCTCCTCGCCATCCTCGCTGTCGGGCTCGGCGTCCGGGTCGGTCCCGAGGCCGAGGTCGCTGATCACCCGGCGCAGTGCGAGGCCGAACGCCGACTGGTCGTCGATATTGCCGAGCAGCGTATCGAGGTTTGCCCCCGCCCGCGCCTCGATATCGGTCCGCACCAGACTGATCGCCGTCGCCGCCGCGCGCGGGATCGCCGCCCCGGTCAGCCGCTCGCGCACCAGCAGGCCGAGCGCCGTCGCCATCGGCACTTCGTCCGCCGACCGCGCCCGCACGATCGGATCGGTCTTGACCCGCGCCTCGGTCATCCGGTCGAGATTGACCGCGACGCCGAGCATCTCCGACGACCCGATGGCCTCGATCCGCGCCTGCTCGACCGCGTTGAAAATGTCGCGCCCGATCCCCGCCTCGGGCTGGTCCACGGCATGCAGCTTGGCGTCATGGTGGCGCTTCCTCAGCGCGAACGCGTCCGCCCAACCGCGCACCTCCGCAACCTGGTCCGCGGGCATGGCCCGCCCCGGCTGCGGCACCCGCGCCTGATCCCCGAAACACGACGGCTTGTCGGCGGTGTACGCGAGCTCGAAGTCCGGCTCATGCCCAAGCGCCCGCAACGTCGCGGCGAGCGCGATGCGGAAGTCCTCGAGCGGATTGTCAGGCTGGGCCATCGCGCCGCGAAGCCTAGCGCTTGCCCTTGACCGCGACTGATTCCGGCAGGTCCTCGCCGAACACCCGCTGGTAGTATTCCGCCACGATCGACCGCTCGGCCTCATCGCACTTGTTGAGGAAGCTCAACCGGAACGCGAAGCCGACGTTCTTGAAGATCGTCGCGTTCTGGGCCCAGGTCAGGACCGTACGCGGGCTCATCACGGTCGAGATGTCGCCCGACATGAAGCCCTGGCGGGTCATGTCGGCAACCTTGACCATGTTGGCGACCTGCTTGCGCCCCGCCTCGGTATCGAAGCCCGGAGCCTTGGCGACGACGATCTGGCTCTCGACCGCGGGGGCGAGGTAGTTGAGCGTCGTGACGACGTTCCAGCGGTCCATCTGGCCCTGGTTGATCTGCTGGGTGCCGTGATACAACCCAGTGGTGTCGCCGAGGCCGACAGTGTTGGCGGTGGCGAACAGCCGGAACCACGGGTTCGGGCGGATGACGCGGTTCTGGTCGAGCAGGGTTAGCTTGCCCTCAACCTCGAGCACGCGCTGGATGACGAACATCACGTCCGGGCGGCCGGCGTCGTACTCATCGAAGACCAGTGCAGTCGGGGTCTGCAGCGCCCACGGCAGCAGGCCCTCGCGGAACTCGGTGACCTGCTTGCCCTCGCGCAGCACGATCGCGTCCTTGCCGACGAGGTCGATGCGGCTGATGTGGCTGTCGAGGTTGATACGGATGCACGGCCATTTCAGGCGCGCCGCGACCTGCTCGATATGGGTCGACTTGCCGGTACCGTGGAAGCCCTGGACCATGACCCGGCGGTTGAAGGCAAAGCCCGCGAGGATCGCCAGCGTCGTGTCCGGGTCAAAGACATAGTTTGGATCGAGGTCGGGCACGCGCTCGTCGGCGATGGAGAACGCCGGCACCGTCATGTCGACGTCGACCCCGAAGACGCTGCGTGCGTCGATGGTGATATCGGGCGCGTCCATCGCGGTGGTCGCGTGGTCGTGGGTATCCGGCGTGTCGGAATCGGCGTTGAGTACGGTGGCCAACTCAGGCTCCCTGTGATCGTGACGAACGTTGCAATCGAGGCGTCAACGGGCGGTTTTTGGGTCAGCCCGGAAGGCTGCGGCGGACTTCAGGTGCGTATAGGCTTGAACCACGTCCTGCAACTTTCGTTCGTGGCTGCGGTCGCCGCCGTTACTATCGGGATGGAAACGCCTGACCAACGCTTTATAGGCCCGTTTTATCGTCGCAAGTGTCGCCGACGCGTCGAGCTCCAACGTCTTCAAGGCCTTGACGTCAACCTCGGCGAGCACCGTACCGGCATTGGTACGGCGACCGGCGAAGGCGTCCTGCCCGAACTTGCCGTGAAGCGCGTTCAGCGGGTCGTTGAACTTGTAGCCGTTGACGTCGTGGACGACGTGCGCCCAGCCGGCCAGCGGCGACTGCGCCTCGCTGATCTCGTCCGGCGCCATGCCGTCGAAGAAGTTGTAGCCGGCGTTGAACTGGCGGACATGGTCGAGGCATAGCCACTGCCAGCCGCCGACATGACCGGCGACGCGGTTCGAGGCGGGTGCGCGGAACTCGGCTTCGGTGGTGCAGCCCGGATGCGCGCAAGGGGTCGGCTGCGGCAGCTCGACGCGGCCATGAAAGCGCGCGCGGCGCGGCGGGGAATGATCCTGGTCCAAGGGAACTCGCGTTGGGTGTCGGACGTCGGCATATAGGCGGTCATCAGCCGCCAAGGGAGTCGTCGATGGGTGAACGGGCCAACGAAATCGAGCAGCGTCTTGTCGCAGCGCTCGCGCCAACCGCGCTGAAGGTGATTGACGACAGCGACGACCACAGCGGCCACGCCGGCCATTCCGGCGCGGGCGAGAGCCACTTCACCGTCCGGCTGACCGCGGCATCCTTCGCGGGCCAGTCGCGCCTCGAGCGACAGCGCGCCGTCTACGCAGCCCTTGGCGACCTGATGGCTCCCGACCGCATCCACGCCCTCGTCATCGAGGCGAAGGCTCCCGGCGAGGACTGACCGCACGCGGCCCTATCGTTTCTGCAGCTTGACCGAGCGGGCACTTGCCGCGAGCGTCAACCCATGGACCTGAACTGGAGCGCCGCCGACCTCGCCTTCCGTGACGAGGTGCGAGCCTTCTTCGCCGCGGAACTGACACCCGAGCTGCGTGACGCCGCCGCTTGCTTGACCAGCGTGTACGCGCCCCCGGAGATCGCGCTCGAATGGCAGCGCCGCCTCCACTCCCATGGCTGGGTCGCGCCGTCGTGGCCGGTCGAGTACGGCGGCTGCGGCTGGAGCCAGGTCCAGAAATACATCTTCGCCCGCGAGGAAGCCGAGGCGGGCGCCCCGCCGCTGTCGCCGATGGGCCTCGGCATGTGCGGCCCAGTGCTGCTCGGCTACGGTACGCCCGCTCAGAAGGCGCATTGGCTGCCCCGGATGCTCGCGGGCGACGATTTCTGGTGCCAAGGCTACTCCGAGACCGAGTCGGGCTCCGACCTCGCCTCGCTGCGGATGAAGGCGGTCCGCGACGGCGACGACCTCGTCTGCACCGGGCACAAGATCTGGACCACCCACGGCCACGCCGCCAACATGATCTTCGTGCTGGTCCGCACCGCGACGCTCGCCAAGCCGCAGCAGGGCATCACCTTCGCGTTGATGGACATGACCAGCCCCGGCGTCACCGTTCGCCCGACCGTGTCGCTGTCGGGCGAGCACATCCAGAACCTGATCACCTTCGACGAGGTCCGGGTGCCCGTCGCCAACGTCGTCGGCGCCATCGACGACGGCTGGCGCGTCGCCAAGTACCTGATGGAGTTCGAGCGCGGCGGCAGCCAGTACGCCCCGCACCTGCGCACTCGCCTGAACCGCCTCGGCGCGCACATCGCGACGCTCGAGCACGGCGGCGCCGCGCTCCGCACGCGCATGGCCCGCGTCGCTACCGATGTCGAGGCAATGGACGCGCTCGAACTCCAGTTGATGAGCCGCCTGTCGGTCGGCGGCGCGCCCGGCACCATGGCGTCGGTCCTCAAGGTCCTCGGCACCGAACTCAGCCAGCGCCTGACCGAAGTCGAGCTCGACGCCGCCGGGCCCTACGCCGCCGCCTGGCAGCCGCAGCTGACGGTGCCGGGCGGCCCCACCCCCGGCTTCACCGCACCCGCCAACGGCCGCGCCGCGGGCAGCGCCTTCGCCGCCAAGGCCGTCCCGAAATACCTCAACGACCGCGCCGGCTCGATCTACGCCGGCAGTAACGAAATCCAGCGCAACATCGTCTGGGGCACCCTGGGTCGCCAGTAATCGGCCGCCGCTGCAGTTGCCGAGCGACGCCCGCTTGCGTTAATGGGCAGCGCGCCATGCCGGCTTAGCTCAGATGGTAGAGCACCTGATTTGTAATCAGGGGGTCGCGGGTTCGATTCCTGCAGCCGGCACCGTCGCGCGCTGGGCCGGTGCTGCGGCGGCGACGGCCATGAACACCCGGTCGTCGACGGCGTGGAGGCGGCGGACATCGTCGCGTGTCGTTGGGGTCGGGCGGGTCAGGAAGACCGGGGCATCGACGTGCAGCGGGGCGCTCGCGATGCGGCCGGTCGAGACCGTCGAGGGGGCCAGCCACAGCACCGCCGCGATCGCCACCGCCCAGCGGATACGGTGGCCGGGTTTCGGAGCCACGATCACAGCGAGAAGCTCACGCCGGCGCGGGCCGCGACCGAGGCGCGGCCCTGCTGCTGCTCGGCGCTGACCTCGCCGACGAGGCGGAAGCCGCCGCTGCCGCCGACCGCGCGCAGGCGGCCGATCCAGCCGTTGGTGCGGTCCTGGGCGCGGAGCGTAAAGGCGTCCCCGCCGGCGAACCGCGCCGTGGTGTCGCCGAGCCCGCCACCGACGATCTGGCGGCGGCCGCCCTCGGTCTCGATCCGGAACCAGTTTTCGACAAAGGTGCGGTCGCCGAAGTTGAGGCCCGCCACCAGGGTCGCCGACAGCGCAAGCTCGTCGCTGTTGCGCGAGTCGACGTTCAGGTCGAAGGCCTTGCCGCCGCCGTTCTCGGTGTAGCCGCCCTCGTGCAGGCGGTAGTAGTCGACCGCGGCGACCGGGCGCACGGTGAAGCGGCCGAAGCGCGTCTCGTAGGCGATGGCACTCGAGGCCGACAACAGGCTGCCGTCCCACTTGCCCTCGGCGTCGCGCGACACGGCCTCGCTGCCGATGCTGCCCTGGAAATGGCGCGTGCCGGTGAAGTTGATCTTCGCGCCGGAGACGCGGGCATTGGCGGTAAAGCCGTGCCATTGACCGCGCCAGTAGGCGGCAAGTTCGTACTGGTCGGAGCCGACCTCGTTGTCGGTGCCACCGTCGGCATCCTTGCCGTGGAGGTAGGCGAGCGAGCCACCGAAGCTGCCGACCCCGGTGGCGATTTCGCCGCCGCCGGTCGCGCCCCAGCCGCTGACGTCGAAGCCGGCGGTGCTCGCGATGCTCTTGGAGCGGCCCCACGCAACCTGCTGCAGGTAGGTGCTCCAGCGGCCGTGCTCGACGAGGTTGCCCTGCGGGTCGGCGAGCAGCCGGGCGGTGGCGCGCGATCCCTGGGTCACCGCCTCGAAGGTGCCGCCGGCGTGATCGGGCAGCAGCTGGCGCAAGGTGGTGCCGAAGCGTTTGGCATCGGCGATGTCGAGGAACGCACCCGCGACCTTGGCATCGCTGTCGAGCGCCTTGACGACGGCGTCGTAGGCCCGTGACTGGGAGTCGTTGAGGCCGAGTTCGGTCGCGGTCTTGCGCTTCAGTTCGACCGCGATCTCGTTGGCGCTGCCGGCGATGACATTGCTCTTGAAGATGAAGGGCAGCAGCATCGGGCTGGCGGTGAGGTTGGCGGCCCCGCTGATCGAGCCGGCCTGCACGATGACGTAGCGCCCCTCCGCCTGGCTGACGTTGCTGAGGGTCAACGCGACCTGCGACCCGGCGGCGAAGCTCGCCGCACCGGCGACCTGGAACACCGTGTTGGTCTTAGCCGCGGCGTCGATGGTGACGCCGAGCACGCCCTGTGCGCCGACGCTGAGCGAGCCGAGCGCGACGGCCCCCTTGGTGTTGAGCATCAGCGCGCCGCTGCCGACGTTGACCGCAAGGTTGCCGCTGCGGAGCAGGCTGCCGGTGAATTTACTGCCCTCGGTGATCGACAGCTGGTCGCTGCCGCCGCCGAAATCGGTGGTGCCGGTGAAACTCGACTTGCCGCCGAGCGACAGCGTGTCGTTGCCCGAGCCGAACAGGATGTCCCCGGTGATCGACGGTGCGGTCGCCCCGGCGGCACCCGCAACCTGCCGGACAACGGCACCAGCGGTGTTGGCACGCAGGTCGATGGCGACGTTGCGGGCGGAGGTCGCGGTCGCCCCCGACGCGGCAATGGTGCCGCTGTTCTCGACCAGGGTGAGCGTCCCCGAGCGGTCGACGATGCCGGTCGCGAAGCCATCGACGCCCGACGCAACCGCCTTGACCGTGCCGCTGTTGCGGATCGTGCCGACGGTCGCGCCGGCATCGATGGCGATCGCGGTCGAGGTCGCGGTGGCAACGCCGCCACCGGCCGCGCCGACCACGCCCGCGACCCGGATTTCGGCGACGCTGGCACCGTTGCCGAAGCGCAGGGCGGTCGCGCTGGCGTTGTTGGAGATCGCCTGGACCGTGCCGTTTACCGCGATGCCGCCGGCGATTGTGACCGCGCCGCCGAGGCCACCGACCTGCAGGCCGGTCGCAGCGACGTCCTTGTAGACACCGAGCCCGGACACACTGCCATCGATGACGAGGCCGAAGGTCGACCCGGTGACCGCGCCGATGGTCACGGCATGATCCGCTGCGCCGATCCGGACGGCGGGGGCGGCGCCGTAACTGGTGACTGCGGCGGCGCCTTCGGTGGCGTCGGGGATGCCGTCCTTGTCCTCGTCGTCGTTCTTGGGATCGGTGTCCTTCGGTGCGATGGCGAGGATGATGCCGCCCGCGACATTCCCCGCGACGCTGAGCGCCGGACCGCCCTGCAGCAGGTCGTCGGCGTCGAGCTTGGTGATGTCGGCCGGCAGCGTCGTCGCGCGGTAGCCCGTCGCGCTGAGGGTGCCCTGCACGACCAGTCCGCCACCGATGTCGCCGAGGAACGACGCGCCGATCGCATCCTTGCCCTGGGCGGTCACCGTGCCGGCGACGCGAACCGCTCCGCTGACGGCGTTGGCGCGGACCCCGACCGAGCGGTCGCCGACGACCGCGACCGTGCCGCTGGTACTGAGCGACCCGGTCAGCGCGCCGTCGAGGGCGATGCCGGCGGAGTCGTTGCCCTCGATGCCGATGCCGCCGGTATTGGCGACGTTGCCGGTGAAGGCGCCCGCGGTACGGATGCCGGTGCGGCGGAACCCGGAGGCGAGGCCACCGTCGAGGTCGCCGTCCTTGTCGGTGTCGACCGGGACATAGGTCTCGTCGACGGTGATCGTGCCGCTGTTGAGGATGGCGCCGGTACTGCCCATCGCAGCGAGGATGCCGACGGCGTCGTTGGCGTCGGTGATCTTTACCGTCCCTTCGTTAGTGATCTTGTTCACGCCGCTCAGCGTCACGCCGACGCCCGTCCCCAATGTGATCGAGCCCGCCGACGTGATCCGGATGTCGTCGGCCGCACCGCCCTTGATCGTCGCGGTCGCCGCCGCCGTCGTGCGCTTGGTGTCGATCAGGGTCTCGGCATGCGTCGCGCCGGCGAGCAGGAGTGCGAGCGGGGTCAGGCAGGTCGACGCGAACAGTGTACGCAAGGCAACTTACTCCGGCACAGGCGGGGGAACGCGGGGTGCGCTTGCCTGTCAGGAGGGTTGACGATGTCGTAACCGGCCAGCCTTGGCGGCGGCCAGCAATTTTCTCAGAAGCGCGCGTCGATGCCGAGACGGAGGGTGCGCGGCCGCAACGGCGTGATCTGGTCGGCGCCGAGCGACTGGTACGGCGTGCCGAGCGCGAAACGGTTGCCGGTGCTGTCCGCCAGATTGGTCAGCGCCAGCGTCAGTCCGAGTTCGGGGCGGCCGACACGCGCGGTCAGCGCGGTATCCAGGTAGTTCCCCTGCGCCTCGCCGAGCAGCGGCCCGACGCCGAGCCGCGACGTGCCGGTGTAGCGCGCCGACGCGCCGATCCGCAGGTCGAGGGTGTCGTTCAGCGCAGTGTGGTAGTCGATGCCGAGACGCGCCGTCACCCGCGCGACGTTGGGGATCCGGCGGAGCGGCGTGGCCAGCATCGGCGCGGCGGCCGAGGCTCCGTCGGCCAGCGCTGCGCTGGAGGCTATCGGCAGCGCCGCGCCGAGCAGCGCCACGCCGACCAGCGACTGGATGTCGGGGCTGGTGACCTTGCTGTCGTTGACGATCACCGCCGCATCGATCGACAGGCCCGGCATTGGCCGCCAGCCACCGGTCACCGCGAAGCTGTAAATGCGCCCGTCGCCGATGTTGGCGGTGGTCGGCAGGCCGTTGCCGTCGATGAAGTCGGCCTGGATGTCGCGCCACCGGGTCCGCGACACGGTTGCCGCGAGGTCGTAGTCGCCCTTGCCCGTGACGCCGGTGCGGACCCCCGCCTCGATCGTCGCGACGCGGTCGCTCTGGAAGCGCCGGACGAAGTCGGTGTCGACCGACAGCCCGCCGGGGCGGAAGCCTTCGCCGTAGCGCGCGAACAACTCGATGGCACGGGTTGCCTTCAAGGTCGCCGACAGCGACGGCAGCACGCGGGTGTGTGTCCGGCTGGCGACGATGCTCTCGCGCGCCAGCTCGACGGTCTTGGCCAGCGCCTCGACGCTGGTCGGGACGTCCTCGACCCCGCCGGACAGCTTCGACCGTGACAGCCGCGCGCCGCCGGTGATGGTCAGCCCGGCCAGCGGCACGACGCTGGCCTCGCCGAACAGCGTCGCCTCGTCGATGGTGTTGGCGACACCGGTGACCGGCGCGGGCGCGTCGAGCGGCCCGAGCGAGCGCTTCAGCCGCGCCCGGTTGTGGAGCAGGCTGCCGCCGAGCGTCCAGCCGAAGCCGTTCTCCAGGGGGCGCCACAGCCGGGTCTCGTTGGTGATCAGCGAGGTGTGGTTGCGCTGGTCGAAGACCCTGTCCTCGATGTCCGCGGTGGTAGCGTCGAAGCGCTCCGCCAGCGTCTGGCTGGCGATGCCGGTCGACGACACGAGGCGGACACCGTCCCACGCCTTGGTGACCACCAGGTCGCCGAGCCGATAGTCGGCGTCGAACCCCTGCGCGATGGCGCTGGCGTGGGTCAGCAGGGGCCGGCCGCGGTCGGCGTACTGGCTGTCGTCGCCGCGGATCGACTGGAGCGTACCGCCGAGGTCGACGATCCAGTCGTCGCCGGCATCGAGCCGCAGCGCGATCCGGCCACCGGCGGTGCGCGTCCGGTTGATGTTGTCCAGATGGCGCTCGACGTCGTCGATATAGCCGCCCTCGGTGATCCCGTAGCCGACCATGCGGAGGCCGAGCTTGTCCTTGACCAGCGGCAGGTTGACCATGCCGCCGACGTCGCCGCTCGGATCACCGTGCTGGGTCGCCGAGACACCCGCCGAGATCGACGCCTCGGGTTCGCCGAGCCGTGGCGGGTTGCGGACGATGCGCAGGATGCCGCCGAGCGAGCCGGCACCGTACAGCGTCCCCTGCGGCCCTTCGAGGACCTCGACCGCGGCGACGTCGTACAGGCGCAGGTCGGGGTCGGGGGCGTTGTAGGTCAGGCGGACGTCACCGAGGTACTGGCCGACAGTCGCCTGGGTCGGGCCGGTGAAGCTCGAATCGGCGATGCCGCGGATGAACAGCTTGTTGCGACCGTCGCCGAGGTGGGTCGACGAGATGCTCGCCAGCCGCCCCAGCACGCTGTCGCTGCCGCCCTCGCCCCCGAAGCTCAGGTCGTTGCCGTCGAGGCGGGTCGCAGTGCCGGCGAAATTGGCGAACTGGAAGCCGCGTTTGGTCGCCGTGACCACGATCGGGGCGTCGTCGGCCACGGCGGCGCGCATGGCGAACAGGGTCGGCACGGCGGGAGCGGAGGCAATCGCCCGGCGCACCACCGGGCGGTCGATGCGCCACGTGACGGCGTCGATCGCGACCAGCCGCGCGCCGCTCATCCTGGTCAGCCGGGCCAGCGCCGCCGCGACGCCGCGTTCCTTGATGGCGGGCACGCGCTGGCTCCAGAGCCCGTCGTCGCCGATCGCGACGCTGATGCCCGCCTGCCGCCCGAGCACCGCGACCGCCTGGCCGAGGGTCCCGGCGGGCAGGTCGAGCGTGGGCGCAGATGCGGCAATGGCCGCGACGGGTGTCGCGGCCAGCAGAGTGGCAAACAGGAGTGCGCGGGGCCGGGTCACCCGGTCCGTTCGGCCAGCAGCCAGCCGTCCGCGACCGGCCGCACCTCGACGCCGAGCAACGGCCCGAGGCGGTTCATCACGGCGTTGCGGTCGCGCCCGAAGCTGATCACGCCGCGGAACTTGCGGGCCGCGACCGCCGGGCTGGCGGTGATGTGGGTGCCGAGATTGCGGGTCAGGTCCTCGGCGACCAGCGCCAGCGGCGTGCCCGCATAGACCAGCCGCCCGGTCCGCCACGCGCCGATGACACCGGGCTCGATCTCACCGATCACCAGCCTGGTATCGCGGTCGACGACGTGGAGCGTGCGGCCCCCGGACAAATGGACGTTCTCGCCCTTCGGATTGTAGACCACCGCCCCTTCCGCGACCGCGACGTCGGTCGAGCCGTCACGCCGCACGACGTTGAACACCGTCCCCGCATCGACCAGCGTCGCGCCGCCGACGGCCAGCCGAAACGGGTCGGCGGCGTTGTGGACGACGGTGAACACCGCCTCGCCGTGGTCGAGGGTCACGGCGCGTGCGTCATTGTGGTCAAGGGTCAGCCGCGTACCGCCGTTCATCGCGACCTGGCTGCCGTCGGCGAGGGTCAGCGTCCGGGTCTCGCCCGCCGCAGTCTCGATATCATAGGGCGCAGTCCGGTGCCCCAGGGCGCCGTAGCCCAGAACGAGCAGCGACGCCGCGATCGCGCCACCAAGCCAGGCGCGGCGCGGGATCGCGCGGCGTGGCGCTGGCGCGAACAACGGGCGGGGTGCCCGCGGCACCAGGTCGTCGAGCTCACGCTCCGCGTCGGCGAGGGCGTGATAGGCATCAGCGTGGCCGGGCGACGTACCGAGCCAGGCGGCGAACGCCTCCCAGTCGGCGAACGCGGTCTCGCGCTGCCGGATCACCCAGTCGAGCGCCTGGTCGTCGATGGTCATAGGTCCGGACTTCGCGGGTTCAGGGTTCATGGCATCCTCGTGCGCATGACGTTGCCGCGGTCCACGGGCCTTGATGTCCTGTCGGCTTGGGCTCTAGTTGTCATCGAGGCGCTGCCTGAGTTCGATCATCGCACGGTAGGCGCGGCGCAGGTCGCTCTCGACCGTGGTCAGGCTGATCCCGAATTCGCTCGCGAGGTCGCGCTGGGGAATGCCATCCAGCCGGTGCCGCCGGAACACCGCCGCGGCGCGCTCGCCGACGCCGTCGAGCACCGCCCGCGCCTGCTGCAGTTGTTCGCGCGCGATGAGGGCGCGCTCAGCCGCCGGCTCGGCGACGACGTCGACTTCGTCGCTCCAGGCATGATCGCGCTTCGCCGCCTGCCGCGCCGACCGGTAGCGGTCGAGCATCAGGTTGTTCGCAGCGCGGTACAGATACGCCAGCGGCTGCGCGACCGGGCCCGGAGGAGCCTTGCCGATCTTGATCCACAGTTCCTGCAGCAGGTCCTCCGCGGCGTCGCCGGCACCGTGGCTGCGCAGGAAACCGAGCAACGCTGCACGGCTGCCGAGGAACACAGCCTCGAGCCCATTGGCCGGCTCGGTTCCCGGTCCGGGACTGGTCGATGCAACACTCGTCATTGAGGTCGCTGGACCTAGCCGAAAGGCTGCGGCGGCGATACCCATCGTGCTTGTCGGCGCTGGCCCCGCGTTTCGGCGCACCTAGTCAAACAATGTATTGCAGCCTCCGGTCGATCGACCGACAGGCGGACAAGCGATTGCCGGGGCTCACGCAGGTCCCGCACGATGCAAGCCTGGGAGGCAAGATGGCGGACGGGTTCGCGCTGGCCGGAGCCTGCAACTGCGGGGCGGTTCGCTACACGATCACGGCACCGCCGCTTTCCGTGATGGCCTGCCATTGCACGAGCTGCCGCCGCCAGTCGGGGTCGGCCTTCTCGGTCAACCTGATCATTCGCACCGAGGACATGGCCGTCGAGGGCGCGATGGCGTCGTGGGAGGACCGCGACACCAACAGCGGCGCGCCGCTGTCGCGCGAGTTCTGCGGAAGCTGCGGCTCACCGATCCGATCGGTGCCGTCGGTCAGCCCGCAATTCCTCGCGGTCAAAGCCGGAACGCTGGTCGAACCCGACCGATTTGCCCCGTCGATGCATATCTGGACCAGTTCCGCCCTGCCGTGGGTCGTGATCCCGGCGGACCTGCCCCAGTTCGCGCAGGGACCGCAGTAGTTGCAAACCGAGTCCCGCCCCGCCGGAGCTGCGGAATCCTTCGCTGTCGACCGTCCACTGGCGGGCATCCGCGTCGTCGACGGAGTGCGCGGGCCGCTTGCGGCGATCACCCGCTATCTGGCCGAGCTCGGTGCCACCGTCGACCGCGTGGTCCCCGCCGACCCCGCGGATCCGTTCGCCGACATCGCCGCCAACATCGGCAAGCGCTCCTTCGGTGCCGCCATCGACAGCCCCGCCGCGCAGCCGCTGATCGCTGCTGCCCACGCCATCGTCGTCGAGGCCGGGCAATGTATCGACCTCGCCGCGCTGCGCCGCGAGCGCCCCGCGCTGGTGACCATGACGGTCAGCGATTTCGGCACCGGCAATCCGATCAGCGGCTGGCAGGCGACCGACCCCGTCCTCCACGCGCTCTCGGGCGAGCTGTCGCGCTCGGGCATCCGTGGCCAGCCGCCGCTGCTGCCGCCCGGCGAGCTGGCGTACCAGTGCGCCGCGTCGCAGGCGGCCTTCGCGCTCGTCGCGGCGCTGTACAATGCGCTCCGCACCGGCGTCGGCGACCATATCGACTATTCGGCGCTCGATGGCGCGGTGCAGGCGCTCGACCCCGGCTACGGCATCAACGGCAGCGCGACTATGGGACGGCCCGCCCACCTGCTGTCGCGCGACCGGCCCTCGCGGGGGTTCTCGTACCCGATCCTGCGCTGCGCCGACGGCCATGTCCGGATCTGCATCCTCGCGCCGCGGCAGTGGCTGGGCATGTTCCGCTGGATGGGCGAGCCCGCCGCCTTCGCCGACCCAGCCTTTGCCGGCATCTCGCACCGCAACCGCTCGCCCGAGTTGATGCCCGCGATCGCGGCGTTCATCGCCGAGAAGACCCGCGCCGAACTCGAGGCCGAGGGCGAGCGCCGCGGCGTCCCGATCGCGGCGGTGTTGACCTTCGCCGAGTGCATGGCCACCGAGCACATGCGCGCCCGCCACGCCTTCACCGAAGCCCGCCGCGACGACGGCACGGCCGTGACCCTGCCGAACGGGGTCGTCACGGTCGAGGGTGAGCGCCTCGGTATCGCGCCCACCCCCACCGCTGCCGCTACCGAGCCGGACTGGTCGCCGCTGCAGCCCGCCACCGCGCGCATCTTCACCGGGCTCCGCGTCCTCGACCTCGGTGTCATCGTCGTCGGGGCGGAACAGTCGCGCCTGCTCGCCGACCTCGGAGCCGACGTCATCAAGGTCGAATCCCAGGCGTTCCCCGACGGCAGCCGCCAGTCTTACCTGTCCTACGGAATGTCGATCAGCTTCGTCACCGGACACCGCAACAAGCGCAGCCTTGGCCTCAACCTGCGCGATCCCGCCGGGCATGCGCTGTTCCTCGAGCTTGCCAAAAAGGCCGACGTCATCCTGTCGAACTACAAGCCGGGCACGCTCAAGTCGCTCGGCCTCGACCACGAGCAGATCGCCGCGATCAACCCGGCGATCGTCATGGCCGACAGCTCGGCGTTCGGTGCGACCGGACCGTGGAGCACGCGCATGGGCTATGGCCCTCTGGTCCGGGCCGTGACCGGGCTGGCGACTGCGTGGCGCTACCCCGACGACCCCGAGGGCTTCTGCGACTCGGTAACGGTCTATCCCGACCATGTCGCAGCTCGGATCGGCGCGATGGCAGCGGTGGCCCTGCTGATCCGCCGCCTGCGCACCGGCCGCGGCGGCACCGCGAGCATTGCCCAGTCCGAAGTCATGCTGGCGCACTTCGCCGCCGATGCGGCACGGCTCTCGCAAGGCCAGCCCACCGGCGGCCCGCCCGACTGGCCCTGGCAGGTCTATCCGACGTCCGGCGACGACGAGTGGTGCGTGGTCACGGTGCGCGGCGGCGCGGACTGGAGCGCACTCGACGCCCTGGTCGGCGTCGGTGGCGACCCGCTCGACACTCCAGTCGCGCGGCTCGCGGCGCGTGACCGCATCGACGCCGCCCTCGGGCCGTGGCTGCTGGCGCGCACCGCCGACGCCGCGATGACCGAGCTGCAGGCCGCTGGAGTTCCGGCCGCGCGCATGCTCCGCGTCGCCGACCTCCCCGACTTCGCCTATTTCCGCGAGCGCGGCCTGTTCCGGACCGAGGCGCACCCGTTCCTGCCCGACGACTTCCTGACCGAGCGCTGGCACGTCCCCAGCCTGACCAACGCCGAGCCGCCGACCCGCCCAGCGCCGCTCGCCGGCGAGGATACCGCCGAGGTCGTCGCGGACTGGCTCGGCCTCGATCCGGCGAAGGTCGAGGCCCTGATCGCCGCGGGGGTCATCGAACCGCTGGCGGAGGACGTGCGCGCCGCCGCCGAGGCCGCGCGCCGGGTCTAGGCGGAGCGGGCCGGCCGCCACATCGGCATCAGCGGCGGGCAGCCCGGCGCGGGTATGAACGTCGGGCCGGGCACGAACCCCTGCCCGGCGTAGAAGCTGGTGTTCCGGGGGTTGCTGTTTTCGAGATAGCAATCGGTACCGGTCGCATCGCACTCCGCAAGAACCGGTGCCAGCAGCGCCTGGCCGAGCCCCTGCCCGCGCGCGCCCGGCGCCACCCCGACCGCGAACAGGTACAGGTGAGGCGCGACCGGGCGGTGCTGCTTCATCGCCGCATCGACCGCCAGCGCGCGGCGGACCGAGCCGAGGCCGGAGCGTCCGAGCATCTTCGCCGCGACCGCCAGCGTCGCCCCGAGCGGCAGTTCCTTCGACCGCCCGGGCTCGAGCCACATCGTGCCGCCGTTCTCGCCGGCGAGGAAACAGCGCCCGCGCGGCAGGTAGACGTAGCGCGCCAGCGCCTGGAAGGTCGACACGATCATGGCCGCGCTGCCGAGCGTCCAAAGCGACACCGGGTCCGCCGCGAACGCGCTGCCGATGACCCTGCCGAGCGGCTCCCAGTCGCCGGGAGCCGCTGTCGTGATGCTTGCTGCCATGATGTGACGCTGGCTTCCCGGGCGCCGCGACGCAAGCGTTCGTTTCGGAAGCGCGGCGCTGACTCGCTTGCCGCTGCGTGATAATGACGGGCCGCGCATTATCCGGGGGCTACTCGATGACGATCGCCTACATCCCGAACGACCCCGTCTCCGGCACCCCGTCCCGCCAGATCACGCCGTCGCCCGACCGCGCCGCGCCCAAGGTCGGTTTCGCCGTCGCCGGCCTGCCCGTCGAGCAGGTCTACGGCCCCGACAGCAAGGAATACGCCGCGTGGACGGCGCGCGAGGCGGCACTGTCGGCGATCAACGCCTACGAGGCCTGCGCCGGCGCGCTGAAGGCCTGGCAGGGCACGCCGCCGCGCATGACCTTGCCGCTCAACACCGACGCCGGGCAGGACGTCAACGCCTACTACGACCGCGCCAGCCTGTCGTTCTTCGAGAGCCCGATCGCCGGCAAGACCTTCTATTCAGGGGCCTCGCAGGACACCGTCGCGCACGAGACCGGCCACGCCATCCTCGACGCGCTGCGCCCGGACCTGTGGGACGCGGCGATGATCGAGGTGTCGGCGTTCCACGAGGGCTTCGGCGACTGCATCGCGCTGATGACCGCGCTGTCCGACCAGCAGAACCGGCTGGCGATCCTCAAGAACGATCCCAAGCTCGCCAACGCCAACCCGGTGGAGACATTGGTCGAAGCGCTGGCAGCCGCAGTCGCCGCGGCGTTCGGCCCGACGATCAATGCCGCGCTGCCCCGCCACTGCCGGAACGACTTCCGCTGGCTGCTGCCGACCCAGCTGCCCGCCGACGGCCCGGGCACGGTGCTGATCAACGAGATGCACTCGCTCGGGCAGCTGCTCGGCGGCACCTTCTACCGGACCATCGTCGGCATCTTCCTGCGCACCAAGCAGGACGAGGCCGGGCTGTGGCAGGCGACCAAGGTGGCGATGTGGCTGCTCGTCAACGCGGTGCTGCGCGCGCCGGTCAAGCCGCGCTATTTCCAGTCGGTCGGGGTCAACATGCTGGCGCTCGACGCGGCCGCCTACAAGGGCGCCAACAGCCCCGACATACGCGCGGCCTACAACCACCACGGCATCGACGTCGGCTCGTCGACGCTGCTGACGCCGCAGCAGCCGCTCGGCCCGGTCGCGGCAGGGTTCGCGGCGTCGGGCGACACCCCGCTCGGCAGCGGCGGCGACCGCGACCTCGCGACCCTGCTCGGTGCTCCCGCCGGGTCGACCACCAATTACCGCCGCGTCGAGTTCGGCGCGCGCGCCGTCGCCGTCGCCAGCATCGACCGCGCCGTCGACATCGGCAGCCTTGATCCCCGCCTAGCGGGTGCGGTCGCGGTCGCCCCGCAGGAGGCCTTTGTCGGCGAGAGCGGCGGCAGCGCGGCCTTGCTCGGCGCGGTCGACAGCGGTGCCTCGATCAGCGCCGAGGTCCGGTCCTTCGTCGAGACCCTGCTGCGGCGCGACGACATCGCCTTCGACGCGCCGCCGGCGGCCGCGAAGAAGCGCGCGCCCCGCAAGCCGAAAGGCACCGGTGCGGTCGCGACCCCGGGCACCAAGACCCACGCCGTGACTGCGGGCGTGACGGGCTCCGCACCCCAGCTCCGCCGCATCGCGTTCGCGTGCGGTTGCCGGCACCGCCCCTAGTACGCCGACTTCCGCCGCTCGATCAGCCGCTGCTTGCCGTTCTCGCGCACCAGGACGTGCGTCACCCCGGGCGGCAGCGGCGCGAGGGGGTCGTCCGTTTCCAGCACGCGTCCATGCTGCTTCAGGACCGCGAGGAACGCCGCCGCCTCATTCCTTGCTTCATCGGCATCGTCACCCATCCGGGCATCCTGCCGCAAAACCTCGACACCCGCGAGCAATCTGCCGCATACTCGGCGTTCGACGGGGGATGGAGGCGGACCATGGCTGACGGGTCAGCGGACGCGACCGGCCCGATGTTGCCGCCGGACGCTCCGCCTGCCGCCCCCTTGCCCGTTGCCGCCCGCCGCCGCCCCCGCGCCATTTCGGTCCCCAGCGTTCGCCGCCTCCGGGTGTTCGCGCTCGACCCCGCCCTCGCCGCGAGCCTCGACACCGTGTCCCTCGCAACCGCCACGATCGACGTGCCCTACGAGGCCGATCATCGTGGCAATTCCGTCCTCCGCCCCGGCCCGGTCGGCGAGTATATCGAGGTCGTCGACGTCGATCCGGCGTCGGACCGCGCCTACCCGCCGGTCAACCTCGACGACCCGCGGCTGCTCGCCAGCGACGGCCTGATGCCGTCGGAGGGCGACCCGCAGTTCCACCAGCAGATGGTCTACGCGGTCGGCATGAAGACCATCCACGCCTTCGAGGGTGCGCTCGGGCGGCAGGCATTGTGGGCACCGCGCAACACTGTCGTCGGCGGCAAGGCGGTGTTCGAGTACGTGCCGCGGCTGCGCATTTACCCCCACGCGCTGCGCGAGCGTAACGCTTATTACAGCCCGCCCAAGGCGGCGCTGCTGTTCGGCTATTTCCCGGCAGCCGCCGACGTCGGCTCGACCGTGGCGGGGACGATGGTGTTCGCCTGCCTGTCCGCCGACATCGTCGCGCACGAGATGACCCACGCGCTGCTCGACGGCGTCCACCGCCATTACCGCGAGCCCTCCAACCCCCAGGTCGCGGCGTTCCACGAGGGTTTTGCCGACATCGTCGCGTTGTTCCAGCACTTCACCATGACCGATGTCGTCACCGCCTCGATGGCGCACGCGCGCGGCGAGATCGGCGCGGCGCGGCTGCTCGGCGGGCTCGCGGTCCAGTTCGGCGACGCGGGCGGGCGGGCCGGAGCACTCCGCGACTACCTCGACCCCGCGACCGGTAAGCCCCGGCCGGACAACCCGACCGAGGCGCACTCGCTCGGCGCGCGGCTGGTGTTCGCGGTCTACGAAGCCTTCGTCGCCATCGTCGAGAAGCGCATCGGCGACCTCGTGCGGCTGGCGACCGGCGGTTCGGGCATCCTGCCGCCGGGCGAGCTCCACCCCGGGCTGCTCGAACGGCTGGCGCGCGAGACCTGCAAGGCAGCGGCCCAGCTGCTGCGGATCTGCATCCGCGCGATCGACTATTGCCCGCCCAACGACATCACCTTCGGCGAGTACCTCCGCGCGCTGCTGACCGCCGACCTCGACCAGGTCGCCGACGACCGGCTCGGCTACCGTACCGCGCTGATCCAGGCTTTTCGGGGTCACGGACTCCTCCCGCCGCGCCTGCGCACAGTGTCGGTCGAGAGCCTCGCGTGGCGCGCGCCCGCCGACACCCGCCCGGCATGGCTGGCGACCGCGATCGCCAAGTTCAACATCGACTGGGCGGTGACCGCCGACCGATGGACCAGCTACCGCGTCGCCGCCGATCGCAGACGCCTGCTCCATGGCCACCTCGCGCGCGCCTTCAAGGGGCGGGGCGGCGACGCCCTCGCCGACGCACTCGGGCTCGACCCCAAGCTCGGTGCCTTCGACGAGAACTTCCAGCCGATCCAGGGGAGTGGCCTCGACTTCCACGTCCACAGCCTGCGCCGCGCCCGCCGCGTCCGCCCCGACGGCACCCCTGCCAACCAGATTGTCGCGGTCATCGCCCAGCGCCGCCCCGAACTCGTCGACCCCACGCAACCCGACGGCCCACGCTTCTGGTTCCGCGGCGGCGTCACGCTGATCGTCGACCCGGCACCCGAGGGCCATTTCCCGGCCCAACCGGAGATTCGCTACTCGGTGGTCAAGCACATGCTCAGCACGACGCGCCTCGACCGCCAGCGCGCCTTCGCCGCCGCACCGCCGGGCAGCGTCATCCGGTCCCAATATTTCGACACCCACGCCCTCGCCGCCGCCGAGCCCTTCGCCATGGCGCACGCGGACGACATTTCGTGAGCCAAACCTCATGAGCAAGGTCCGCGCCCGCCTCTATTGCCACGGTCTCGGCGACTGCAGCCTGATCGAGTTCGCGCGGCCAACCGGGGCCAAATCGTTCTGGATGCTGATCGATTGCGGCATCCACAACAGCGCGCCCGGGGGGCCGTCGCGCATCGCTGCGGTCGTCGCCGACATCGCCTCGCTGACCAGGCAGCTCGACATCGTCGTCCTGTCCCACGAGCACTGGGACCACGTCTCGGGCTTCGCGACAGCCGACTTCGCGCAGTTCGAGGTCGGCGAAATCTGGTGCGCGTGGACCGAGAACCCGGCCGACGCGCAGGCGCAGGCGCTCGACACGTTCAAGGGCGAGGCACTGACCGCGCTCGCCGGAGCCGCCGACCGGCTCCGCGCGACCGCCGACGACGGGCCCGCCGCAGCCGCCTTGGCGGACGGCCTCGACGCCTTGCTCGGCTTCAACTTCGGCCTTGCCGGCGAGAAGTCGCGCGATGCCCGCGACAAGGGCATCGCGCTCGGTAACGGCCATGTCCGCTACCTCGAGCCGGGCGCGGTCGTGCCGCTGCCGGCCGGACTCGGTGTCACCGCTTATGTGCTCGGGCCGCCGCGCGACCCGAAGGCGCTCGGCGTCCGCGACGGGCCGAACAGCTACGGCATCGCCGCCAGCCTCAACGCCAGCTTCGCCCTCGCCGACGGCACTATCGGGGTCGACGACGATGCCGGCGCGCCTTTCGACGAGACCGAGGGCATCGCGCTCTCCGCGTTACCCACGACCGGAAGGCATGCCGCCTTCCTCCGCGACCATTACCTCGGGCCGGCGGTGGTCGACCCAGCGCCGCTGCCGACCGACCCCGACCCGCCGCAGACCGACCAGGCGTGGCGGCGCATCGACGGTGACTGGCTCGGCGCGGCCGCCGACCTCGCGCTCCAGCTCGACGACCGCACCAACAACACCAGCCTGGTACTGGCGCTCGACCTCGGGCGGTCGAAGGACGGGCTGCTGTTCGCCGGCGACGCGCAACTCGGAAACTGGGGCTCGTGGGCGGCGGTCGCATTCGCCGACGGCACCACCACCGCCGACCTGCTGGCGCGAACGACACTGTACAAGGTCGGCCACCACGGCAGTAGCAACGCCACCGCCCGCACCGGCGGTCTCGAAGCGATGACCCACAAGGCGCTGCAGGCGTTCGTGCCGACCGACGAGGTCATGGCCCGGAAGGTCGGCTGGGGCGCGATCCCGGCGCCCGGCCTGATGGCGCGCCTTGCCGAGAAGGGGGCCGTGACGCGTTCCGACGAGGTCGGCGGCAAATTGTTCGTGGATTATGAATTCGGTGCGTTGCCCACGTCTGTCATCCCGGCGCACGCCGGAACCCAGTTCGGTAAAGCGGGTGCGCGGAAAGCTGGGCCCCGGCGTGCGCCGGGATGACAGGTGTGGGCGGTCTAGGCTCGCCGCCAGGTCGTCCCGCCGGGTCCATCCTCCAGGACGATGCCCCGCCCCGTCAACTCGGCGCGGAGGCGGTCGGACTCGCCAAAATCCTTAGCCGCGCGGGCAGCCGTCCGCCCGGCGACGAGCGCGTCGATCTCCGCATCCTCAGGCGACCGGGCTCCGGCGTCGGGCTCCAGCAACCCCATCAGGCCCATCGCCGCGCGCATCCCGCCGACATCGTCGAGCCGTGACAGCCGCGCCAGCGTCGCCACCGCGTCGGGGGTGTTGAGGTCGTCGGCGAGCGCGGCGATGAAGCGCTCGGGCACCGCGGTCGCGGGCGCGTCGGAGCGGCGCAGGAAGCCCTGCCAGCGGTCGAGGGTCGACTTCGACTGTTCCAGCAGAGCGTCGTTCCACTCGAGCGGCTGTCGATAATGCGCGCTGAGCAGGGCGAGGCGCAGCACCTCGCCCGACCAGCCGGCGGCCAGCAGGTCGCCGACAGAGGTGACGTTGCCGAGCGACTTCGACATCTTCTCGGTGCCCATGCTCAGGAAGCCGTTGTGCATCCAGACCTGCGCCAGCGGCGCGTGGTTTGCGCAAGCCGACTGCGCGAGTTCGTTCTCGTGATGCGGGAAGATCAGGTCGAGCCCGCCGCCGTGGATGTCGACGGTCGTGCCGAGCACCTCGCGGATCATCGCCGAGCACTCGATGTGCCAGCCCGGGCGGCCACGGCCCCAGGGCGAGCCCCAGCCCGGCTGGTCGTCGAAGCTCGGCTTCCACAATACGAAATCGGCGGGGCTGCGCTTGTACGGCGCAACCTCGACGCGGGCACCGGCGATCATCTCGTCGAGGCGGCGACCCGACAACTTGCCGTAGTCGGGGAACGCACCGACGTCGAACAACACGTGCGCCTCGGCGGCGTAGGCGGCGCCGCGCTCGACCAGTTCGGCGATCATCGCGACCATCGCGGGAACGTATTCGGTCGCATGCGGCGCGACGTCGGGTGGCTCGACCCCGAGCGCGCCCATATCGGAGAGGTAGTGGCCCTCGAACTCGGCGGTGACGTCGGCGATGCGGACGCCCCGCGCCTCGGCGGCGGCAATGATCTTGTCGTCGATGTCGGTGATGTTGCGGGCGTAGACGACCTGCCGCTCGGGATATTGGTGCCGGAGCACGCGGCGCAGCAGGTCGAAGACCACCGCGGGCCGGGCGTTGCCGATGTGGGCGCGGCTGTAGACCGTCGGGCCGCAAACATACAGTGTGACGCGGTCGGCGCGGGCCGGCTCGAACGCCTGCTTGCTGCGGGTCAGCGTGTTGTAGAGGCGCAGGGTCACGACCTGGGGCTCACGACTTCTTGTGCGCCTCGGCGTTGGCGATGGCCGCGCGGGCGCGGCGCTGCTCGACGAAATCGACCATCGCCTTGGATGGCGCCTCGATCAGCGGCGCGGTGCGGACGGGGCGCAGCCATTCGGGGCGCAGGCCGGGGTCGACGACGTCGAACACCATGGTACCAGCGAGGAATAGTACTGAGGCCGCAAGCAGGCCCTTCAGTCCGCCGAAGCCGAGCCCGAGGAGCCGGTCGAACGGCCCGAGCAGCGAATTACGCGTCTGGCCGCCGATCGACGTGGCGATCGCGCGGACGACGAAGAACGCGGTGAGGAAGATCACCGCGAACGCCAGCACCGCACCGCCGGCCTCGGTCCCGGTGAAGCGCGTCGCGATGGCCTTGCCCGGCGCATAGAGGTAATGGACCGCGGCGAAACCGGCGACCCAGCCGAGCAACGACAGCACCTCGGTGACGAAGCCGCGCGACAGCCCGCTGAGCCCGCCGAGCGCGATCAGCAGCAACGCGACGATGTCGAAAGCGGAGAGGTGGAGAGCCATTATCGTCGCGTGTAGGGGATTGCCGCGGCGCGGTGAAGGGCGGTCAGTGCTCTGCCTTGACGCCGAGATAGTCGACCAGCCCGTTCAGCGTCCGGAAGCCCTGGATGCGCAGGCCGCCACCTGCGGTGCTGGCGGGCGCCAGCGCGGCGCCGAAACCGAGTTTCGCCGCCTCCTTGAGCCGCAGCCCGGCGTGGCCGACGGCACGCACCTCGCCCGACAGCGCGATCTCGCCGAACGCGATGGTGTCGGCGGGCACGACGCTGTCGGTCAGCGCCGAGATCAGCGCGGCGGCGACGGCGAGGTCGGCGGCGGGGTCCTGGACGCGCAGGCCGCCGGCGACGTTCAGGTAGACTTCGCAGGCCGAGAAGCTGAGGCCGCAGCGCGCTTCCAGCACCGCGAGGATCATCGCCAGCCGGCCGGAGTCCCAGCCGACGACGGCGCGCCGCGGGGTGGCGCCGCTCGCCAGGCGGACGACCAGCGCCTGGATTTCGCACAGGACGGGGCGCGTGCCCTCCAGCGCCGGGAAGACGACGGTGCCGACCACCGGGCTATCGCGATCGGTGAGGAACAGGCTCGACGGGTTGGCGACCTCGGCCAGCCCGCCCTCACCCATCGCGAAGACGCCGATCTCGTCGGTGCCGCCGAAGCGGTTCTTGACGGCGCGGAGGATCCGGTACTGGTGGCTGCGCTCGCCCTCGAAGTACAGCACGGTGTCGACCATGTGCTCGAGCACGCGCGGGCCGGCGATCTGCCCGTCCTTGGTGACGTGGCCGACGAGGACGACTGCTGCACCACTGGTCTTGGCATAGCGGATCAGCTCCTGCGCCGCCGCCCGCACCTGGCTGACGGTGCCGGGCGCGCCCTCCAGCGTGTCGGAGTGCATGGTCTGGATGGAGTCGATGATGACTAGCGCCGGCGGCGGGCCGGCGGAGAGGGTCGTCAGGATATCACGGACCGACGTCGCGGCGGCGAGCTGGACCGGGGCCTTGGCCAGCCCGAGGCGGCGGGCGCGCAGGCGGACCTGGTCGGACGCCTCCTCGCCGGTGACGTAGGCGACGCGGTGCCCGTCCTGCGCCATGCGGCCGGCGGCCTGCAGGAGCAGGGTCGACTTGCCGATGCCGGGGTCGCCGCCGATCAGCACCGCCGACGCCGCGACGAGGCCGCCGCCGAGCGCCCGGTCGAGCTCGGCAATCCCGGTCGAAAGGCGGGGCGGGATCGCGACATCGTCGTCAAGGCCCGCCATCGACAGCTTGACGCCGCCGCCACTGAGCGAGTGCTTGGCGGAGAAGGCGGTGACCGTCGCCCCCGCCTCGGCGCTGATGGTGTTCCACTCGTTGCAGTCGCCGCACTGCCCGGCCCAGCGCGACGCGACCGAGCCGCACGCCTGGCAGACATAGCGGACGGCGGCGCGGGCCATGAAGTTTTCCCCTGAACGAAGCGGGAACATAGCGCCGGGTCAGGCGGAGGGCAAGGGCGCCTTCGGCTTACCGACGCGCCCGAACCAGCGGACGATGAGCGGGCTGGCAAGCAGTGGCACGAACGCCGCGTAGGGCAGGATCATGCCCGCCGTGAACGCGAGGACACCGACGAAGACCGGCGCCCATGCGCGCCGCTGCCCGCGCCGCCGCTCGACCGGGTCGACGATCGGATCGAGCAGGTCGCTGGTCGCGAGCGTTCGCATGACGAGCAGGTTCATCAGGCCGGCAAAGGTCAGCCAGACCGCGTAGAAGCCGATGCCGACGCGGGTGCTGGCGTAGTTGCTGATCACCGCGGTTGGGAACGGCATGAAGGCGATGCTGAGCAGGAACAGCAGGTTGCGCCAGACGATGCGGTCGTTGGCCCTGGTCAGGTAGCCGAAGGCGCGGTGGTGGCCGATCCAGAACCGCCCGATCACGAAGAAGCTGATCAGGAAGCCGATATACTGCGGGATCAGCGCCAGCAGGGCGTTGGCAAGTTCGAGCTCGGTGACCGGGTGGTGCAGTTCGGGGACGCGAACCTCGATGATCAGCAGGGTAATCGCAATCGCGAAGATCGCGTCGGAGAAGAACACCAGCCGGTCGAGCTGGACGCGGTCGTGGTGCGCGGGGCTGGTCATCGGAGGCCAGCCTATGCGGTGGCGGTCGCGCGCGAAAGCCCACTGTCATGCGCCTGAAATATCGGCGACGGATTGATCGCCACCGGATGTCCGGCCTAGACCGGCGCGCGAAGGAAACGACGATGATCAAGCGCTTTGCCGCCGTGCTGGTTCTACTCGGAGTTGCGACGGGGGCCAGCGCGGCGCCGCCGCCGCGCCCGAAGCTTGTCGTCGCGATCTCGATCGACCAGTTCTCGGCGGCGCTGTTTGCCCAGTACCGCGGGCGCTTCACCGGCGGCCTCAAGCTGATGCAGGCGGGCGCGGTGTTCCCGAGCGGCTACCAGAGCCACGCCGCGACCGAGACCTGCCCGGGCCATTCGACGCTGCTGACGGGGCGCCACCCCGCCGCGACCGGGATCGTCGCCAACATGTGGTACGACCCGACGCTCGGCCGGCAGGTATACTGCGTCGAGGACCCCGCCGGTCCGGTCCCCGGCCGCGAGACCGCCCCGCGCGGACCCGCCCACCTCAGGGTGCCGACGCTCGGCGAGTGGATGAAGACCGCCAACCCCGCCAGCCGGGTCTATGCAGTGTCGGGCAAGGACCGCGCCGCAATCACCATGGCCGGTCACAATCCCGACGGCGTCTTCTGGTGGGACGACGAGCGCGGCTTCAACACCTACGTCCCCGCCGGTACGCTGGCCGAGGCGCGACTGGCTCCGGTGGCCGCGTTCAACAAGGCGCTGGCGACCCGCTGGGCCAAGGCCCCGCCGGTCTGGCGGCCCGCCGGCATGGGCTGCGTCGCGGGCGGCAGCGACCAGTTCGGCAAACTGACCGTCGCGCACAGCATCCCGCCCGCGGGCTACACCGGCGACTGGACCGACCCCGCCAACCTCAAGTATTTCCGCGCGACCCCGATGCTCGACGAGACGACGCTCGACATGGCGGCGGCGCTGCTCGACCGCTTCAAGCTCGGACGCGGCCCGGCTCCCGACCTGCTCGCGGTCAGCCTCAGCGCCACCGATTATGTCGGGCACCGCTACGGCAGCGAGGGTGTCGAGGCGTGCGACAACCTCGCCCATCTCGACCGCGCGCTCGGCGTGTTCCTGGCCAAGCTGGCGGCGTTGAAGGTGCCGGTCGTCGTCGTGCTGAGCGCCGACCACGGCGGCATCGATGCGGCCGAGCGGGTCGCGGCGCGCGGGGTTCCGGCCGAGCGCCTGAGCGCCGACGTGATCGCCGAGGTCGGGGGTGCGGTGCAGGCCGAGCTCAAGCTCGACTTCCAGCCGCTCGCCGGTGACGCGCAGCAGATCAACATCACCGGTTTCGGTGAGCGCGACCCGAAGCTGACGGCGCAGATCGCTGCTGCCGCGACCCGCCTGCTCCGCGCTCGCCCCGACGTCGTCGCGGTGTTCAGCCGGGCGGAGGTCGCCGCCGCGGTCCCGCCGCCGGGCAAGCCGGTCGACGAACTGACCCTCGCCGAGCGCTTCCACGAGAGCTACGACCCGGAGCGCAGCGGCGACATCGCGGTCGCGCATAAACCGTACAGCAGCGGCGGGGCTCCCGCGGTGCTCGGCGACTATGTCGCGGGCCATGGTAGCCCGTGGAACTACGACCGCCGCGTGCCGATGCTGTTCTGGTGGCCGGGCGCGACCGGCTTCGAGCAGCCGCTGCCGGTCGAGACCGTCGACATCGCGCCGACGCTGGCGGGGCTGCTCGGGGTGCCGACGACGACGGTGGACGGTCGCTGCCTCGACCTCGACGCGACCGCGACCGGGAACAGCTGTGCACCAGCGGCAAAGTAACGTCTTTCAGGTCCGCTCCGAAGCGCCTTAAGAGCAACCGGGGAGCGACCATGCGCGAGAAGGAACTGCGGCTCGCGCTCGTCTGCTACGGCGGCGTCAGCCTCGCGGTCTACATGCACGGCATTACCAAGGAGGTCTGGAAGCTGTTGCGCGCGTCGGCGGCGGCGCACGCGCGGCCCGATGCCGAGCACAAGGTCATGATCCGCGATTCCGAGGCCGTCTACCTCGACCTGATCGCCGAGCTCGCCCCGCGCCTCGACTTGCGCATCGTCAGCGACATCATCGCGGGGGCAAGTGCCGGCGGCATCAACGGCATTTTCCTGTCGCACGCCATCGCCGGCGGCTTCGACCTCGAAGCGCTGCGCGACCTGTGGCTTGGCGGTGCCGACATCGACAAGCTGCTCGAGCCCGAAGGTGCGGCCGGGCGCTTCAGCAAATGGTGGGCGGCACCGCTGGTGTGGTGGGCGCAGCGCCGCGGCATCGGCATGGACCTGGTCGAGCCCGAAGTTCGCGCCGAGGTCCGGGCCAAGCTGTCGCGGCTGATGCGCTCGAAGTGGTTCAAGCCGCCGTTCTCGGGCGATGCCTTTACGGGCATGCTGTACGACGGCTTTGTCGCGATGGAGGCGGGTGAGCGCGGCCCGCCGCTGATCCCCGCCGGGCTACCGCTCGACCTGTTCGTGACCGTCACCGACTATTACGGCAGCCCCGAGCACCTGCGCCTGCACTCGCCCGCCGACATCGTCGAGACCGAGCACCGGCTGGTCATCCACTTCGTCTCACCCGGCGGCGGCGACGCGACCGCGCGTGCCGACGGCCGCTGCCTTGGCAACCGCGCCGAGCTGACGTTCGCCGCACGCGCGACCGCATCGTTCCCCGGGGCCTTTCCGCCCGCCCGCATCGGCGAGGTCGACGCGGTCGTCGCGTCGCGCGCCGCCCATTGGGACAGCCGCTCGGCTTTCGTCGCGCGGGTCTTTCCGGAGCGCCACGGCAACGGCGACGCGACGCTGATCGACGGCAGCGTCCTCAACAACCGCCCGTTCGGACCGGCGATCGAGGCGCTGCGCCATCGCCCCGCGCACCGCGAGGTCGACCGCCGCTTCGTCTACATCGACCCCAAGCCCGGGGCACACACCGACCGGGCGGCGGGCGAGGTCCTGCCCGGCTGGTTCTCCACCGTGCTGCGCAGCCTCGCCGACATCCCGCGCGAACAGCCGATCCGCGACAACCTTGCGGCCATCGCGACCCTGTCGTCGAGGATCCGGCGGCTGCGCTTCGTCGTCGACGGCATGACCCCGCAGGTCGACGCGGCAATCGAGGGCGCGGTGGGGGCCCGTTTCTTCATGTTCAAGCTGACCCGAACCCGACTGTCGGACTGGCGCTCGCGGACCCAGAGCGTCGCCGCCAAGGAGGCCGGATACGCTTACGCCGCCTACGCCCAGCTCAAGCTCAGCCACGTCGTCGAAGCACTGGCCGAGCGCCTGATCGACCTCGGCGGCCATGCCTCGGCGCGCACCGACGAACTCGTCCGGCAGGGCCTGTGGCGGTCGGTGCGGGCCGCCGGCTTCGACCAGGTCGCCGCCGCAACACTGCGGGGCGGGGCGCTGTCCGACTACGTCACCTTCCTGCGCAGCTTTGACCTGGAGTTCCGCATCCGCCGGCTCCGGTTCGTCATCCGGCGCCTCAACGGCCTCGCGGTGGCGGTCGAGGACAGCGCCGACCGCCGCGCCGTCGAGCAGCTCAAGGCCGCGCTCTACACGATGCTGGCACCCTATCTCGGGCGTCGGCAGAGCGCGTTTTATACCGACTCGGTCCACCTCGATGCCGCGGCCGCCGCGACCGATCCGCAGGCGGCGCTCGACGGGCTCGGCCGGGCGATGGACCTCAAGCCACTCGACGACGCGACCGACGCGCGGCTGGTCGAGGTGCTCGCCACCAAGCTGCCTTCGCAATTCCGCAAGGCGCTGCTGCGCGCCTACCTCGGCTTCCCGTTCTACGACATCCCGATGCTGCCGCTGCTCGAAGGCGACGGCCTCGACGAATTCGACGAGATCCTGGTCGACCGCATCTCGCCCGACGACGCCGTCGCGATCCGGCGCGGCGGCACGCTGAAAGGCATCCAGTTCAACGCCTTCGGGGCGTTCTTCAGCCGCGCCTACCGCGAGAACGACTATCTGTGGGGCCGCCTCCACGCCGCCGAGCGACTGATCGACATCGTCGTCTCGGCGGCGCCTGAGGGCAGCGCCATCGACGCTGCCCCCTTCAAGACCCGGGCATTCCGCGCCATCCTCGACGCCGAGCGCGACCGGCTCACCGCCATCCCGGAGCTGTTCGCCACCCTCGACCGGGAGGTCGGCTAAAACGTCCCGGGAGGTCGGCTAGAGCATCCCGGAAGGTCGGCTAGGCGACCGCGAGCTTGCGTCGCCGCATCATGGCACCGGTCATGCCGAAGCCGCCGACCAGAAGCGCCCAGGTTGCCGGCTCGGGGACCGCACCGAACGCGACGCTGACGCCGGGCGTGGTCTCGAAGCGGAAGCCGTAGAGCGTGGTCCCGGCGGTATCCGCATAGCCGTACTGCAGGCCCTGACCGAGATCGAAGCGAAAGCCGACGAGGCCCTCCGAGATCGAGTAGGCGACGGCGGCGGGTGTCGCGAACGACAGGAACAGCGGCAGCTCGCCGCCGGGGCCGAAGCTGCCGCCGCGGTTGAAGAAATAGGAGGTCGGCTGCGGCGGGTCGTAGAACGGCGCGCCGAAGCCGCCGACCTTTAGGTTGCCACCGGTCGAGACCGCCTCCGGCGCGAAGAAATCGCCGGTGTTGCTGATCGTCAGCGTGTTACCGCCACCGAAATCGTAGGTGTACGGCGTGGTCGCGAACGACGCCCCGATGTTGATGGTCTGGACCTGCGCCAACGCCGGAGTCGCGGAAAGAACGAGGGCGGCCATCGCGCCCGTGAAAACCATTCGCATTGCAAGCCCTGTCTATTACCGAGGCATGAATGGCCCCGTCGTGCATACTCGCCAGATCGGCTACCGGATGCGTCCCGCGCCGCGATTCCGATCGCTTTGCGACGAACCGATCTGGCGCACTATCAACCGTTAGTCATCTTCCCTAACGGGCGGTAGGCGGGTCCGCGCCGGGGTCGCTGCCTTGCATCGCACCAACCCCCATGCTAACGCCGCCGCCGTCAGCGCCAGGGGCCTTTTCGGGTCTCGCGCGGGCATATTCTTCCAAGCCATTTCACTCTGGGCGAGGTTCGTGGAAACATCGGGCGGCATCGTTGCTGGACTGTCGGGACGCTATGCGACCGCGCTGTTCGATCTTGCGCAGGGGGATGGTAGCCTTGGCGCCGTCGCCGCCAGCCTGGCGACGCTGAAGGGCGCGCTGAGCGAATCGGCCGACCTGCGGACGCTGACCACCAGCCCGCGTCTCGACCGCCCGTCCGCCGGGCGCGGCATCGCCGGCGTCGCCGTCAGCCTCGGGCTCGATAGCCTCACCACCAAGTTTCTCGGTGTCCTTGCCGCCAACCGCCGCCTTGGCGACCTGCCCGCGATCATCCGCGATTTCAACGCCCTCGCCGCCCGCCAGCGTGGCGAGACCACGGCCACCGTGACCAGTGCGCTGCCGCTCGATGCGGACCAGCAGGCCGCGCTGAAGACCGCGCTCAAGACCCGTTTGCGCCGCGACGTGGCGCTCGACCTGCGGGTCGACAAGGACATCCTCGGCGGGCTGGTTGTCCGTGTCGGTTCACAGATGATCGACAGCTCGCTCCGTACCAAGTTGAACACTCTCGCTCACGCGATGAAAGGCTGACGGCACTCGCCGTCTAGGAAAGGCTGACAATGGACATCCGCGCTGCGGAAATCTCGAAGGTCATCAAGGACCAGATCGCTTCTTTCGGTACCGAGGCCGAAGTTTCCGAAGTCGGCCAGGTGCTGTCGGTCGGCGACGGCATCGCGCGCGTCCACGGCCTCGACAACGTCCAGGCGGGCGAGATGGTCGAGTTCCCGGGCGGCCTCAAGGGCATGGCGCTCAATCTCGAGGCCGATAACGTCGGCATCGTAATCTTCGGCTCCGACGCTGGCGTGAAGGAAGGCGACACCGTCAAGCGTACCGGCGACATCGTCGACGTGCCGGTCGGTCGTGGCCTGCTCGGGCGCGTCGTCGACGGCCTCGGCAACCCGATCGACGGCAAGGGCCCGCTGACCGACGTCAAGCGCAGCCGCGTCGAAGTGAAGGCCCCCGGCATCATCCCGCGCAAGTCGGTCAACGAGCCGATGCAGACCGGCCTCAAGGCCCTCGATGCACTGGTTCCCGTCGGCCGCGGCCAGCGCGAGCTGATCATCGGCGACCGCCAGACCGGCAAGACCGCCGTCGCGCTCGACACCTTCATCAACCAGAAGGTCACCAACGAAGCCGCCGGCGACGATGACAGCAAAAAGCTGTTCTGCATCTACGTCGCGGTCGGCCAGAAGCGCTCGACCGTCGCACAGATCGTCCGCGCGCTCGAGGAGAACGGCGCGATGGAGTACACCATCGTCGTCGCCGCGACCGCTTCGGAGCCCGCTCCGCTGCAGTTCCTCGCGCCCTACACCGGCTGCGCGATGGGCGAGTATTTCCGCGACAACGGCATGCACGCGGTTATCGTCTACGACGACCTGTCGAAGCAGGCCGTCGCCTACCGCCAGATGTCGCTACTGCTGCGCCGTCCGCCGGGCCGCGAAGCCTATCCTGGCGACGTCTTCTACCTGCACTCGCGGCTGCTCGAGCGTGCCGCCAAGATGAGCGACGCGCACGGCAACGGCTCGCTGACGGCGCTGCCGATCATCGAGACCCAGGCCGGGGACGTCTCGGCGTACATTCCGACGAATGTCATCTCGATCACCGACGGCCAGATCTTCCTGGAGACCGAGCTGTTCTACCAGGGCGTCCGCCCGGCCATCAACGTCGGCCTCTCGGTCAGCCGCGTCGGCTCGGCCGCGCAGACCAAGGCGATGAAGAAGGTCGCCGGCTCGATCAAGCTGGAACTGGCGCAGTACCGCGAGATGGCGGCGTTCGCGCAGTTCGGCTCGGACCTCGACGCCTCGACCCAGAAATTGCTCAATCGCGGCGCGCGCCTGACCGAGCTGCTCAAGCAGGGTCAGTTCAAGCCGATGCCGTTCGAGGAACAGGTCGTTTCGATCTTCGCCGGCGTCAACGGTCACCTCGACACGGTTCCGGTCAAGGCCGTGACCCGCTTCGAGGGCTCCCTGCTCAGCTACATCAAGGCCGAGCATGCCGGCCTGCTCGATGCGATCCGCACGTCGAAGGACATCTCCGACGACACCAAGAAGGGCCTCAACGAGGCCATCGGCAGCTTCGCCAAGTCGTTCGCGTAAAGCTGGATAAACGATCGTCATCCCGGCGAAAGCCGGGACCCAATCGGAGCGGAATGGGTCCCGGCTTTCGCCGGGATGACGAGGTCAGAAAGAGAAGATGGCAAGCCTCAAAGCCCTAAAGGTCCGCATCGCTTCGGTGAAGTCGACGCAGAAGATCACCCGGGCGCTCAAGATGGTCGCCGCGTCGAAGCTGCGTCGCGCGCAGGAAGCGGCGGAAGCAGCGCGTCCGTACTCGGAGCGCATGGCACACGTCATGGCGTCGCTCGGCAGCCGCGTCACAGTGGGTCCTGAGTCGCCGCGCCTGCTCGCGGGCACCGGGGCCGACCAGACCTACCTGCTGCTCGTGGTGACCTCGGAGCGCGGCCTCGCGGGCGGGTTCAACACCAACATCGTCCGCCTCGCGCGCCGCCGTGCCGAGGAGCTCCAGCGCGAAGGCAAGACCGTCAAGCTGCTGATGGCCGGCAAGAAGGGCCGCGCCGCGTTCCTGCGCACCCACCGCAGCCAGATCATCGACACGCTCGAGCTGACCCACGGCAAGCCGCTCAAGTTCACCGAGGCGCAGGTCATCGGCGACGAAGTCATCCGGCGCTTCGAAGCGGGTGAGTTCGACGTCGCCGAGATGTTCTTCTCCAAGTTCCGCTCGGCGCTGGTCCAGGAGCCGATGGCGGTCCGCCTGATCCCGGCCGCGCTGCCGAGTGCCGCCGACGCCGCCCCCAGCGACGGTGCCGACGCGACCATCGAGTACGAGCCCGACGAGGAGACCATTCTCGCCGACCTGCTGCCGCGCAACATCGCGGTGCAGGTGTTCCGCGCCATGCTGGAGAATCAGGCGAGCTTCTTCGGCGCGCAGATGAACGCGATGGAAAACTCGACCAACAACGCCGGCGACATCATCAAGCGCCTGACGGTGACCTACAACCGCACCCGGCAGGCGGCGATCACCAAGGAGCTCATCGAGATCATCTCGGGGGCCGAAGCGATATGATGCTCCGTATCGCCATGATCGCGGCGGTCGCGGTGGCGACCATCGCCGCCGCTCCGGACGGCCCGTCCGAGAAGAAGTTCACCAAGCTGCGCACCGCGCAGGGCGAGACCTGCCCGCCGATCCGCAACCTGTCGTGCACCAAGCTCGGCGATCCGACCGAGTTCAAATGCACCTGGGACGAGAAGTTCAAGGGCAAGAAGTGGCGCACCAGCACCGCTCTCGTCGGCCGCGACGGCAAGTCGTGGACCTGGCTCGACGGCGGCCCGCGCTGCTCGTCGCTGCCGCAGCAGTAAGATCTAACGGATTTCAGAGGACCACCCCATGGCCACCACCCCCACCACCCCCACCACCAACAACGTCGGCCGCGTGTCGCAGGTCATCGGTGCCGTCGTCGACGTGCACTTCGACACCGACCTGCCGGCGATCCTGAGCGCGCTCGAGACCCGTATCGAGGACCGCCGCCTGGTCCTCGAAGTCGCCCAGCACCTCGGCGAGAATACCGTCCGCACCATCGCGATGGATGCCACCGACGGCCTCGTCCGCGGCCAGGAAGTCACCGACACCGGCTCGCAGATCCGCGTGCCGGTCGGCCCCGCCACGCTCGGGCGCATCCTCAACGTCATCGGCGAGCCGATCGACGAGCGCGGTCCGGTCAATGCGACGACCACCATGCCGATCCACGCCGAGGCGCCGCTGTTCATCGACCAGGCCACCGACAGCTCGATCCTGGTCACCGGCATCAAGGTCATCGACCTCATCGCCCCTTACGCCAAGGGCGGCAAGATCGGGCTGTTCGGCGGTGCCGGCGTCGGCAAGACCGTGCTGATCCAGGAGCTGATCAACAACATCGCCAAGGGCCACGGCGGCACCTCCGTGTTCGCCGGCGTCGGCGAGCGCACCCGCGAGGGCAACGACCTTTACCACGAATTCCTCGACGCCGGGGTCATCGCGAAGGACGCCGACGGCAACCCGACCAGCGAAGGCTCCAAGGTTGCGCTTGTGTACGGCCAGATGAACGAGCCCCCGGGCGCCCGTGCCCGCGTCGCGCTGTCGGGCCTGACCAACGCCGAATATTTCCGCGACGTCGAGGGCCAGGACGTGCTCTTCTTCGTCGACAACATCTTCCGCTTCACCCAGGCCGGCTCGGAAGTGTCCGCCCTGCTCGGCCGCATCCCGTCGGCCGTGGGCTATCAGCCGACGCTCGCCACCGACATGGGCCAGCTGCAGGAGCGCATCACCTCGACCACCAAGGGCTCGATCACCTCGGTACAGGCGATCTACGTGCCCGCCGACGACCTGACCGACCCGGCGCCGGCGACCTCGTTCGCCCACCTGGACGCGACGACGACGCTGAGCCGCGCGATTTCGGAACTCGGCATCTACCCGGCCGTCGACCCCCTCGACTCGACCTCGCGCGTGCTTGAGCCGCGCACCGTCGGCGAGGAGCATTACGCCGTCGCCCGCTCGGTCCAGGAGGTCCTGCAGCGTTACAAGTCGCTCCAGGACATCATCGCCATCCTCGGGATGGACGAGCTGTCGGAGGACGACAAATTGACCGTCAGCCGCGCCCGCAAGATCCAGCGCTTCCTCAGCCAGCCATTCTTCGTCGCCGAGATCTTCACCGGCACGCCGGGCGTGTTCGTCGCCGTCGAGGACACCATCAAGGGCTTCAAGGCGATCGTCGCCGGCGAGTACGATCACCTGCCCGAGAACGCCTTCTACATGGTCGGCACCATCGAGGATGCCGTCGCCAAGGGCCAGCGCCTGGCTGCAGAGGCCGCGTAACATGGCCGACCTGTTCCACTTCGAGCTGGTCAGCCCGGAGCGCCTGCTGCGCTCCGGTGAAGTCTACATGGTCGTCGTGCCGGGGAGCGAGGGCGACTTCGGCGTCCTGCCCGGTCACGCGCCGTTGATGTCGACAATCCGCCCCGGCGCGATCGCGGTCTATCCGACCAGCATGAACGACGTGCCGGAGCGGATTTTCGTCGACGGCGGCTTCGCGGAAGTCTCCGCCACCGGCCTGACGATCCTCGCCGAGAGCGCGACGCCGGTCGGCGAGATCGACATCGAGGGTGGGGCCACCCGGCTGGCCGAAGCCCGTGCGTCGCTTGCCGCAGCGGCAGGCGATGCCGAACGCGACCTCGCCGAGAAGCGCGTCGCCAGCCTCGAAGCCATGCAGGCAGCGGCGGTCAACTAATCTTTTCCCCTCCCTCACGAGGGAGGGGGAGACGTTCAGCTCAGACCGTGCTCACCTCCTCGGTCAGCATGAACACCGGTGGCCCCGCGACCCACTGCACCAGTTCCTTCGCGACCGCCCGGCTCGCCTCGGTAGCGATGTCGGTCCAGAATCCGGTCATGTCGGCGACTTCCATGATCTCGACATAGTCGTACGGGGCCTTGCCCTCGGCACCGAGCAGGCCGGTCGTCCTGAGCACGGTCAAGTCGTCGACGGAGGGCAGCGAGCGGATGCCAGGAATGTCGCGCGTCCGGGCCCACTCCTCGTAGTCGGCAGCAGTGACGTCGGGCTTCAGGTTGAGCAGCACGATGATTCGCATTGGGGATCCTCGGGATAGGCCGGACAAACTAGCGCAGCCCCTCCGACGTTGGGGGCACAGCCCCATCAACGAAAGCAGCTACCGCACCGTTCCGGCTCTGCTATGCGTTGCCATATCAACTGGACCGCACGGACCGCCGGGAGTGAAGCATGCGTCGACTGATCCTGATTGCCATACTCGCGGTCGCTGCCCAGACGGGCGTGTCCGCACCGGCGCTGGCGCAGTCGTCGCTGAAGCCGCCCGCGTCGACCGACGGTACCCAGCCGCGCGAGAAACTGGTCATCGTCTACGGTAACGACGCCTGCCCGAAATCCGATGACAAGAACGAGATCATCGTGTGCTCGCGCCGCCCCGACGAGGAGCGCTACCGGATTCCGCCGGCCGTCCGCAACGACATCGGCAAGCCCGGCGCGGCAGGCCGCGGCGCGCTCGTCGGCCAGGCGGCGGGCGGTGCCGGCGGCAGCATCGGCAGCTGCACCAACATCGGGCCGGGCGGCGGCACCGGCTGCCAGCAGCAGATGCAGGACCAGTACCGCGCCGAGAAGAAGGCGGCGCGGGGCATTCCGCAGGACTAGGCGGTCGCAAAGCCGGTTTGTCATCCCCGCGGAGGCGGGAATGACAGCATAGGACGCTGTCTAACTCGCCGGCAGCCGCCCGCCGCCGCGCACCAGCCCGAGCAGCAGCAGCCCGACCGCCAGCAGCACGCTGATCGGCAGCAAGCCGAGACGCTGCGAATGTGTCGCCACCGTCGTGTACTGGACCAGCATCGGCGCCAGCCAGCTCGTCGCCAGCCCGGCGAGCGAATAGATCCCGAAGAACGCGCCGATGCGCTCCGGTGGCACCACCCGGGTCAGCATCGTCCGGCTCGAGGCGTAGCAGGCGGTGATCGACAGCGCCGCGAGGAAGCCGGCGGAGATCAGCGCGACCTCCGGGACCGTCGTGAACATCGGGCCGCGCCATAGCGGCGCATGGGCGGTAGCGTCCCAGGGCTGGTAGAACAATTCGTCTCGTCCGATGCCAAGCGAGATCAGTTGCGAGATTATCACCAGCGTCAGCTCGATCTGCAGCGCCAGCTTCGGCCCGACGCGGCTGTCGAGCCACCCCGCCATCAGGCCGCCGATCACCGCGACGCAGCTCAGCAACACCCCATAGGCGAGCAGTTCGAGCGTGCCCCAGCCCATCCGCCCGGCCGCATAGACCCCGCTGAACACCAGGATGCCGGTCAGCCCGTCGGTGAACACCATGCGCGCGCCAATGTAAGTCAGCGCGTTGGCGTGGCCGCGCGCCTCGCGGACCAGCCGGACCAGGTCGCCCGCGCCGGCTCGGATCGCCGCCCCGAGGCGCATCCCGGTGGCGGGCACGTCGGGGACGCGGAGGAACAACGGCAGGCTGAGCAGCGCCATCGTCACCGCGACGATCGGCCCGACGATGCGATCCTGCTGGTGGCTGGCGGGTTCGATGCCGAACAGCGGCGCGGCCGGGATCCAGCTCCACGGCACATGGCCGGGCAGCGCGAATGCCCACAGCACGAAGGCCAGCAGGAACACCGAGACGAAATTGCCGAACGCCAGCGCGAGGCCGGATGCGGCACCGGCGTTCAGTGGTCCGGCAGCGGGCAGCAGCAGCGCATTATGGAGCGTGTCGGACAGCGCGTAGAGCAAGGTCACCACGGCAAACAGCGCCACCACCCCGCCGATGCCGAGCGGGCCGCCGTCGGGGGTCACCGTCCACAGCACCGCCGCGCACGGGATCAGCAGCCCGGTGACCAGCAGCAGCGCCGGCTTCCGGCGTCCGGTGCGGTCGACGATCGCCCCGAGCAGCGGCGCGACCAGCATCACCGCCCAGCCGCCGTATTTGGCCGCCATCGCGGTCACCGCCTGCCCGCGCACCGGATCGCCGACCACGACGGTCGCGAAATACGGCGCGAACACGTAGATCGTGACGAGGATCACATAAGGATCGCGCGCTCCCTGGAACAGCGCCCAGGCCCAGGCCGCAGGGCCGAGCGGTCGAGGACGGCCGAGCGCAAGCGGCGGCGTCACGGTGTCGATGGCAACCTCCCCAGGTCGTATGTCACGACCATGGCGGAAAGCCGGGGGAGTGCAAGCGCGCGCGGGTCGCGAGCGTCCTAGCGCCAGAAGCGCGGTGCCTCGAGGACGGCGTGGCGCGCCGCCGCGGCCTTGGCGAGCCGCTTCTCGCGTCCGGCTGGTGGCTCGACGGCGTCCGGCAGCGGCAACCCGAGCCGCTCCAGCGTCGCCACCCCCGAGGCATCGTCGTTCAGCTCGCCGAGCCGCTTCTGCAGGCGCTCGAGCGTGTCGATGAAGCGCTTGTGATCGTGGGCCTTGCGGCGCGGCGCGTAGAGCGAGGTGAAGAACTCGCTGGCGTAGCGCAGTTTCTTGGCGGCGATCCTCGCCTCGTGCCGGTGCTCGTCGGTCAGGTGCGCGAGACGTCGGCCCCGCCGCTGCAGGCGCTTGCGGGCGTGCGACAGGCTGGCGGCAGCGAACTCGAGCACCGGCATCTCGCGCGCCGCCAACGTTTCCGGACACGACCGCCACACCCCGCATTCGATCCACTCGGCGAGGTCGAGCAGCAGCGCGCGCGGCCGGGACGAGGCCAGCGTAGCCTCGATCCCGGCATAAGCGTCGTCACGGGCCTCGTGCAGCCGGTCGAGCAGGTCCGAAGGCTCGGTGCGCCCGATCAGCACGTCGATATCGCGCGCCTCACCGAGCCGGCCCGCGAGCCAGCGCAACTCGCTCGCCAGCGCCTCGACTCGCGCGTCGGCGACCACCGGGCGAAACAGCGACAATGCCGAGCGCAGCCGCCGCAGCCCGATCCGCGCCTGGTGCAGTGCCCCCGCCGAGCGCGAACCCGTCCGCAGCAGGTCCTCGTTGAGCCGATACTGGCGGATGCACGCCGCCACGCTCCGCGCGAACGCCTCGCCAGCGGTCATGGCCTTCGCCAAGACCGGCGCTCGGGCCTTCACGGCACCATGGTTGCGCTCGGCGAGCCGGTAGCCACGCTCCGACTTCGACATCACGCCGAGCCGCACCGGCACCTGCGCATCGAGCTCGCGCGCCAGGCCGAACAGCGGGGCCGCGCCGCCCTCGCGCAGCTCCATCTCGAGCTCGCAGAGCGGCAGCGCGTGCGCGCCGTGCTGGAGCTCGCCGCGGTCGATGCTGACCTCGATCCGAGTCCCGGCGAGGCTCGCGTCGATGGTCGTGCGCTCGACCTCAGCACGGAACACCGGAGCCAGGTCGCCGCTCAGCCCGAGCGTCGCGAACTCCTCGGGCAGGTCGCCCAGCGTCGGCGGCGTGTCGTCGACGTCGCGCTCCCACTCGGGCCGCGCGAACAACCCGGCCACGGCCGCGCCCTCGGCCTTCACCGTCAGGATGCGCCGCTCGCCGATCCGGCGGATCCGCAGCGACAGCCCGGCGGCGCGCAGATCGTGATCGGCAGTATCGAAATACACGGTGTCGAGGTGTTCGGTAGCACGCGCACCGCTGTCGAATAGCGGCGACGCAATGGCCGCCGCGACATCGGCGGGGTCGAGATCGAGCTTCAGTTCGACTTCCAAGACCCGGACCATCCTTATCTTTCGTTACCGTACAGACGGTTCGGCGGTACCGCCAGTTCCCGTCAGCAGCGCTAGTGCGAGCGAGGTGCAGGGCCGCGCGAGCCATGCTAACCGACGGCGATGCGGCCCGACCTGCTCAATCCGTTGTTCGTCGAGCTGACTGCCGTCAAGGGCGTCGGGGCGACGCTGGCGCGACAGCTCGGGCGCCTGAAGCTGACGCGCGCCGTCGACCTGATCTTCCATCTGCCCGTGATGGCGATCGAGCGCGTCCGCCTCGACACGGTGGACGAGATGTACGTCGACCGGACCGTGACCGTCGCGATCACCCCGATGACCTATGAGGCGGGGGCGTTGCGGCGACCGTTCAAGGTCAATGCACGCGACGGCGGCGGCAACTGGCTCGCCCTCGCCTACTTCGGCGGCGGCGGCGAGTACGCGAAGAAGCTGCTCCCGCTCGGCGAAAAGCGCGTCGTCAGCGGGCGGCTGGAGCGCTTCAACGCGACCCTGCAGATCGCCCACCCGGACTTCGTCGTCACCCCGGACAAGGCCGACACCATCCCGACCCGGGAGCCGGTGTACGGCCTGACCGAGGGCGTCACCAACAAGCGCATGGGCGCTCTTGCGGCGGCTGCGATCGAGCGTGCGCCCGAACTGTCCGAGTGGATCGAGCCGAGCGTGCTGGCCAAGTACGGCTGGCCGGCGTGGCGCGAGGCGGTGGTGCGAGCGCATGCGCTCGACACCGAGGCCCGCGACCGGCTGGCGTACGACGAACTGCTCGCCAACCAACTCGCGCTGCTGCTGGTCCGTGCCGATACGCGGCGGCGGCGCGGCCGCGCCCTGCCGGGAACGGGCAGGCTGACCGAGGCCCTGGCCGCCGCGCTGCCGTGGCCGCTAACCGCGGCCCAGCGCCGGGTCAGCGCCGAAATCGCGGGCGACATGGCGCAGGCCTCGCCGATGCTGAGGCTGCTGCAGGGCGACGTTGGCTCGGGCAAGACTCTGGTCGCGGCACTGGCGATGCTGACCGCGGTCGAGAGCGGCGCGCAGGCGGCAATGCTCGCCCCGACCGAGATTCTGGCGCGCCAACACTGCGCGACCCTGACGAAACTGCTCGCCCCCCTGCCGGTCCGCATCGCCGTACTGACCGGGCGCGACAAGTCCAAGCCGCGCGAGGCCATGCTGGCGAGCCTCGCGGCGGGCGAGATCGACATCCTGATCGGCACCCACGCGATCTTCCAGGAGGGCGTCGGCTACCACGACCTCGGTCTGGTGGTGATCGACGAGCAGCACAAGTTCGGGGTCGCGCAGCGCCTCGCGCTCAGCGCCAAGGGCCGGACCACGCCGCACCTGCTGGCGATGACCGCGACGCCGATCCCGCGCACGCTGGCGCTGACCGCCTACGGCGAGATGGACGTGTCGGCGATCGACGAGCTGCCGCCCGGGCGCACGCCGGTCGAGACCCGCGTCACCGCCTTCGAGCGCCTCGACGAGGTCGTCGCCGGGCTCGGCCGCCACCTCGAGGGCGGCGGGCAGGCGTACTGGGTCTGCCCCTTCGTGGAGGAGAACGAGCTCGGCGACGACGCGGCCGCCGAAACCCGCGCCGCCTACTTGCGGAAGCGCTTCGGCGAGACCCGCGTCGGCCTCGTCCACGGCCGCATGAAGGGCCCCGAGAAGGACGCGGTGATGGCGGCGTTCGCGAGCGGCCAGGTGCCGCTGCTCGTCGCGACGACGGTGATCGAGGTCGGGGTCGACGTGCCCGCCGCCGCGCTGATGATCGTCGAGGCGGCCGAGCGCTTCGGGCTGGCGCAGCTCCACCAGTTGCGCGGCCGGGTCGGGCGCGGCGCGGCGCGGTCGGTGTGCCTGCTGCTTCGCGGTGACAACCTTACGGTCACCGCAACCGCCCGGCTCAAGCTGATGCGCGAGACCAACGACGGCTTCCGCATCGCCGAGGCGGATCTCAAGCTGCGCGGCGCCGGCGAGATCCTGGGCACCCGCCAGTCCGGCGAGCCCGAGTTCCACCTCGCCGACCCCGAGCGCATGGCGACATATCTCGCCGTCGCCCGCGACGATGCGAAACTCCTGCTCGACCGCGACGGCGGCCTCGACAGTCCACGAGGGAGCGCGGCGCGCCAATTGCTCTACCTGTTCGAGCGCGATGCCGCCGTGGGCTTGTTGCGGTCGGGCTGAGCGGCTAGGTCCGCGCCTTCCGTGCTCCGCCTCCTCATCATCCTGCTGCTCGCCGCTCCGGCTGCGGCCTTTGCCGCTCCGCCGCGGTGGGCGATGGCAGTGCTCAGCGACGGCCTCGATGCGCATGCGCGCCGCGATTACAGCCGCGCCCGTGCCGATTTCCTGCGGCTGGCGGCCCAGGGCTCGGCGATCGCCGAGACGATGCTGGGAGTCATGACGTCGGAGGGGCACGGCTCCCGCCGCGACCTGGCGACCGCCGCGACGTGGTGGCTGCGCGCCGCCAACCGGGGCTACGCCCCCGCGCAACTCGCGGTCGCGGAGGCCTTCACCCGCGGCGAGGGCGTGGCGCGCGACCCCGGCTCGGCGTGGGTCTGGGCCCGGCTGGCCGCGACGCACGGCGACGACCGGACGGCGGCGGCGGCGAAACTCCTCGCGGCGCGGCTCGCCCCCGGTTTCGATGCGCCGACGCTGGCCAAGCTCGACCGCCGCCGGCTGGCGTGGCGGCCGTGGGCGACGCTGGCCCTCTAGAGGTAGGCACGAAGCTCGAGCCACCGCTCGCGCTTCGCCACAAAGCTCTGCCCGGCGTTGGCGGCACTGCTCGACGGTAAATCGACCATCGCGACCGCGCATCCCGCCAGTTGCCCCCGCCCGATCCTGGCCGACGTGCCACCGTTGAAGCCGATCGCGCGCAGGTCGGGCAAGGTCGCGACCAGCCCAGCGAGGTCGTTGCCGCTGTGCTCGCGGATCGCGCTGTCGAGGCTGCCCGAGCGCCGCGCCGTCGCGATCGAATCCCACAGCCCGACCCCGGCGGCGTTCAGCGCCACCAGCCGCTCCGGGTACGGCAGCGCGCGCAGGTCGCGCTCGATCACCGCCCCCGCCAGTTCCCAGAAGCGGTTGGTCGGGTGGGCATAATACTGCCGCTCCGCCAGCGAGCGCTCGCCCGGCAGGCTGCCGAGGATCAGGACGCGGGTACGCGCATCCGCGACTGCCCCGAACGACGCCTTGAGGGTCACGGCGTCGGCTGACTCACGCGGCGACCAGCACCCCGTGGCGCTTCTTACCCGCCGAGATGCGCGCGCCCGGGCCCGCCAGCGCCGCCTCGTCGGTCACCGCCTCGCCGTCGATGCGCGCGCCGCCGCCCGCCACCAGCCGCCGCGCCTCGCCCTTCGACGCGGCAAAGCTGAGCCCGACCAGCGCGTCGAGGATGCTGACCGGCGCCCCGACCGCGAAGCTCGGCAAATCCTCGCCCGCGCCGCCACCGGTGAAGGTCGCCTGCGCGGTCGCTGCCGCCGCCGCCGCCGCTTCGGGGCCACGACACAGCGCTGTCGCCGCATTGGCGAGCGCAACCTTCGCGGCGTTTATCTCGGCCCCCTCCAGCGCCTCCAGCCGCGCAATTTCCCCGAGCGGCAGGTCGGTGAACAGCTTCAGGAAGCGCCCGACATCGGCGTCGTCGGTGTTCCGCCAGAACTGCCAGTAATCCCACGCCGGCAGCGAATCCTCGTGCAGCCAGATCGCGCCGCTCGCGGTCTTGCCCATCTTGGCGCCCGAGGCGGTGGTGATCAGCGGCGTCGTCAGGCCGTAGGCGGGCTTGGCGTCGACCCGTCGGATCAGGTCGGTGCCGTTGACGATGTTACCCCACTGGTCGCTGCCGCCCATCTGCAGCATGCAGCCGACGCGCCGCGACAACTCGAGGAAGTCGTAGGCCTGCAGGATCATGTAGTTGAACTCGAGAAAGCTCAGCGGCTGCTCGCGGTCGAGGCGGAGCTTGACGCTGTCGAAGCTGAGCATCCGGTTGACCGAGAAATGCCGCCCGATGTCGCGCAGGAACGGGATGTACGCCAGCCCGTCGAGCCAGTCGGCATTGTCCGTCATGATCGCGGCGTTGGGTCCGTCGAAGTCGAGGAAGCGCTCGAAGATGCGGCGGATGCTGGCCTTGTTGGCCTCGATGCGCGCGTCGTCGAGCAGCTGCCGCCCCTCGTCCTTGCCGCTCGGGTCACCGACCTTGGTGGTGCCGCCGCCCATCAGCACGATCGGGCGGTGACCGGTCTGCTGGAGGTGGCGCAGCATCATGATCGACACGAGGTTGCCGATGTGGAGAGACGGCGCGGTGCAGTCGTAGCCGACGTACGCCGTCACGACGCCCCCGACCGCGGCCGCGTCGAGCGCGGCGGCGTCGGTGACCTGGTGGATGAAGCCGCGCTCGTCGAGCGTGCGGAGGAAGCCTGAGGCGTAGGTCATGATGCCGCCCGATTAGGCCAGCGCGCCTGCCCTGTGAAGCCGCGCCACTCCCCACGCCGAAAAGCCCGTGCTAGGCTCCGCTCAAGTCTCTGGGGAGAGAACGATGCACGACATGGTGATTCGCGGCGGCACGGTCGTCGACGGGACAGGGCGAGCGCCCTTCGCGGGCGATGTCGCGATCGACAAGGGCCGGATCAGCGTCGTCGGCACGGTCAGCGCGCCCGGTCGCGAGGAGATCGACGCCACCGGCAAACTGGTCACCCCCGGCTTCGTCGATATCCACACCCACTACGACGGCCAGGCAACCTGGGACGGCGAGATGGGGCCGAGCGCGTGGCACGGCGTGACCTCGGTGGTGATGGGCAATTGCGGCGTCGGCTTCGCACCCGCCAAGCCCGACAAGCACAATTGGCTGATCGGCCTGATGGAGGGCGTCGAGGACATTCCGGGCACCGCGCTCGCCGAGGGCATGAGCTGGAACTGGGAGACCTTCCCCGAATATCTCGACGAGCTCGAGCGTCTGCCGCGCACCGTCGATGTCGGCACGCACGTGCCCCACGGTGCGGTGCGCGCCTACGTCATGGGCGAGCGCGGGGCCAACAACGAGGCCCCGACCGAGCACGAGATCGCGCGCATGTCGGCGATCGTCGAGGAAGGCCTGCGCGCCGGTGCGCTCGGCTTCTCGACGTCGCGCACGGTGCTTCACAAGTCGGTCGATGGCGTACTGGTCCCCGGCACCACCGCGACCAAGGAGGAGCTGATCGGCATCGGCCGTGCCATGGGCCGGGTCGGCCACGGCGTCTTCGAGATGGCGTCCGACCTGCGCTACGAGTGGGACGAGTTCGGCTGGATGGGCGAGCTCAGCCGCGAGACCGGCATGCCGGTGACCTATGCGATGCTCCAGTCGATCGCCAAGGAAATGACCTGGGTCGAGCAGATGGCGGCGACCAAGGACTGGAACGCCAGGGGCGCCAACATCGTCGCCCAGATCGCGTTGCGCGGCACCGGTATCCTGATGGCATGGCGCGGCACCGTGCACCCGTTCCGCTTCAAGCCGGCGTGGGTCGAGATCGAGACCCTGCCCTGGGCCGAGCAGCTGGCCCGCCTCAAGGACCCGGCGTTCAAGGCGCGGCTGCTCGCCGAGGACAACGTCTTCCCGCAGTCGGACGTCATCGAACTGCTCTACGCGGTCGCGCTCGGCCACCACCTCCACTACGCGATGGGGGACGAATTCAACTACGAGCCGACGCAGGCCGAGACCGTCGCCGCGCAGGCCGCCGCCGCTGGCAAGTCCGGGGCCGAGCACGCCTACGACCTGCTGATGGCCGACGACGGCACCGGCTTCATCTACTTCCCGATCCTCAACTACGCCGACGGCAACCTCGACTTCGTGAAGGGGCTGCTGGAGCGCGACGACACGGTGATCTCGCTGTCGGATGGCGGCGCGCATTGCGGCACGATCTGCGACGCCGCCTCGCCGACCTTCCTGCTCCAGCATTGGGCGCGGGACCGGTCACGCGGCAGCATCCCTGTCGAGCAGGCGATCAAGCGCCAGTGCAGCGACACCGCGCGGCTGTACGGCCTCGACGACCGCGGCGTCCTCGCGCCTGGCTACCTCGCCGACCTCAACGTCATCGACTTCGCGCGGCTGAAGCTCGGCAAGCCGTGGATGGCGTTCGACCTGCCCGCGGGTGGCAAGCGCCTGCTGCAGAAGGCCGACGGCTATGCCCTGACGATCAAGTCGGGCGTGGTGACGTTCCGCGACGGCGTGCCGACCGGCGCGCGGCCGGGTGGCTTGATCCGCGGGCCACAGGCGGCTCCGGCGATGGCGATCGCGGCGGAGTAAAGCGGCAGCCTCTGCCATAGGCCGCTTCATCGCCTCGTCGCGCCGTAT